>JBBASD010000095.1:0-9512 GCA_040399485.1 Cyanobium sp. | reverse complement strand
AATGGCCCCTGGCCCGCAAGCAGGCCCTCGCCGATCGGCTGATCCACAACGATGGCGATTCCGAGGCCCTCGAACAGCAACTCGCCGCAGGCTTGGCCCTCAACCCTTGAGCTTTTCCATCAGGATCTGATTGGCCAACTTGGGGTCGGCGCGGCCGCCGGTCTGCTTCATCAACTGACCCACAAAGAAGCCCTGCAATTTGTTCTTGCCGCCCCTGAAAGCCTCCACCTCGGCCGGATGGGCTGCCAGCAAACCATCGACAATCGCGCCGATGGCGGCCGGATCACTGATCATGCCCAGGCCCCTGGCCGCCACGATCACTTTGGCGGAGCCCCCCTGCTCCAGCAGCTCGGGCAGGATCTCCTTGGCGATCTTGCCGCTGATGGTGTTGGCCTCGATCAAGCCCACCAGTTCGGCCAACTGCTCGGGACGCAGGGGCAAGCTGGCGTAATCGAGACGGTTGGCATTGACATGGGCGGCGATGTCGCCGCAGATCCAGTTGGCGGCAGCCTTGGGCTCGGCCCCCGCCGCTACCACCGCCTCGAAGTATTCGGCCATGGCCCGCTCATCGGTGAGCACCCGGGCGTCGTAGATGGACAAGCCCAATTGGTCTGCGTAGCGGTGCCGCTTGGCGGCAGGCAGCTCGGGCAGCTCGGCCAACCAGGCCTGGCGCTGGGCTTCACTCACCTCAATCGGGCCCAGATCCGGTTCTGGAAAATAGCGATAGTCGCTGGAACCTTCCTTGATGCGCATGCTCTTGGTGAGCTGCTTGCCCTCATCCCAGAGGCGGGTTTCCTGCACAATCGGCTCGCCGGCCTCAATGGCCTTGATCTGCCGTTGAATTTCATACTCACAGGCCTTCTGGATCGCCGAGAAGGAATTCATGTTCTTGATCTCCACCTTGACGCCAAAGGGGGCGTCAGGTCCCTGCCGCACCGAGATATTGACGTCGCAGCGCAATGAGCCCTCCTGCATGTTGCCATCGGAGACGCTTAAATAGCGCATGATGCGGCGAATCTCAGAGGCGTATTCCGCCGCCTCGCGACCCGTGCGCAGATCGGGCTTGCTGACGATTTCGGCCAGGGCGACGCCAGCGCGGTTGTAATCCACCAGGGAATGGCTGCTGCCGGCCAGGCGATCACTGCCGGCATGCACCAGCTTGCCGGCATCTTCTTCCATGTGCAGGCGCTCAATGCCGATGGTTTTGAGGTAAGTCTCCTTGCCCTTCTCGGCCACTTCAACCTCAATCCAGCCATCCTCGGCAATGGGCTGGTCGAATTGGGAAATTTGATAGTTCTTGGGCAGGTCGGGATAGAAATACTGTTTGCGATCAAACTTGCTGTGGGCCGCTACCTTGAGGTTCAGGGCCAGGGCGGCCTTGACCGCATATTCGAGCACCTTGGCATTGAGCACCGGCAGGGTGCCGGGCAAGCCACAAACCACGGGGTCGATGTGGGTGTTGGGGTCATCGCCAAAGGCGGTGGAGGCGGGACTGAAAATCTTGCTGGCGGTGCCCAGCTGCACGTGGGTTTCGAGGCCGATAACCGCTTCCCAGGCCGCGCCCGGAGCAGCAAGCGTGGCGGAGGGGGCGACCTGGGGAGCAGCTGGGGCCATGGCGAAGCGGAAGCGGCGACAACCGCAGAAGCTGGGCCAATCCTAGGCAGGCGCCCCGGGAGGCTTTATTCGCCGGCCAGGGCGGCCAGGGGTTGGCGGCGATGCAGTTCGTGCAGGCCCTCCAGCTGGTTGTGCACCGACACCAGTTGGTCGCGGATGTGGCGGCTGTTATCGATGCGGGAGAGGGCCAGGAGCATCGTTTCGATCTGCGCTTTGCAATCGATCAGTACGCGGCACTCGGGTGAGCCAGGTTCGTAGGGCATGACTTGAAGCTGTACGTGCACCAGTGCAACCCAACCAGCCCGGCGAAACTGTCGCCATCGCTGCCATTCAGCCGGCTCGCCCGCCCCTGCCGCCGCTGCCACCGCCACCCCGACCGGAGCGTCCTTCGCCGCCGCGACCTTCGCCGCCGCGCCGATCGGCTCGCCCCTCGCCGCGGCGACCCCGTAGGGCCCCGTCAGGACGGGATCCCGCCGATCTACCGACCCCGGGCCGGCCCCCTGCTGAAGACCGGGAGCGCCCGCGACCACCGCTCAGGTCAAGGGGAGGGGCGGAAAGCACCTTCGGTTCAAAGCCCGGTACCTCCTGGCGGGGCAGGGGTGCCCCCGTGAGCCGCTCGATGGCCCGCAGCAGCTCGTGCTCCTCGGCGGCTACCAGGGAGACGGCATGGCCGGTCAGGCCGGCCCGGCCGGTGCGGCCGATGCGATGCACGTAATCCTCGGCCACATTGGGTAGATCCAAATTGACCACATGGGGCAATTGCTGGATGTCGATGCCCCGGGCGGCAATGTCCGTGGCCACCAGCACCCGCACCTCACCGCTCTTGAAGCAGGCCAAGGCCCGGGTGCGGGCCCCCTGGCTCTTGTTGCCGTGGATGGCGGCGGCCGAGATGCCCTCCTGCTCCAACCGTTCCGACAGTCGGTTGGCGCCGTGTTTGGTGCGGGAAAACACCAGCACTTGTTGCCAATCCTGGCTCTGGATCAGGTGGCAGAGCAGGTCTGGCTTGCGGCCCATGTCGCAGGGGTGCTGCACTTGCTGGACCAAGGGGGCCGCCTGGTTTTCCGGGGTGGCCTGCAGCTGCACGGGCTGGTGCAGCAGGCCCGTGGCCAGTTGGCGGATCTCGCTGGAAAACGTGGCCGAAAACAGCAGGTTCTGGCGCTGGGCGGGCATCAGGGCCAAGATCCGCCGGATGTCGCGGATGAAGCCCATGTCCAGCATGCGGTCTGCCTCATCGAGCACCAGGATTTCGACCCGGTCGAGCTTGAGGGCCCCCTGCTGCTGCAGGTCCATCAGGCGACCCGGGGTGGCCACCAACACATCGGTGCCGCGGCGCAGGCGGCTGATCTGGGGATTGGGGCTGACGCCACCAAACACCACATCGCTGCGCAGCTCGAGATAACGGCCATAGGCCACCACACTCTCGGCCACCTGGGCGGCCAGCTCGCGGGTCGGTGTCAACACCAGGGCCCGCACCACGCCGGCGCGGGCGGGGGGACCATGGCGCAAGCGCTCTAGCAACGGCAAAGTGAAGCCGGCGGTTTTACCGGTACCGGTCTGGGCCGCCGCCATCACATCCCGGCCCTCCAGCACCGCTGGAATGCACTGGCGTTGGATCGGCGAGGGGGTTCGGTAGCCCTTGGCCGCCACCGCCTTCACCAATGGCTCGGAGAGCCCCAGGGCGGCAAAATCAGCGGCCAAGGCCGCTTGCGGGGCCTGGATGATCAGCTTGTCGGAGCGACCCTGCAGGGGAGGGTCGGCGGATTCGCCGCCAAGGGATGGGGTAAGACCGGCATCAGCAAGCCGCCCCACCTGCCCGGCGGCGGGAGCCGCCGCTGCCGCGGGGGTGCCCAGGCGACGGGGTTGCCGGTTGGGGCTGGGGCTGGTGGTGGAGCGGGAAGAGGGAATTGGATCAAGCTTGAGGGGAGTTCCACAGTAGGTGGGGCCACCGGGGACATCCGGCCCTTGCTGTTGCTGGTTGGCAACCTTGGGGGTGCTGGCCCGTCTGCGGCGCCGCAGACGGCGGCTCAGACTCCAAGCTGCCGGGGCCCAAGGGCAGCCATGGGCGCCAGCGATGCCAGCGAGACTTCGCAGCAAGTGGATGATTTCCACCCCAACCAGCATATTGCCTCCGAACACATAGGAACGGGTCCAGATATCAAGGGGGCAATCGCCAGCAAAGATGCTAATAATTGTCCTAGAATTTGCTGAAGCAAGCAAGAAAATTAAAAGTAGATGTCATAGCCTCTGTACTCATTTTATTGAGATCCATTCCATTGAATGATTCACCTTGACTTTTTGGCAGCTCTTTTGCCTTTTACAGAGTCAATATTGTCAAATTTTCACAAAACTGCAAACAGCAATCGTTAAAGTAAGTTAATTAACATGTCAATTAGTTAGCCAATCAATTAACCAATCAATCCATCTAGCGATCAAGCCACTCCAACCGGCACCTGGTAATTGACGATGCGGCCAAAACTGATCGGATCCAGGGAGGCGCCACCCACCAAAACGCCATCGATTTCCGGTTGGGCCATCAGGTCGTCGATGGTGGCCGGATTGACCGAACCGCCGTATTGAACAATCACGTCAGGGTCGCCAACCCAGCCACGGATCAGGCCACAGATGCGATTGGCCTCTTCCGCGGCACAGCTCTTGCCGGTGCCGATCGCCCAGATGGGCTCGTAGGCCACGATCAGCCGGTCGGGAGCGATGCCCTCAAGGCCCTGCTCCACCTGACGATGGATGACGCGCTCGGTTTCCCTGGCCTCGCGTTGATCGAGGCTTTCACCAACACAGAGAATCGGGATCAAGCCATAAATCTGGGCGGTCCGGGCCCGCAGGTTGATCTGTTCGTCGGTTTCGCTGTAGTACTTGCGGGGCTCGCTGTGGCCGACGATGGCGTGGGTGACGCCGTGCTCCAGCAACATCGGGGCGGAAACCATGCCGGTATAGGCGCCTTTTTTGTCCCAATGGACGTTCTGGGCGGCGATGGCCACGGGAGTGCCACGCAGGGCCTCACTCAGGGTGGGAATCGCCAGGTAGGGGGGGGCAATCACCACCTGCCGATCCTCGGGCAGGTTTTCCACTTGGCCCCGGAAGGACTGGGCGAAGGCCCGGGCCTCCGCACAATTCATGTGCATCTTCCAATTGCCAGCAATCACGGCCTTGCGCACCAGCGAAACCCCCTTTGTTGTGGAAGCCAAACTAAACCGCCGGGCGGCAGTGGCCCGGGCGATCAGACCCCTGGCGGCACACTGAGGCACTGGCCGTCGATTTCGACCGAATCTCCCGCGGCCAGTTGGCGGCCCCGCCGCAGCTCAATGCTGCCGTTGACCCGCACATCGCCCCGCTGGATGCGCTGCTTGGCCTCGCCACCGCTCTCTGCCAGCCCCTGGTACTTGAGGAACTGATCGAGCTTCATGGGCGAGACCGTAGGGTTTGTCGATGCTCGCACCCTCGCCGGCCGGCTTCCGCAGACTCTGGCCGCTGCTGAAGCCCCATCGGCGCCGGTTGCTGGCGGGCGGACTTTGCATGCTGGTGTTCGTGGCCTGCTGGCCGCTGCTGGCCTGGCTGGCGGGCCAGCTGATTCCGGCCATCGGCGCCGGGGATTTTCGCAAGGTGCTGCAGACCGTGGCTGCGGCCCTGGCGGTGTTTTTGGTGCAAAAGCTGGCCCAGTTCGGCCAGGACACCCTGCTGGCGGATCCGGCCTTGCGGGTCAGCCAGGATCTGCGCCGCCAGCTGTTTGCCCGCCTGCAACAGCTGGATTTCGGCGCCCTCGAAAAACTCTCGGCCGGGGATCTCACCTACCGCCTCACCGAAGACGCCGACCGGGTCGGTGATGTCATCTACAAAACCATCCAGGACAGCACCCCCAGCGCCCTGCAATTGCTGGTGGTGCTGGGCTACATGCTCTGGCTCGACTGGCCCCTGGCCCTGGCCACCCTGCTGCTGGCCCCCGTGGTGGCCCTGCTGGTGAGTGGCTTCGGCGCCCGGGTGATGGCCGCCGCCGAACGCAGCCAAAAACAGGTGAGCGATCTGGCCGCCCTGCTGGGGGAAGCGATCACGGGCCTGCCCCTGGTGCGCGCTTTTGCCGCCGAACCCTGGCTGCAGCAGCGGTTTGACAGCGAAGTTGACCAACACCGCCATGCCCGCTATCGCACCTTGAAGCTGCTGGCTGCCCAGCATCCGGTGGTGGGCTTCATTGAGGCCAGCGGCATATTGGCGGTGCTGCTGATTGGGGCCGCCCGCATCCAGGCCGGGGGTCTCAACAGCCAGGGGTTCAGCAGCTTTGTGGCGGCCCTGCTGATGCTGATCGATCCGATCTCCCACCTCACCACCAACTTCAACGAGTTTCAGCAGGGCAAGGCCTCCCTGGGGCGCTTGCGGGCGATCGAAGCCGAGCCGATCGAACCGCCCGACCATCCCGGCGCCCTGCCCCTGGGACCTGTGCAGGGGGCCCTGCGCTTGGACGGGGTCAGCTTTGGCTATGACCCCGACCGCCCGGTGCTGCACCAGCTCGATCTGGCGATCAAACCGGGCCAGGTGGTAGCCCTGGTGGGGCCTTCCGGCGCCGGCAAAAGCACCCTGTTCTCGCTGCTGCTGCGCTTCAACACCGCCCAGCGGGGCAGGGTGCTGCTGGATGGCGCCGATCTGGCGGAGCTGCGGGCCCGGGACCTGCGCCGGGCCGTGGCGCTGGTGCCCCAGCAAAGCAGTGTCTTCTCCGGCACGGTGGCGGAGGCGATCGCCTTTGGCCGGCCTGCCAGCAGGGAGCAAATTGTGGCGGCGGCGCGCCTGGCCAATGCCGCCGATTTCATCGAGGCCCTGCCCGGGGGGTATGACGGCCGCATTGAAGAACGGGGCAGCAATTTCTCCGGCGGGCAGCTGCAGCGGCTGGCCATCGCCCGGGCCGTGCTGGGCAATCCGGCCGTGCTGCTGCTGGATGAGGCCACGAGCGCCCTGGATGCGGAATCGGAGGAGGCGGTGCAGCGGGGCCTGCGGCGGGCCATGCAGGGCCGCACGGTTCTAGTCATCGCCCACCGCTTGGCCACGGTGCAGGAAGCCGACCAGATCGTGGTGCTGGAGGCGGGACGCATCGTCGAGGTGGGCAGCCACGACGTATTGATGGCCCGGGGGGGGCGCTACCGGGAATTGTGCCTGCGGCAACTGATCAGGGTTGAAGCCTGAAGCCGCAGGTACCACCCTGCCCTGCCCCTACTGTGGGCCGGCAAACTCACTACTGGCATGGAAACCCCCAATCAGGCGCCGCCGGTGCTCACCTTCGAAGGCAAGCGGTATGACCTCAACAGCCTGCCGGACGACATGAAGGAGCTGGTGCGGGGCATGCAGGTGGCCGACGCCCAGCTGCGCATGCATGAAGACACCCTCAAGGTGCTGGCCGTGGGCCGCCAGTCGATGGCCGTGCAGCTCAACGAAAGGCTCAAGAGTGTGCAGGCCATCCAAGACTGATAGGGGGTGGCTGGGTCGAGTCTGGAAGTCTTTTTGTTCCTGACTCGACCCTTTTTTATTCGCTCTCCAACTCGGTGGGTTTCAGGTGAGCGGGGCCAGATCTTCGAACCGGAAAGTCTGACTACTTGAGTCTGCTGCCGTCCCATCGGTATCGCTGGTCACCACCCGCTCAGCCAGCACCCAAGGCCCCGCTGGTGTCAGGGGGGTGAAGGTGTCGGTGAAGCTGCTGGTGCCGCCTTTGGCCTCGCCAGTGGCCGGATCGCTGTAGCTACTGGTGTAGGTGTGGCTGAGGTAGCCGGATCCGGTGTCGGTGGTGCTGAGGGTGAAGATCGTCACCACGGTGCCGTGGATGTGGCGATGGACCATCGTTACGACATTGTCCTTGATGCGATAACGATCGCCGGCATTCTTGCCGCCCACAATCACCTCGGTGCCCACCGCATCGGTGTCACCGGCAGTGAAGGTGTTTTCGCCATGGGTTTGCTCGAAGCTGCGGCGCACCCGGTGGATCGCCACTTCCCAAAGCTGGGAGGCGATGGCCTTTTTGACCTCTTCATCTTCCACCCCCTCCACCGTGGCCTTGAGATCGGCGCCCACAGAGAAGGTGCCCTCGACGCTGCGATCGCCCTGCTGCCAGACGCAGCGACCGCCGTAGCCGCCGAAGCCCGGCTCCCAGGTGTAGCGGTTTTCGTAGGTGGTGCGGAACGCCTCCCGCAGGTCGGTGCCGGGGGCGATGGGGGCATGAAGAGTTGCGGTCATGCAGGGCAAACAAGTGGAGGAACCCAGTCTAGGAGCGTGCGGCGCCCAGGGTTGGTGCTTGCGGGTGTTAGGGGCGTGGGCCAACCGACGATTTGGCGGGCGCCTTTTCGCTGCCGGCCGCAAAGATGTCTTCTGCAATCTTGAGGCCCAAGGGCACGCCACCGATGTTGTGCTTGAAGTCGCCGTCGTGATTGCGTGAAAGGTCGGGTTCTTCGTCCTTTAGTGCAAACGCATCGAACGACCAATGCACGCCCAGCCAGATCCGCGAAAAGCCATTGGCCTTGATCATTTGCATTAGGCCGTCGTCAAATTTTCGCAGATGCCGAGGTCGAATGCAGCCGGTGTTGTCCCGCGTGATCCCGTTGAGTTCGTCGGAGACGAAAGGGCCTTGGTACACGGTGTCGGGCAAGAGCTTCTTTGCTTGAGTGGCGCCTAGATAGAACAGCCGTACGATTTGAAATGCCGCTGCCCCAAAAGTGGCGTGACCAGACGGGTATGCCGGGAAGGGAGGCGTGAAGTTTCGCTCGGACCGGGCGGGGGTCGTGTCCGTCGCCGGCAGGTTGCTGTTGCTAGCTGGTGCCCCTAGAGGCAGCCACGCGGGGTCGCAATCGTTCTCGATGTCATCTTTGGCTGTGGGGGCGGCTGGACCCATGGATGGATCGTGTTCGCGGATTCCCAGCACGGGGCGCCAAAAATCATGGATGTATTTCTGGTCCCAGGCGAGAATGCCCGCGTCACCCATGGCGGCATTTACGAATGCGAACAGGCGTGCGTTGTCATCCACACTATTGGCTTTGAGCACGGCAATCTCGCGCACGATCTGGTTGTATAACCGTGGCGGCGTGCCCAGTTCGCGCGATCCATCGTAGGACCAATAGAGCCCGACAACGTATTCGTCGACCGTGCGCTTGATGGAGTTTGTCGTCAACGTGCCCATCAATTCGGGAGCGATGCCCTTGCCCCGCACCTGCTTGTGGGCTTGGTTGTGCTCTGCGGCCGTGAGTGTGGACGGGGAGTCGAGTTCGTGCCGCTTACTCACCGCAAAGCACTTGGAGCGGGCGCCATAGAACGGCGCGTGAAAGCCCTGGGTAGGATTGGCGGGATCGGGTCGATGTCTGCCAGGTTGCATTGATGCCGCATAGCCATCATCACTGGCGCCGGGGTCGCCAGCCCTGTCCATCAATATCGCCCTTGCCACGGCCTGTCCGAACTCGTGACTCTTCGCCAATCCGGGCTCTGAGAGCCCAGCCGCCGCATGGGCAGCGTCAAAGTGCGGCTTTTGGCGCGGAAACAGCGCACTCAAACAGTCGTGGGCGGCTGCGGCCACCGCCGCGGCGGCGTTCGTGGCACCGGGTAGCAAAGCAGGGGCAGGGTTGAGGTAACGCGGCAGCACTGCCGGGTTGTTCACTACGCCGGCGTGGGCGTCGTACATGGCCAAGTGCACAATCGCCAGCGCACGGGAGCTAAGCGTGGGCCCGCCTTGTTCCGGACTTGGCTTGTTGGTGCCAGGTACGTTGCTGAAGTCGCGCTTGTTTGCTTCGATCGCGACGTTATTCCAATACAAGATGTGGTCCATTGAATTCCTGCGTGTGATTGTTCGTGTGATTGTTGCTGGCAAACGGCCAGCACTTGTTAGGCCCCTAGCAGTGATTCGGCGGGCCACATAAGGTGCC
>JBBASD010000094.1:7096-9673 GCA_040399485.1 Cyanobium sp. | reverse complement strand
GTTCGAGGCTGAAGAACTGTCGACCGATGGCTGGCTGGGGGTAGTCCACGGCGGCCGACAGTCGCAGGCTGTCGGCGGGTTGGGCCAACACAAAGGCAGTGCCTTGGTGAATCAGCAGGGGATCAGCCGGCAGAGCGGGAACCTGGCGAATGCCGCAGTTGCGCAATCCCGATTCGCCGATGGCCTGCACCCAGGGCAGGGCCGACCCATCCAAAAGGGGCACCTCTTCCCCCTCAACCCACAGCTCGGCCTGGCTGACACCGCAACCGGCCAGGGCGGCCAGCAGATGTTCGACCGTGGCCAGACGGCGCTGACCCAAGGCCAAGGCCGTGCACAACCTGGTATCGGCGACACACCCGGGCCCAAGCCTGTGCAGGGGCAAGGCAGGATCGTCCAACCAACCAACCCAGTAACCCGATTGCTCACTCGGCTGGAGCCGCACGCGACTGGTCTGGCCACTATGCAAACCAACACCAGAACGTTCGATGGCCCTGGCGAGGGTCCAGGCGTGGTTGTAATCGCAAGGCCAAATTGTCACTAGAACTTCCAGCCCACGCCGAGATTGAAGCGCCACAGGCCAGTGAAGTCCTGGCTGGCCACCTCCAGACGCAGGGGTCCAACCGGAGTGGTGATAATCACGCCGGTGCCCACTGAAAATCCTTGGCCAGGCTTGCCAAGCAAGGGGCCCGGTTGACCAGGCACATTGTCCTGACTGCCAAAGGCGCTGCCGCCATCAACGAACAATTCACCACTGACAATCTTGAGCAGGGGAAAGCGATACTCAATCGTGGCTTCCCCGAAGCTGCGACCGACGCCAAGGTCACAATCGTAGAAACCGCGCACCGAATTACCGCCACCCATGCAAAAGGCCTCATAGGGGGGCAAGGAGCCTATGTTGGTTCCGGCAGTGGCTTGGAAAGCGAGTGCCTGCTTGCAATCTTCCGTTTCGCCGGGCTTGACACGACAACCCTTGTAGAACTTGAGCCATTTCACCGGTATGTAGTGAGTGAAGCTGGCACGCAGTCGGTTGAAGCTGGGGGAATCAGGACCGACGGAGATGAATTGTTCGGTGCCGAAACTGAAGAAATTGCCCTGGGTGGGATTACGGGGATCATTGAGGGTATTCATTGTTGTCGCCAGACGCACACCCAGTAATTGGTTGTGATCGGCGCAGTTGTAACTGACGCAGATCACCGAATTAATTGGCACTTGGCCGCCATTGCCGTTGAAGTTATCAGCAGCCACGCCATAGGGCTGGATCGAGCCCGAATAGTTCATCGGGGTCACCTGCTGGGCGCTGAGTCCAACCACCACATTCCAGGGGGCCCGCTTGAAGGGATTGCCGCCATTAAGGGGACGCACGAACTGAAGATTGCCGCCTACACGCTGAATAACTACTGAATTGCCATTGTAATCAAACCAACTACTGTTAGAATCCTCTGACTCGGCAGACTGCACTGAATCAATTGTCTTGCCCAGGGGATTATTATCAGAATTTATATTATAAGCAACCGAAGAGCCTGGGGCTTCGTAGAAGTCTGAGGCGGTATAAATGTTGCCGTTATCGCGACTTTGAAAAATCTGGGGTACATCACGGCTGACAAAAGCCTTGACCCGGAAGGCGGTGCGGAAGGGATCACCTTTGATCCAGGGGTCTGTGAAGGTGATATCGGCTAGTCCACCGAACTGACCATAGGTAAAGCTGGTGGCGACATCCCAGGCGCGACCCCGGAAATTACTATCCTGAATTTGTACTTGCCCGAACACCCCCTGACTCTGGCTATAGCCCAAACCGCCGGATAGCGAACCAGTCGACTGTTCGACCACGCCTATTTGCACCGTGACCCTACCCGGATCATTGGGCATGGGCTTAAGGGTTACCTTGACATCGCTGAAAAGCCCCGTTCCGTAGAGGCGTTTGAGGTCGTCCTCCAGCTGGCGGCGGTTAAAGAGCTCACCTGATTTCAGGGATATTTCGCGACGGATTACCCAGGGCTTGGTTTTGCCCTTGATCGGTTCGCCCTTGTCGTTGGTACTGGCACCCTCCTTATTCAGGAACTGGACCTCAACGTCTTCAACCAGGCCCTGGCGGACCGCCAGCACAATTTCTCCCTCAGGACTCACCCGGGTGGGCCCGGTGACCCGGGCAAGGGAATAGCCCTGATCGGCATACCATTTCTGTAAATCCTGCAGGCGATTCTTTAGGGTATTGAGATTAATGGTCCGATCGTAATCTGGCGCAAACGTGTCCTTAACCAAAGTGGCAGGCAGCTTCACATCCGGCGGATCCAGGCTCACCTTGCGCAGCACCGGATTAGGCACCACCTTGATCACCAGCTTCACGCCCACGGAAGTGTCGAGGGGCTGCATGCGCACATCGGAGAACCAGCCGGTGGCATAGATCGCCGCCAGGTCCTTGCGCAGTTCGCTGCGGGTGACCTCGGTGCCACCCGAAATGGTCAGGGATTCATAGATCGAGCGCTCGAGTCGCTGGCGCTCGGGATGACCCGCCAAGCCTTCGATGACCACCTGGCTGAGCAACACCCGTGGTTCATTGGTGGCGGCGGGCGGTGTGGC
>JBBASD010000094.1:0-6996 GCA_040399485.1 Cyanobium sp. | reverse complement strand
GGCCGCGAGTCCGGCTGACCTTACCGATAAACCAGGGGTTCCGGACAGACCCCCTCGACCCGTTTGAGTACCTCCCCGTAGGCTTCGACCACTCCGCCGAGGTCCTGGCGGAAACGATCCTTGTCCAAAATGCGGTCGTTACCCTCCCCAACCCGCCGGTCCCAGAGGCGGCAGGTGTCAGGGCTGATCTCATCGGCCACCACCAGGCGGTTGTCGCTGGTGAACCCGAGTTCGATCTTGAAATCCACCAGTTCCAGATCCACCGATCCGAAAAGAGCCCTCAATTCCCGGTTCACCTGCATGGCCAGGGCTTCCAGTTGCTGACGCTGGCCAGGGGCAAGAAGTTTTAGCCGTTCGAGGCGGGCTTCGGTCAACAACGGATCCCCCAGGCCGTCATCCTTGTAGTACAGGTCCAGCAGGGGCGGCTCCAAAGGGGTTGCCGGCGCGATCGGCATTTGCCGGCAGAGGGAACCGGCGGCGATGTTGCGCACCACCACCTCAATCGGAATGATCTTGACGGAGCGCACCACCATCCAATGACCGTTCTGCACCCCCAGGTAATGGGTTGGCACCCCCCGATCTTTGAGGTATTCGAACACCAATGCCGATATGCGGCAGTTCATCAACCCCTTGCCCGCCAGGCTGGCCCGCTTCTCGGCGTTGAAGGCGGTGGCGTCATCCTTGAAATCCACTGCCAGGAGATCAGGATGGTCAGTGGCATGGACCCGCTTGGCCTTGCCTTCGTGCAGGAGAAGTCCGGGAATCACGACAGTCATGGCATCAGGGGGAGGCGGCTGGCGAACCCTGCCGCGAAGGCGACAGAGGCGCCGGTGGAGCCTCTCGGGTATCAAGGGGGGGATCGGGTGCACGCAGCTGGCGCTCCAGCTCCTGAACGCGGGGATCGGCCGGATTCCAGCGTCGCAACCACCACTCACCGTAGGCGTCATCCAGCCGCGGACTGAGTCGCAGCAGCCGTTCCCGTCCCCGGCTACCGGGCAGGGCGGCCTGGGCCTGCAACAATTCGGTCACCAACCCCCAGGCCCCCGCAGCAGCCGCCTCGTTGAGAGCCGACTCCAACAGCTCCTCGCGCTGCACGGGCGGCAGGTCCTTCAGCAGGGCCACCGCCTGTTGCACGCGCTCTGCCCGGGGGCGGCCCGGAGTCGCAGCGGCCAAAAGCATCGCCGCCGCGCTCTGGTGAAATCCCCGGGACTCGAGATGGCCCGCCAGCACGTCCAGGGCCGGGCGGGTTACCACCGTGCCATCGGGCCGGCGCTGCAACGGCAGGGCCAGGGCAGCGAGACTGGCGGGCTGGTTGGCAGTGAGGCGCTCCAGGGCCAAGGCGGCGCGGCGATGGTCAAGGGCCCCGCTGGCAGCCCGCCACTGCATCAGCAGCCATTGCACCCGACCGGGGCCAGGTCCTGGGCCGTAACGGTCCAGGACCGATAAAGCCGCCTGGGGGGCCCGGCAGCGGATCAGCACATCGGCGTTGGCCAACACCTCATCTAGGGACTGGGGCAAGGGCACGACCTCCAGCAAACGCTGCTGCAATTGGCGCAACCGGGGGCGATCCTCTACGGCCATCACTTGGGCGCAGGCAACGTCCAGCTCCCCCAGGGTGCCCTTGCGCAGCAAAGCGGCAAAAGTGGCCGCTTCGATCGGCGCCACAGCCGGCGGCCCAGGCGCCTGGGCCGCTGGCGGGGCCTGCAGCAGCGGCTCAACCAGGGACTGGGCCCAGACGGTTCGGGCCAGCAGCAGGGGAATCGCCGCCCCAACCAACAGCACCTGCAGGGCGGCGGTGAAGCACTTGGCCACGGTGGGGGCCTCGGTCAAGGAAAATGGCAGGGTGATGGCGACGCACAACGCCCGTACCAACCTATCGGGCGTCCCGCAGCCCACCCCGCCCCGCCCCGCCATGCTGCCTTCGGTTGCGACTGATTCCCATTCCTCTGGCAGCTGTCCCCGGCGGATTCTGGTGGTGGGCGGCGGCGGCCGTGAAAATGCCCTGGGCTGGGCCCTGGCCCGCTGTCCCGGGGTGGAGCGGGTGTGGGTGGCTCCGGGCAATGGGGGCACGGCCAGCGTCGCGGGCTGCCAGCCGCTGGCGATTGCCGAAAACGATGGCGATGCCCTCGAGGAGGCCGCCCTCAGCCACCAGGTAGACCTGGTGGTGGTGGGCCCGGAGGCCCCCTTGGCGGCCGGTCTGGCCGACCGTTTGCGGCAGGCAGGGCTGGCGGTTTTTGGTCCCGGAGCCGACGGCGCTTTGTTGGAAGCAAGCAAGGCCTGGGCCAAAGAACTGATGGCCGAAGCCGGCGTCGCCACAGCTAGTCACTGGAGTTGCAGCGATCGCGAGCAAGCCCTGGCGGTGCTCGAGTCCCAAGGCACCCCCCTGGTCGTCAAGGCCGATGGCCTCGCCGCTGGCAAGGGCGTAACCGTGGCAGCCAGCCTGGAGGAAACCCGATCGGCCATCGATGAGATCTTCGCGGGGCGTTTCGGCACAGCGGGGACCTCCTTGGTGCTGGAAGAACGGCTTGAGGGGCCGGAGGTTTCGGTGTTTGCGCTTACTGACGGCCAGCGGCTGGTGCTGCTGCCGCCGGCCCAGGACCACAAACGCATCGGCGAGGGGGATACGGGCCCCAACACCGGGGGCATGGGGGCCTACGCCCCGGCCCCGCTGC
Source organism: Cyanobium sp. (assembly GCA_040399485.1). GTDB lineage: Bacteria > Cyanobacteriota > Cyanobacteriia > PCC-6307 > Cyanobiaceae > Cyanobium. Next base: position 4,324 of record JBBASD010000094.1, on the reverse strand, counting down.
TGGATGCGGCAGGGCTTGAAGCGACCCGCCTGCTTGTGCTGGAACCGATCTTGAAGGCTCTCCGGGCCCGGGGCATTGACTACAGGGGGGTGATCTACGCCGGATTGATGCTCACCGCCAAGGGGGCCCGGGTGATCGAATTCAACTGCCGTTTTGGTGATCCCGAATGTGAAACCCTGATGCCCCTGCTGGGCCCCGAACTGGCGGCGGTGCTGCTGGCCTGTGCCCTCGGCCGGCTCGACACGGCTCCGATTCTGACCATTCACCCCGGTTGCAGTGTCTGTGTGATCGCCGCCGCCCAGGGCTACCCTGGATCGGTGCGTACCGGTGACCCCATCCGCAGCAGCCTGGTTGCGGCCGACGACCTGCAGTTGTTCCATGCGGGCAGCCGGCGGCACAGCAACGGCGAGCTGGTAACCGCCGGTGGGCGGGTGTTGGCGGTGGTTGCCCAGGCATCCGACTTTGATGGGGCCTTTGAGCGGGCCTACGGGGGACTGGCCCAAGTGCATTTTGACGGCCTCACTTACCGGCGCGACATCGGCCACCAAGTGCGGTGCCACCAGGGTGGTGAGCCGCAATGACAACTGCCGCTGGACCCGCTGGCGCCACCAGCCCCACCCCGGCTTGGATCGCCTGGCTGGGCCGTTGGTGGGCCGAATTCAGCCTCCAGACAAAATTGCTGGCGGTGGGCACTTTGGTGGTCAGCCTGCTGATGACGGGCATCACCTTTTTTGCCCTCAACGGCATTCAGCGCGATGCCCGACTTAGCGACACCCGTTATGCCCGCGACCTTGGGTTGCTGCTATCGGCCAATGTCACGCCGCTGGTGGCCCAGGGCGATGACCGGCAGCTGGCGGTCGTCACCGAACAGTTCTGGCGCACCAGCCGCAGCCTGCGTTACATCTTCTTCGCCGATGCCGACGGCCTCCTCTACCTGGGCATACCCATGGGTTCGGGGGGGGCCGGCGGCCCCGGCGATCAACTGCTCAGCCGCCGCCTTGAGCTTCCCGCCGACCTGCAGAAGCGACCCGACAATCCCCTGATCCGCCAGCACCTGACGCCCGATGGCCAGGTGACCGATGTGTTCGTACCGATCGTCAGCGACGACCACTACTTGGGTGTAGTCGCCCTGGGCATCAACCCCAACGAAACCCTGCTGGCCAGTGCTGCCCTCACCCGCGAGGTCACCGTTGCGGTGTTCATTTCGATCTGGGTTTTGGTGATGCTGGGCTCGGTGATCAATGCCCTGACCATCACCCAACCGCTCAAGGATTTATTGCGGGGGGTGCGCTCAATCGCCGGCGGCAACTTCAACACCCGCATCGATTTGCCAGTGGGTGGCGAACTGGGGGAACTGCTGGAGGGTTTCAACACGATGGCGTCCCAACTGGAGGATTACAAAGCTGCCAACATCGAGGAGCTGACCGCCGCCGAAAGCAAGCAGCAATCCTTGATCGCCACGATGGCTGATGGAGCGGTGCTGCTGGATGCGGAGGGTCAAATCGTCTTGGCCAACCCAACCTCCCGGCGATTGTTCCGCTGGGAGGGCCGCACCCTGGAAGGCAACGAACTGACCAACGCCCTGCCGGATGTGCTGGCCATGGAACTGCATGGGCCCCTGCTGGCGCTCATGGAGGGCGAAAAGGACAGCACTGATGTGCGCTGCAGCTTCGGCGAACCGGCCCGCACCCTGCGGATCGTGCTGCAATCAGTGCGGGATGCCAGCGGTGAAAGCCTCAAGGGCATCGCCATGACCATCCAGGACCTGACCCGCGAGGTGGAGTTGAACGCAGCCCAGAGCCGTTTCATCAGCAACGTCTCCCACGAGTTGCGCACACCCTTGTCCAACATCAAGAGCTATGTCGAAACCTTGCACGACTGCGCGGACAGCCTCAGCGAAGAACAGAAAACTGAATTTCTGGGCATTGCCAACGCCGAAACCGATCGCCTCACCCGCTTGGTCAATGATGTGCTCGACCTCTCCCGGCTGGAATCGGAACGGGTCTGTCCACTGGAATCGATCGAATTCGGCTCGGCCATCGAACAAACCCTGCGCACCTACCGCCTCAATGCCCGGGAACGGGGGGTGAAATTGGCCTGCCAGAGCGACGACGACCTACCGCGGGTGCTTGGCAACTGGGACCTGCTGTTACAGGTGCTCGACAACCTGGTCGGCAATGCCCTCAAGTTCACGCCCAGCGGCGGTCAGCTGACGCTGCGGGCCTACCCCTGGCCAGATCTCTGTCCTTTGCCCGACGCCCAAGCTCGCTTGCAGGGGCCGAGTTGCCTGCTCACTTCCCCCCTGCCCCGGCTTCGCGTTGAGATTGCCGACACCGGTTATGGCATCTCCCCGGCCGACCAGGAGCGAATCTTCGAACGGTTTTTCCGGGTCGAAAATGCCGTCCACACCGAGGCTGGCACCGGCCTGGGCCTGGCCATTGTGCGGGGAATTCTCGACAAACACGGCACCCGGATTCAGATGGCCAGCGAACCCGGAGTGGGCACCACCTTTTGGTTCGACCTGCCCCTGGAGTCTTCCGACCTCGATGAACTGGCCCTGCAAGTCGAGCGCCGTGGCAGCGAACAGCCACCGCTGGCCGCCAGCAGGGCCGCCTAGCCAATGGCCGCTTCAGCGCCCTCCCCTTCAGCGCCCTCCCCATCGCCGCTACCCCCATCGGCGCCGCTGCAACTCGAACAGCAAAGGCAACTGGCCGAGCTGGGTTTTCTGGCCGGCCCGATCACGGCAGCGGACAACAGGGAATCCTCCCTGGCGACCAGGGATTTCCAACGGCGGGCCCGGCTGCAGCCCGACGGCATCATCGGCGTTCGCACCAGGGCAGCCCTAAGCGCCGCCCTGGCCCGCCCTGGCCCGGCTCCCACCAGCTTCTATCGGCAGTTGAGGCGGCAGGGCGAGGAGCTGCAGGCGCAAGGCCTGGCCAGTGACGACCACCTGCCTCTGCTGGATCGGGGGCTGGCCGGTTCGCCTTTCGCCGCGTTGGTACCGACGTATCCCCGCCACCTTGAGCAGGTCCCTCAATGTTTAGTGCCCTATCCGGCGCCGAGTCCCGGCTTTGGCAGTTATCCCCCCCGGGGTCAGGCGCCAGCGATTTTGTCGGGACAAGATGGTCTTGGCGGGCTGGAGTTTCTCAGCGAGGAGGTGGCCCAGGCTTGCGTTGCCATCGGCAGCTTCAGCGCTGATCAACCCCTGCGGGTGCGCTGGTACGGCCGCCAGGCCGACGGTGTCAATGTGCAGTTTTGGAGTGCCACCAAAATCGCCGCGGCTTTGCATGTGCTCTGCCAGGCCAACCGCCGCAGTCCCATGACCCCCATTGGCGACTGCCTGATTGGGCCGGGGGAAAGGAGCGGAGCGGGCGCGGAAGTGGAAGTGGAAGTGGAAGTGGCAGCCGGTGGGGCGGGATTAGTGGCCGGAGGCGAAGGGTTTGGCGATCTGTTTCGCCAGATGGTCAGCTACGAAAAGGACGCCCAGTCTCCAGGCCACTCCAATGCCCTGGGGGCCCTGTTCAAGACCCTGGTGAATCCGGGAGAGGAGAACGTGCAGCAATGGCTGCGCCAGCTGACGGCCAACCCAAGCCTGGTGCTGATGGGCCGTTACGGAACTCCCAGCTCTATCCAGAACGGCGTCCTGTTTGGTCCGGCGGGGGTGCTGGTGGGTTACCGCGAACCGCCCCGCACTCGCAACCTGGTGAGCGCCGCCGATCTGGTGCGACTGCTGACCCTGGTGGGCTGGCATCGCCAGCTGGGGCCCGATCAACGCCTGGCCGGCGCCCAGTGGACCAGCCTCAGAACCGTGGTGGAGGGCTTGGGCCACGACAGCGCCCGCTACATCGATGCGGCCCTGGACCACCTGGGCCTGGTTGATGCGGTGGAAAGCCCCGTGATCCTCTCCAAGCTGGGCTACGGCGCCGAAACGGCAGATCCAGAGATAGACGCCCTTACCTACGCCGCCTTTGCCCAGTTCGTCGACCAGCGCAGCGACCCACCACGGCAGCGCAGCTTTGCCCTGACCCTGCGCATCCCCACGGCCCCTGGCGCCGGCGTGCGCCATGACGCCCGCATGGCCGCCGAAGTGACCGAAATCGTGCGGCGGGTGTTTGCCGAGGAGTGGGGGTGAGCCAGGAGAGCAACTAGAACAACGTCAATTGGTTGATCATGCCGTCAACAGGTCCAGTTGGCGCTTGCCAGAGAAAAAATCCTCGCGCCAGGCGTCATTTTTGTCTGCCCAGATCCAATGGTCGGAGCTGAGTCGCGTCGAAAAAAAGTTGAGTTGCTGCAGGGTGATTGCAAATCCATATTCAGCTGCAAT
>JBBASD010000093.1:0-9737 GCA_040399485.1 Cyanobium sp. | reverse complement strand
CCTTTTTCGATGCCTGGGCGCTGCGGCTGCGGGCGGGGGAGGTGGTGGAGTGACCTGGCGGTTATTCAATAGATGGCAAAACGAGCCGATGCCGGGCTACATGAGTTGCTTCAGAAGAGGCCGCCCGTGATGGGGCCTTCGATGCCATTGGGCAATTCTGGTCAGCCTGCGACGGCCATTGGTGGATCGTCTCGAAGGCGGGCCCACGCATGCAGGAGCGAACAGCGCTTAGTAGTATTTTCTGCTACTCTATGCTCCAATGCCAGCCAGTAGCGGAGACTTGCGATGCAATCTGCTGAAAAGCTTTCCATCACTCTGCCGCCGGAAATGGCCAGTTTCATCCGTCAGAAGGTGGAATCCGGCCTCTATGGCTCCAACAGCGAGATCATCCGCGAGGCCATGCGCGGCCTGATGGAGCGGGAGCGCCGTCTGGAGCGGCTCGACGGGGCCATTGCCCTGGGCCTGGCCGACGCCGAGGCGGGGCGGGTGCAGGAGATTGAGGCGGTGCGCCGAGAGCTGCGTGACGCAGCCGCTGAGAGCGCTCCTGCCGCATGAAGGTGGTGATCACGGCGGCGGCGAAGGCCGATCTGCTTGCCATTCGCCGCTATATCGAAGCCGACAACCCCACCCGGGCGCTCAGCTTCGTCGAGGAGCTACTGGATCGCTGCCTGGCCCTGGCCGACACCCCCGGGGCCTACCCATTGGTGCCGCGCTACGAGCGCTTCGGGATTCGCCGCTGCGTCCATGGCGAAGATCTGATTTTTTACCGCCTGCAGCCGGAGCAGATCGAGGTCATCCACGTCCTGCAGGGCGCACGGGACCAGCAGTAGGAACCTCCGTGCTGAAAGCCCACCGACACGGGTCTCTGGGCGTGGGGTGAACGGAGCGGGCAGGGGGTTGACGGGCCACCACCGCCCAGATTCCGCCCAAGCCCCCGTTGATTTATTACGGCAGTCTGCCGTAAAATCTCCTTAGGGAGAGCCTTCATGGCCACAGAACCAACCTCACGCCTCGAAGCACGCCTACCTGCAAGCGTCTATGCCACGCTGAAGCGGGCGGCGGAACTGCAAGGGCGCAGCCTCACGGATTTCGTCGTCAGCGCCGCCCATGATGCCGCCCAGCGCGCCATTGAGGAGCAATCCATCCTCCGCTTGTCCGCTGAGGATCAACGGCGTTTTGCCGAAGCCCTGATCCAGCCACCGGCTCCGAACGCTGCCCTGAAGCACGCCAAGCGTCTGCATCTGGAGAATGTTGAGGCGCGATGACGCGCTTCGTTTCAGAAGCCCTCGCCAAGCACGCACGGGCTGCCTTCCTCAGCGGCAATGACCGTGTTGACCTTTACTTGCGCGAGACGGTTTCGCAGGACGTCAAGCGCAAGTACGCCGCCTGCTATGTCCTGATCGAGCGCAGCACCGCCAAGGTCGCGGGCTTCTACACGCTTTCGGCCCACAGCATCCCACTGAACGATGTTGCCCCGGAACTGGCCAAGAAACTGCCCCGCTATCCCAGCGTGCCCGTCGTCTTGATTGGCTGGATGGGGAGAGACTTGGCTTTCCGAGGGGCAGGGGTCGGCAGCCTGCTGCTTTATGACGCCATCAGTCGCGTGGCCAAAGCGCCGGTCGGTGCCGACGCGATTTGCGCCGATGCCATTGCCGATGCCATTGATGAGCCCGCTGCGGCCTTCTACCGCGACCACCAGTTTCAACCGCTGGTGAGTCGTCCGCAGAGCCTGTTCCTGCCGATGAAGACCGCCCTGGCCCTCGTCAGCGGCTAAGGCCCTACCTTCCTCATCCGCAGGGGGCTGTTTGGGGCCGGTTGCCCGGCGCCGCTGCCGCTCAAAGCCAGCTGCTCCTGCGGCGCCGCCAGGGCGGCTTTCTCGTGGCGGCTGACGGTCATGGTGCTGACCCCCAGCTCCGCAGCGATGCTTCTGAGCGAGCGGCTCTCCAGCACCCGCAGGCGCAGGATCGCGGCTTCGTTCGCCGAAATCCTCTCCAGCAGGGCCTCGGCGGCAACCTCTGAGCCCTCGAAGACCGGCGCTTCGCTCTCTGGCGAGGCGAGGGTGTCCAGCAGCGGCCTTTCGTCGGGGCCGACTGCATCGAGGCTCTGATGCCCCCAGGGGTGAATGCCTTTCTCGCGCTCACGACGGGAGACCCGCACCAGGCGACCGTGATCGCGCAGGTAGTGCTGCAGGGCTCCCTGCATACGCAGCTTCAGGTAGGCCGTCGAGGTGCAGCATCTCGGCTTGAGGCAGGCGGCGGCGCGGATGAGCTCAAAGCGGGCCACCTGGCGGGCGTCGTCGAGCTCGATCAGAACGGGGAAGCGCCGCTGAAAGCGGCGGGCCAGAGCATCGGCCAGAGGCAGGAACTCCCGGACAACCGCATCGCGGAGGGAGCGAGAAACGGAGCGCTCCACAGCGGAGCGGCGGACTGCAGTCGCCATGACGGGCGCAGCAAAGGACCCAAAACCCCTTCGGTTGGGGTCAAGGGGCCGCCACGCCCAGAACGCGAGGCGCAGCCGAGCCAACGAATAACAGGCGGACTTGCGAAGCCCTTGAGGCGACCCGCACCATGTAGCCGCAGGCACGCCGAGCGGTAGAGGCCTGTGCGCAGCCACCACCACAGGGGCGGGTTGCTTACGGCGGCAGCGCATCGCCGAAGCCAGGGGCGCGTAGGTGCATCGCATCCGCATCACCTTGTCGCATCGTGTCAGTCGACACCTCACCCAACCCCCCCCACAATATGTTGTAGGGTGGTGAGCTAAACCGAAAGACTGTTGACATGCGTGCCGTTCTGCCTTCGGTTATCAGAAGACCAGCTGAAGCACTTCCCATGGTCCTGGTGGGTGCCGCATTCGTAGCAGCTGGTGTCTTGGGTTCAGCTTCGCAAGCCAATGCAGAGACATTAACGATCAGCAATAACATCTTTGCGAACCCCAATCTTGGAGATCTTTTGAATATTAGCTACTCTTTAGAGCTGGTCGCGCATCCTGGATCTAAAACCCCTGTTAGCCAAGCGGCCTTTATATACTCACCCTCAATCAATGATGTGTTTGTCAGCACCGGCGATTTGCTGCTTTCAGATGACGTTCACGGCACGACAGGTAAGTATAGAGTTGACATACATATCAGCGCCTCTGGATACCATGGCTATAAAACTCTAAATAATGTTTGGACGATAACAGCTTCTGCGGACATTTACCCGGAGTGTGCGTTAAGCAAGTCAACATGTAGCGAAGTCGCAGCCATAACCAACGTATTGGCTACTATAACCGACTCTACAGATGGTTCGGGGATATATGATGTGGAAATAACACCCACGAGTACTGGGATTGAAACAGTTCCAGGGCCACTCCCACTACTCGGCGTCGGTACCGCTTTCGGCTACAGCCGCAAGCTCAGGAAGCGTATCAAGACCGGCAAGACGCCCGAAGTGCTGAGCACCATCGGTTGAGCCTTGACACTGCGCAGTCGCTGCAGCGCCCCGCCTTCTCGGCGGGGCTTCTCTTGTGTTTTGCGAACTGCCTCCACAACTTCTCGAGCCGAGCTGGGTTGGTGGCTGTGTAGCGCACGGTGTGCTGAATGTTGCGGTACCCGAGATAGACCTGGATCAAACGGGTGTCCGCGCCCTTGTCGGCATGGGCAAAGCCACAGACCTGGCGCAGCATGTGGGGATGAACGGCCACCGACAGCTTGGCCTTTTCGCCGTATTTGCGCAGGGTCAGCTTGACGGTAGAGCGGTGCAGGGGCTTGCGCTGCTCACTGAGGAAGAACCACCGCCCCGGCGCTTTCATCCGTGAGCGCTCGACCAGCCAGGCCTTGATGGCGCGGATCTCGTCGCCCCGGAGCGGGTGGGTGGTGGAGAGCCCCCCCTTGAGCCGAGCGACGTGCAACACCCGGCTCTCGATGTCCACCTGCTCCAGAACCAGGCCGCAGGCCTCGGAGACCCGGAGCCCATGCCGAAACATCAACAGGACTAGACAGCGGTCGCGGGTTTCGTTGCGGCTGCCCTTGATGGCGTCAAGGAGACGTTCAAATTCCCTGCCGGAGAAGTGTTTTCGGTCAGTCATTCATCGGCGACCGGCTTTGTGAATGCCGCTTCGATGTCGCGGGCACCATGCAGCCCCCGCACGATCTGAACGCCGCCTGAGATGGGCAGATAGAAGATGACGTATCGGCCCACCGCAAAGCTGCGCAAGCCTTCGGCGAGCTCGTCCCGTCGTCGCCCGAGCCCGCTTTGCTGTGCCAGCAGCTGGAATTTCTGATCGATCAGGTCAATGAACGCATCGGCCTGATCGTCGCTGTCATCGGCGATGAAGTCCCAGATTTCAGACAGATCGGCTTTGGCGCGGGGCTGGAGAACAATCACCGCCACGGCTTACCCGCCCTGGGCGGAAGCATGGCGCGAGGCCTTGCGCTTGCGCCCGTCCTGCTTGTTCTCGTCGGGGCTCCAGGGGACGGGAGAGCCACTGGCCAGACCCTCCTGGATGTCGGAGCGCAACTGCTGTAGCTGAAGAGAGCGCAGCTGGTCTTGCTGCTCCATGAGGCGCAGGGCTTCGCGCACGACCTCACTGGCGGAGGTGTAAAGACCCGAGGCGACCTTGGCTTTGACCATGGCTTCGAGCTGGGGGGAGAGATTGACATTCATCGTCATGGCGAGCACCTCTAGGCCAGTTCAAACTTTCAAGCTGCCAGAATTGACAAGACTTGTCAATCTTTGACAACGGCGGCGGTTTTTTGGCTCGTTCACCATTTTGTCGAGAGTTGTCGTTTGGAGGCCCTCGGGAGGAGCGCTGACGGGATTCTGGTTGCGGCCACTATCAATCTTTGATAGGGTCAAGACCAGGTAACAGGGAGGCCACCATGCCGTCGAGCTATGTCATCGGGGAGCATTTCGTGCAGTTCATCAAGGGGCAGCTGCAGCAGGGCCGTTACGCCAGCGCCAGCGAGGTGATCCGCGACGGGCTACGCGCCCTGGAGGATCGCGAGAAGCTCCGGGCCCTGAAGCTGGAAGCCCTCCGCGCCGACATTCAGCAGGGGATCAACAGCGGCCCCGGCAGGCCCGTGCAGGAGGTGACGGCCGATCTGCAGGCCTGCTACCAGCAATGGGCCGAGCAGGGCGCACCCGCTGATGCGCTGTGAGCTCTCCCCCCAGGCCGAGATCGACCTGCGGGAGATCGGTGATTCCATCGCCAGGGACAATCCGCAGCGGGCCGCCAGCTTTGTCGGTGAGCTGCTGGCCCATAGCCAGAGGATCGCCGAACAACCAGAGGCCTATCCCGCCCGGCCTGAGCGTGTGCGAATCGAGCGGATCATCCACGGCTCCCGCGACATCACAGACAAGAGTTTCGATCTGGAAGAGCCATAGCGCCTCGTTGGTCGTTCCTCTCCAGAGCAGTCGATTCGACACTCATTGGCTACCCACTGCCTGTATGTGCTGCGGCCCCGCGTCAGAGGGTCGTCCATTCGGCGGATCAATGGCGCGAGGCCTTGCGCTTGCGCCCGTCCTGCTTGATCTCGTCGGGGCTCCAGGGGACGGGAGACCCGCTGGCCAGACCCTCTTGGATATCGGAGCGCAACTGCTGCAGCTGCAGGGAGCGCAGCTGGTCTTGCTGCTCCATCAGGCGAAGTGCTTCGCGGACGACCTCACTGGCGGAGGAGTAAAGACCCGAGGCGACTTTGGCTTTGACCATGGCTTCGAGGTGGGGGGAGAGATTGACATTCATCGTCATGGCGAGCACCTCTAAGCCAGTTCAGACCTTCAAGCTGCCAGAATTGGCAAGACTTGTCAATCTTTGTCAACGGCGGCGGCTTTCTGGTTCGCTCATCGTTTTGTCGAGAGTTCGCGCCTGTGCATGGCCCCAGACCCATTGCAAACCGGGGGGCGGGTTTGGAGACTATCTACAAAATGTGTCCGTTTGTCGAGAGTTTAAGAAATTACCCAAAAAGAGGCGCCCTGCGGAGCCGTCGGAACGGGAAGGGGAGGGGTCTTCCCGGAATCCAGTTGCCGCCGCTATCAATCTTTGGTAGTGTCAAGCCCAGGCAGCAGGGAGGTCGCCATGCCGTCGAGCTGCGTCATCGTAGAGCACTTCGAGCAGTTCATCAAGGGCCAGCTGCAGCGGGGTAGCTACGCCACGCCTGCGAGGTGATCCGCGATGGGCTGCGGGCCCCTGGAGGATCGCGAGACGCCCCGCGCCGCCAAGCTGGAAGCCCTCCGCGCCGACATCCAGCAGGGGATCAACAGCGGCCCCGGCAGGCAGGTGCAGGAGATAGCTGTCCCACCACCATCTAATTAGCGTCCATTTTCGGCAAGACTGATGTTGTCAGAGCTGTATATTCGACGCCGGATATGGCATGAGGTCATCATGGTAGCAATCGACCCAGTTCTTGAGCAGTTCAGCGCCGCCCTTGATGAGATGTATGGCGTTCGTCTAGAGCGTGTCGTGCTATTCGGATCCCGCGCTCGTGGTGATGCCCGTCCGGATTCCGACTATGACGTTGCCGTATTCTTGAAAGACTATACAAACCGATGGGAAGAGTCCGACAAGATTGCAGACGCAACTACGGAAATTCTAGAATCAACTGGCGCTTTTATTCACGCCATGCCCTATCGGGCTTCTCAATACAATGAGCGCAGCCCTTTGATGCATGAAATCAGACGCGAGGGTTTGCAGCTTTGACACCAGAAGCCACACGGTATTTGGAAAAGGCCCAGAAATGTCTGACAAGTTCTCAGACAAGTCTCACGGTCAACTTGACCAACGATGCTGGCCGCAGTGCCTACCTTGCCGCCTTTCATGCAGCGCAGGCTCTGATATTTGAACGCACGGGCAAGATTGCCAAAACTCATAGAGGTGTCAATTTTGAGTTCGCACGCCTAGTCAGAGATACGCCACAACTCGATGATGGCCTTCCCCGCTTTTTACAGCGAGCCTACAACCTAAAAGCCGTGGCTGATTATGAGACTGGACCAGATTCGGATATTGAACCTGTTCGTGCAGCCGCTGCCGTCGCAGATGCGCGTAACTTTGTAGCTGCCATCCGCTGCGTTCTCTCTCCACCACAACCGTGACAAACCACCTCAGCCAAGCTTGTCTTGGACACCTATAAACTCTCGAAAAAATGTATCAATTTGTCGAGAGTTCCCCTCAGCTGTGCGCTGGTGGCGGTCAGCACCAAGAGTGGCGGCGGCCTCAGCCTCGATCAGGGCCTGCAGCCCATGCCGCACCAGTTCGGGGATCAGTTCACCGGCGGTGCCGCTGCCAAGCAGCTACGCCAGCTATGTGGCGGCAGAATCAGAGATGGGCATGGTCTGTTCTCAGGAAGGTGGTAGTGCTCCGACCAGAGTCACAGACCAGCCCACCCATTCCCCCGCAGGGGCTCTGAGCAAAGGACCCTAAGCACCGGCTACGCCGGTGCTGAACCCAGGGATTCACACCACTTGGCGGGACGCCCCCGCAACGAGCTGAGCAAATTGCCCGCAACAAACGCAGCGATGTCATCATCCATCGCCCTAACAGTCAGATCAGGGATCGGAACAGCTACGGCAACGATCCTTTCCCGCCTAAGGGATAAAGAACTGACCCCCTGGCCCTTCACCAGCAACTCTTCTCTGATGTCACTTCAGCAAAAGGCGTTTGTAGCAAAGAAAAGTGGCCAGGTTGCTGGGCCCAAACCAAGCCACCTTCGCCGGAAACACCATTTTTATTGAGGAGGCTGGCGCTGATGTTCCAGACGGTGACTCGTAGCAGGCCCGATCTCCTCCATAGACGACCACCGCCCCGGTGGCAGCTACAAAGCGCTCGGCGTTCTCCAGCCGCACCGCCAGTCCCGGCAGCTCGGGCCGCTCGGGGGGCGAATTCCCCTCCACCAGCGCCGCATTGAAGCCAGTGCTGGCCTCAGGGCCCCTGCCCGTCCATTTGGAAACTGCCTCGTTGGTAGCCGTTGCGCTCGATGATGGCGCTGATGGTCTCCCAGCTGTTTGCGTCCAGGGTCTTGCTGCGGGCCAGGATCCAGCCGTATTTGCGGTTCGGTGCGCCAACCACAGCCCAGCGGTAGTTCGGATCCAAGCCAACAATCCAGTAATCGCCCCAGAACGGCCGCCAGCCCAGCAAACTCACCAGGCTGACCTTGAGCTTGGCGCCCGTTTCGGCGTCGACAACCTTGGCGATGCCCCTGGCCTGATCCACACTGCCGTTGCGCTTGATGCACTGATTGACCACATCAATGCGGCCATCAGGGCGCAGGGTGTATTGGGCAAGGGTGTCGCGGGCACATTGTTTCTGAAACCGGTTGGGAATCTTGGCGATTTCGTACCAGATACCGGCATAGCGGGCGAGATCAACCCTGCTCACCGGGGCAACAGCTCCACCGCCGCTCGGGGTATCAGCCTGGGGAGTGGCATGCACCCCAGGCAGCGGCAACGTCACCGCCACCAGCAGAGGCATAACAAGCAAGCCGAGGCGCTGGTTCATGCCGGTGAGGGAAGAGCCGACGGCGCGGCCCCCGGCACCACCCCCTGGGCCGTCAGGTAAGCCAACACCTGGGCTACCGAATCCTCCAGGCTTTGGCAACCCGTATCGATGCGCAGTTCGGGGTGTTCTGGTTCTTCGTAGGGGCTGGAGATGCCGGTGAATTCTTTGATTTCACCAGCGCGGGCCTTGGCATAGAGCCCCTTGGTGTCGCGCCCTTCACATACGGCCAGGTCGGCGGCGCAGTGGATCTCGATGAAATCGCTGGCCTCGACCAGGGCCCGGGCGCGGCGGCGGTCGTCGCGGAAGGGGGACACAAAGGCCGTCAGCACCACGACGCCGGCATCGAGAAACAACTTGGCCACTTCGCCGATGCGGCGGATGTTCTCCTCCCGGTCGGCATCGGAAAAACCCAGATCGGCGCAGAGGCCATGGCGCACATTGTCGCCATCGAGCACATAACAGGCCAGCCCCTGCTCAAACAGGGCCGAATTGACGGCATTGGCCAGGGTGCTCTTGCCGGCGCCGCTCAGCCCCGTGAACCAGAGGATGGCGCTGCGGTGGCCCCGTTGGTGCGCCCGGGCCGCCCGGGTCACGGTGGAGTGGTGCCAAACGATGTTGGTGGCCTTGGCGGCCGGACCTTCGGGGGCCTGGGAGCTGGTCATCGGTGGCCGCGGCAACGGGAGGGATGGGGGCCATTGTCCCTGGCGGGGTGCGGGGCAGAAAAAGCGGCCAGTTGCGCAAGAGCAGCGGCCAGTGGGGCAGAAACAGCGAATAGAATGGCTGTCTACATCTCGATGGTGGAATGGCGGTCAACATCAAAAGTCCCCAGGTTGATGGGCTGATCGGCCAGCTGCGCCAGATCACCGGCCGGGGTGCCACCGACATCGTGCGCGAGGCCCTGGAGCGCGAGCTGCAGCGGCAGCGCCGGATCCGCCGCAGCGCACGCCTCCAGCAAGATCTCTCTCCCCTGCAGGACCAAGCCGCGGCGCTGGCCAGGCCGTTTGATGCCAGCGAGCTCTACGGAGCCGATGGTCTGCCCGGATGATTCTCGACACCTCCGCCGTGATCACCATCATTCAGCGGGAACCCGGTTGGCAGCAGATTCGCAGCCAGCTGGAGCAGGCAACGCTGCTGCAGATCTCCGCCGGCACCCTTCAGGAGTTGCTGGTAGTGGCCCACTGCCGCGGGGTGCTTGATGCCGTGGAGGAGCTGTTGCTGCTGCTCGATGCCGATGTGGTGCCCGTGGATGAAGATCTGGCCCGCCGGGC
>JBBASD010000092.1:0-9875 GCA_040399485.1 Cyanobium sp. | reverse complement strand
AGCTTTGTTATCGCACCATGGGCAGCCTGCGGCCCGATCGCAGCAATCTGGTGCTAGTGCCCACCCCCTATGGCGCCTGGGCCCAGGATCAAACCTGGCTGATGGGAACCATTTTCGACCCGGCCCGCTGGTGTCTGGTGGTGGTGGGCCAGTTCGGTAACGGCCGCTCCAGCAGCCCCAGCAACACCAAAGGGGGCCTGCCGTCCGGCGGCTGGCCCAGCGGTCACGTCGACAACGTGCGTGCCCAGCGCCGCCTGTTGGAAGAGATCTTTGCGGTGGAGTCTCCGGCCCTGATCTATGGCTGGTCGATGGGGGCCCAGCAGGCCTATCACTGGGGAGTGCTTGAACCGGAGCGCAGCCAGCGTCTCTGCTGCATCTGCGGCACCGCCCGCACCACAGCCCACAACCGCTTGTTTTTGCTCAGCCTGCGCTCGGCCTTGACCACCGATCCCGCCTGGAACGGCGAGCGATTTGAGGCTCCACCCGAGCGGGGTTTGCATAGCTTTGCCCTCATCTATGCCAGCTGGGCGGCCAGCCAGGCCTTTTACAAGCAAGGCGGCCATCGTCGCCTCGGCTACGCCACTGTCGACGAATATGTGGAGCACAGTTGGTTACCCGCCTACCGCCGCCACGATCCCCACGATCTGCTGGCCATGCTCGATGTCTGGTTGGCCTGTGATGTCGCCAAGGCTGCCGGCCTGGCCAGCGGCGATGAACAGGCGGATCTAGCCGGGGCCCTGGGGCGGGTGAGGGCGCGCACCACCGTGGTGGCCTGTGGCCAGGATCTGTATTTCCCACCCGAGGATTGCGCCGCTGAGGCGGCCCTGATCCCTGGAGCCCGCTTTGAAGCCTTGAATTCTCCCCTGGGCCATCGGGCTGGCAACCCCAGGGACTCACTACCGGAGCAGGCTCGCCTGCGCCAGATCGTTGAACAGCTTTGCCAGGACTGAGGCTGCCACCACTTCTGCTTCACGCCTACGACAACAACTCCCTGATCTAGTCCCCATGCACGATCTGGTCCGCTTCGCCGCCGCCCATGGCATCCGCCATTTCTTATTTTCGTTCTGCGATTTGTTCGGGGTGCAACGGGCCAAGCTCGTGCCCGCTGCTGCCGCCGCCGAGCTGGCCGAAAGTGGGGCGGGATTCGCCGGTTTTGCCGCCTGGCTGGCGATGACGCCGGCCGACCCGGATGTGTTGGCAATCCCCGATCCCGCCAGCTTGATGGTGCTGCCCTGGCAGCCTCAGGTGGCTTGGGTGGCCACCGACTTGGAGGTGGGGGGAGTGGCCCTGGAGCAATCGCCTCGGTTGGTGTTGCAACGCCAGCTGCAACGCTCCGCAGCCTTGGGGCTGCAGTTGCGCACCGGGGTCGAACCGGAATTCTTTCTGCTCGAAGACGACGCCGATGTCATCGCCGATAGCCGCGACCGGCAGAGCAAACCCTGCTACGACCAGCTGGCCCTGATGCGCCATTACCCCCTGATCGCCGAATTGTTGGGTGGCATGGAGCAGCTGGGCTGGGGCCCTTATCAAGCTGACCATGAGGATGCCAACGGCCAATTTGAAATCAACTGGACCTTTGCCGATGCACTGCTGACGGCTGATCGCCATGCCTTCTTCCGGGTGATGGTGGCGGCGATCGCCGAACGCCATGGCCGGCGAGCCAGCTTCAGGCCCAAGCCCCTGGCGGAACTGACGGGCAACGGTGCCCATCTGCACGCCTCCCTGTGGGATCCCCAAGGCCGCAATCTCTTCCCCGATCCCCAGGGGCCTTCGGGATTGTCGCCCCTGGCCCACCATTTCCTTGGCGGCCTGCTGGAGCACGCCCCGGCCCTCTGTGCCCTCACCAATCCCATCGCCAACAGCTACGAGCGGTTGGCGCGAACGACCCCCACCTCCGGCGCCAGCTGGTCGCCGAGTTGGATCAGCTATGGCGGCAACAACCGCACCCACATGGTGCGCTTGCCCGACAGCCAACGGCTCGAACTGCGGCTGCCAGATGGGGCCGCTAACCCCTATTTGCTGCAGGCTGCCGTGCTGGCAGCGGGACTCGATGGCATCGAGCGCCAACTGGATCCGGGTCCGCGTAGTGAGCGCAACACCGCAGCCGAGCCCCCTACGGGTAGCGATTGGCGAGCCCTGCCGAGCAGCCTGGGGGAGGCCCTGGCCGCCTTCGCGGCCGATGGGCGCCTCAGGGCGGCCCTGGGGGAACCGTTCTGCCAGGCCTACCTGGCCCTGGCCCCCCGCCGCGACCAGGAGGTGGTGCCATGAGGGCTGGCCCCCTGGGGGCTGGCCCCACTGGGGCTGGCCAGCTTTCGGTTCTCCTCCCAAAAAGTGAGGTCTGCCGAACAGGGTGGTGGCGGCCGTACCGATCAGATCGGTCCCTACGGCAACTGATCGTAGCGATCAGGGCGAAAGTGTCTTCAACGGGGAGACGACCCCGCACCGAACTGCTCCAAGACGGAGCGCCAGCCAACCCCTAAGCCACCATGTTGACCCTTCGCACCCCCTCTCCATTTGATCTGTTCGAGCGGCTTGAACAGCAACTGCACAACGCCGAGCGGGTACCCGCCGCAGAGGTGCATGAAACTGACAACGCCTACGAAGTGGTTCTTGAACTCCCCGGAGTTGACAAAGATGCCATCGACGTCAAGGCCACCGATCGCACCCTGTTGATCAGTGCTGAGCGCCGCAACCCCCAGCAAAGCCAGTCTCCCCTAGCCGGCGAGCACAACGCCAGCGAGGCAGCCCCTAGCCCCGAAGCTCCGGCCAAGGTCGGCCGCGGACCGCTGCTGAGTGAATTCCGCTACGGCACCTGGAGCCGCAGCTTCCGTTTCCCCAGCGGTATCGACCGGGAGAACCTCAGCGCCCATTACCAAAGTGGTCTCCTCAGCGTCCGGGTGCCCAAGGCCCAGACCATGACCACGGTGAGCGTCAAAGTCGAAGGCTGAACCAGGGGGATCAGGACCAAACGACGCGATGCGATGCAATAGTCCCCGGCCAAGGCCGGGGATTTTTGTTGGCCCCGCAACCCCAGGGGGGTGGCCTTGCCTTCTCAAAGCAGTCAGCGAATACGGGATTGTTGTCTGAATTGCCTATCTATTGATCCATGGGCCTGAATCCATGGGGCCATGACTTTGACGACCTGTAACGAAGCCTTTAACGTTACTGCCTGCGCCCTGGTGTCAGCCCTGCGCGCAGCCGATCTACTTGGCCGCTGCCTTGGACAACCATCCTTTTCTAGTTCATCCGCGCAATAAAATGGCTCCGTTCCCCTTTGCCTAGCTAGCTTTGAGAGAGAGAAGGATTCATCTTCTCTCTCTCTCCCTCGCTGCATCACCATGGGCATCAACGACAAGATCAACGCCGCCGCCAAGGACACCGAAGGCAAGCTGCAGGCGGCCGCCGGTGAGCTCACCGATGACCCCCTTCTCAAAGCAAAGGGGGATGCCAAGCAGGTTCAAGCCAAGGTCATGGACGCCGCAGGTGATCTCGGTGACAAGGTTGCCGGTGCTGCTGATGCCGTTGGCGACAAGGTGGCCGATGCCGCCGAGGCGATTGGCAATGTTTTCAAAGGATTTACAGGCAAAGCCTGAATCCTGCCTAAAACCCGTCGGCAAATCGTCTGCGGCCTTCCCCCCCTCACCATTGCGAATTGCATGGTTGAGGGGGGGATTCCCTTTGGTGGGTTCTTGTGTGTGTAAGGTAAAAGTTCCGGCAGAAGCTGGCGAGCACCGTGATCTGGGCTCGCAATGCCGGAGCCAGCACCGAGTTCCGCCTCCTGCGCTTCCTGGAGGGGACCCACCAGGTCCACGACAACGGGCGCGCTTTCTAGGGGGCGCTCACCCCAAGGTGCGAGATCCATATCCGTGAAGGTTCAACCATGTCCGTTTCCAACCATCCCCCTCTCCTGCCCCCGGCGCGACTCCCTCCCGCCTCCCGCCATGGGCCTGTCCGTCTGAGCAATGCCGTTAGGCCTGGCCAATGCCACGAGGCCAGCACCCCCCCACGCCATCGCCTCGGCGAGGGCCTTCTGCCGGGGCCCAGTCCCTCCCCTAGCTGGGAGGAACTCCTGGGGCGCCGATGATCGTTTCTGCCAGGTCCTGGCAGTCAGGTCCTGAGCCTTCAGCCCTGCCTGACAAGGGCAAAAGACGTTAGTAGAAAGGGCTCAGATCATCCGTCACCGATGCTTTCGCGCCCTGGACACCTGGTCCGTCTGCTCCGCCTGCCGATCGTGCTGTTGGCGGCCAGTTCGCCCATGGCTTGGACGGGCGTTGCCGCTGCGGCCCCCATGGCAGCGGCGGCGGCCAGCCTCTATTCCGGTGGCCCGATCCTGACGATGGCCGGACCCACCCCCACCTACGCCGAGGCGCTGGTGGAACGGGGCGGCCGCATCGTCTACGTCGGCCCCCTGGCCGGGGCGATCCGCGCCGCCGGCGGCGCGGCGAAGCGGGTGAACCTGGCCGGCCGGGCCCTGCTGCCCGGGTTCATCGATGCCCACGGCCACCTGCCCGACTACGTGGCCACCTGGGGCCGGCCCGACCTCAGCCCGCCGCCGGTGGGCAGCACCCGCCGCATCGCCGACATCCAGGCCACGGTGCGCGCCTACCTGGCCAGCCACCCCGCCCCGGCCGGCCAGCTGCAGTTCTTCATGGGCTACGACGACAGCCTGTTGGAGGAGAAGCGCCACCCCACCCGCGCCGACCTTGATGCGGTGAGCGCCACGGTGCCGATCCTGCTGATCCACGCCTCCGGCCACCTGGTGGTGGCCAACAGCCCCGCATTGGCCCTGGTGAAGATCAGCAAGGCCACCCCGGACCCCGCCGGGGGCCACATCCAGCGGGATCCGGCCACGGGCGAGCCCAATGGGGTGCTGGAGGAAACGGCCGGCCTGCCCTTCATGGCCCTGATTCCCCAGCCCGATCTGGCCGAGAAACTGCGCCGCTTCGATCAGGTGCAGAAATGGTGGGCCAGCTACGGCATCACCACCGCCCAGGACGGCCTCAGCAACCCCGACAATGTGGCCTTGCTGCGGGAGGCGGGCCGCCAAGGGCGGCTGATCCTTGATGTGGTGAGTTATCCCTTCTACCGGGTGCTGGGCGATCTGGCCAGCCTCGATCAACGGGCCAAGGGCGTGGAGATCGCCACCCCCGGCAGCGATCCGAGGGCCCCAGGTGCGGCAGCTGCCCCCGCTCCGATCAGCTCGATGGTGTCGAACGCCGGCCGGGAATTCGCCAGCGGCGCCGCCGCGGCGGTGGCTCCCCCGGCCGATGGCGCCGGCACGGCCGCGCGGCTGAAGGTGGGCCTCTACGAAAACCACCTCAAGATCGGCGGCATCAAGCTCACCGGCGATGGCTCACCCCAGGGCAAGACCGCCTACATGAGCCAGCCCTACGCCGTTCCACCGCCGGGCCAGAAGGCCGATTACCGCGCCTACGCGGTGATGAATCAGCAGGAGGTGAACGATTGGGTGGCCTTCGGCTACCGCAACAACATCCAGATCATCACCCACACCAATGGCGATGCCGCCCTCGACCAATTTCTGGTGGCGGTGCGGCAGGCCCGCGCTACCTACGGCGCCAAGGATCTGCGGCCCGTGGCGATCCATGCCCAGCTGGCCCGCCATGACCAGGTGGACCGCATCAAGGCGCTTGGCATCGTGCCGAGTTTCTTCACCGCCCACACCTTCTTCTGGGGCGACTGGCACCGCCAGAGCTTCGGCGAGCAACGGGCGGCGGGGATCAGTCCCACCGGTTACGCCTACGGCAAGGGCGTGATCTTCACCAACCACAACGACGCGCCGGTGGTGCCGCCCGACATGCTGCGCCTGGCCCAGACAGCCGTCACCCGCACCACCCGCAGCGGTTTCGTGCTGGGGCCTGCCGAGCGGGTCTCCCCCTACGTGGCCCTCAAGGCCATGACCGACTGGGCGGCCTACCAGTACTTCGAGGAGAAGAGCAAGGGCACGCTCGAGCCTGGCAAGCTCGCCGATCTGGTGATCCTGGAGCGCGATCCGCTGAAGGGTGATCCCACCACCATGAGCACCATCAAGGTGGTGGAAACGATCAAGGAGGGGCAGCCGATCTTCCGCCTCGGGGTGGACAAGATCGATGCCGCCTCGGCCCAGGCCGCCAGTCGGGTGGCGCCCAATCCGGAGCTGGCGGAGCAGCGGATTCACGGGCATTGAGGGCATCGCCACGGAGGCCATCACGACGGAGCCAACGTCCCGGCAGCCGACTAGACTAAGACTTAGTTTAATCAGAACCGCCGTGGCCTTGGTCAACGTGCATCAGGCCAAGACCCATCTCTCCCAGTTGCTGCAGGACGTGGAGCAAGGCAGCGAGGTTGTGATCGCGCGTTCGGGGGTGCCGATCGCGCGGCTGGTGGCCTGGCAGGCACC
Source organism: Cyanobium sp. (assembly GCA_040399485.1). GTDB lineage: Bacteria > Cyanobacteriota > Cyanobacteriia > PCC-6307 > Cyanobiaceae > Cyanobium. The sequence continues at coordinate 3,478 of JBBASD010000092.1, read as the reverse complement.
GGCCCAGCGGGTCGCGGCACCCGGCGCGATGCGCGGCCAGATCGAACTCCGTGATGACTTCGATGCACCCCTCGATGGATTGTTTGAGGCGTTGCCATGACGCGGCTGTTGCTCGACACCCATCTGCTGCTGTGGTGGCTGAACGACGATGCGCGTCTGCCCCCGCCGGTGGTGGAAAGGGTGCAGGCGCCGGATGCGGAGGTCTTCGTGAGCCAGGCGTCGCTGTGGGAGATGGCGATCAAGGTCTCGATCGGCCGGCTGCAGGTGGATCTGGTGGCCATTGAGCGCCAAGTGCCGGAGCAAGGCTTCCGTTGGCTGCCCATCAGCAACGCCCACCTGTTGGCCGTGAGGGATCTGGAGAGCGATGGTGTCCATCGGGATCCCTTTGATCGGTTGCTGGTATGCCAGAGCCGGGTGGAGCCGATGCTGCTGCTCAGTGGCGACAGCCAGCTGTAGCGCTATGGATCCACCGTGATCGTGGTGACTTTGTAATTGCCCTCCAGGCCCAGCTGCAGCCAGGGATTCACATCCCACAGCGCGTTGGCGAAGATGCCGCTGTTGACCTTTAGGCCGAACAGCCCGGAGTCCTGGGCGTTATCGATGCCATAGCCGAGATTGAGGCGCAACACCAATGGCGACGCCGCCCTCGACCAGTTGCTGAACGCCGTGCGCAAGGCCCGCAGCACCTACGGCAGCAAGGATCTGCGACCCATAGCGATCCACGCCCAGCTAGCCCGCCACGACCAGGTCGACCAGATGGGACCCTTGGGCATTGTGCCGAGTTTCTTCACCGCCCACACCTTCTTGAACAGAGCAAGGGCACCCTTGAGGCGGGCAAACGCGCTGACCTGGTGATCCTGGAGCGCGATCCGCTCAAGCTTGATCCCAGCAGCATCAGCACGATCAAGGTGCTGGAAACGATCAAGGAGGGGCGGCCGATCTTTCGGCTGGGGGTCGATCGCCTCGATCGGGCTGCGGTGAACAGCGCCAGCTAGGTGGCGCCCAATCCCAAATTGGCCCACCATGGCCATGGTCATTGAACGCCTTTAACCCGTACGCCTCGAACCATGCAACGCCTTCTTCTTGCTGCTGGAGCACTTTTGCTCGTGGTTGGTCTGCTCTGGCCGCTGATCAGCAGCAGCGGCCTGGGCCGCCTGCCGGGGGATATCAGCATTCAACGGCCCGGCTTCAGCTTTTACTTCCCGCTCACCAGCGGTCTGTTGGTGTCAGCTGGCCTCAGTTTGGTGCTGTGGTTAGTGCGGCGTTGATCCTGGGAGCCGGGCGGTTCATAGCCTGAACATCAACTGGGAAATGACGATCCAGGCGTCCTTGTCGCCAAAGGTGTCATATGTGGTCAGTTTGTAATTGCCTTCGATGCCAAGCTGCAACCAGGGATTGACGTCCCAGAGGAGGTTGGCGAAGGCGGTGGCGTTAGTCAACAGACTGAAGGCACCACCGTCCTGGGCGTTGTCGATGCCGTAGCCGAGATTGAGGCGCAGATTATCGCTGAGGTAGACGTACAACTGGGCCCAGCCCCCAGAGGTCGGCACGGCCTGGTTGGAGCTGCGGTTGTAGGTCTGCAGGATCCCGGACATGTATTCCCCCAGGCCCTGGCCGGTGTACAGCTCGCCGGAGATGCCCAGGCGCCGCCCCAGGGCCAGCTGGCCATCGAAAGCCGCTCCCCAGACAGAGATCACGGAGCGATCACTGGTCAGGGTGAGGGGAGTTAGGGCCCGGATGTTGTCGAGCACGCGCAATTGGCCTACCACCCCGGAGAAGCCCAGCTCCAGGGGACGGAGCTGGCGGCCCCCCGCCCGCTCCTTGGAGGCCCCAAAGCCAAGGGACAGGCGGCCTTCGGCATTGGGCCAACCATTGTCTTCGACGATTTCCTGGCTCTGGAGATTGGACAGGTCGACCTGGTCGGGCAGGGCGGTGGTGACGGGGGAGGATGCGGCGAGCTGGAGGGCCCCACCAAAACTCTCGCCCGCCTTGAAGTGGTTCTCTAGCCGGAATTGGGGCCGGTAGGCGCCGGGGTTGCCGGAGGCGGCCAATTTGCCATTGGGCAGGGTGTCGGGATCGCGGGGCGCGAAGACATCGAATCCCTGGCCGGCAGCAAAACGCCAGGTTCCATTACTGATTTCGCCGTAATAAACCACCGGGGTGAATTGATAACCCTCGGCCAGGATGTTGTCCTGCAGCCAGAAGATGGCGAAGGCGCCAGGGGTCCAACCATGCCACTGCGGACCCTGGAAGGCGCCGTAGACCATGCTCTGCTGGGCCGAGAGGTCGTAGGAGGTATCGGGATTTTTGGGGCTGACGATCAGGGGTTGGCCCGAATTGAAGGTATAGCGGCTGCTGGAAAAACCCAACAGTTTGGCCTCAGCCCATAGCTTCAGGCTGGCGCCATTGGATTGCAGGGTGAAGCCCTTGCCGTTGTTGTATTGCAGGCCCGCTGGCTGGGCCGAGGCCTTAGCGCTCTGGGTGTCAGGGGGGGCTGCGACGGCAGTGCCGGAAGGGGAGGTGGTGTGGCTGAAGACGTTTGGGAAAGGGTTGCTTGAGGCAGGACTGCTTGCGGCTGGGCTGCTGGGAGCCACTGATGAGCCGCCGAGTTGGCTGCGCAGCTGGGCCAATTCAGCAGCCAGGGTCTCCTGGCGGGCGGCTTCGGCAGCGAGCTGGGCCTGTTGCGCCGCCATCTGGCGCCGCGATTGCTGCAGTTCGCGCTCAAGGCGTTCGAGCCGCTGCAGGGCCCCCAAGGCCGGCTGGCAGGCGGAGGTGGCCGCAATCCTGGCTGCCAGGCCAGGATTGCCTTGCAGGAGTTGGGCTGCGGGGGTGTCGGGGCTGAGGCTGAGGGCCTGGCGGCAGGCGGGGAGTGCCAGGGCCGTTTCCAGGGATGCCAAGGGCAGATCGGCGGCGACCGCAGCGCCGCCCATCAGGGCCAGGGGCACCAGCAGCGGCCAGGCACGAAAGGAGCCGATGTATGGGAATGGGGCCGTACGCCTGGGGCTGCCGTTGGCCGGGGTTTGCACGCCGATGGGGATATGCGTTGGCACGATGTTGCCGACCCTGCTGCCGCTTGGCCAGCCATCGGAGGGTCCCAATGGGTCTAAAAAACGCAAAAAAGCTTGGCGGCGGCGACCTTGCATCGGCAGGCTTTTGGCACCATTGACCCGCTTATGCGCCCCCTTGCTTCCGTTCGCAGCTTCGCCCAAGCCGTGCCTGCTCCATTGCTGCTCGGTGGGCTTCTCAGCCTGAGCCTCCCCTTGGGGCCCAGCGGCGCTGCCGTCGCCAGTCCGGCGGGCCCAGCGGCCTCGCCGCCGCCAACGCTCTATAGCGGCGGCGACATCCTCACCATGGCGGGGCCTGAACCGGCCTATGCCGAGGCCCTGGTGGAGAAGGGCGGCCGCATCGTTTATGTGGGGCCCCTGGCCGGGGCGATCAAGGCGGCCGGTGGCGGCGCCCGCCAGGTGAACCTGGCCGG
>JBBASD010000091.1:0-9896 GCA_040399485.1 Cyanobium sp. | reverse complement strand
CAAGCCGATTGATCAAACGGGGTTTGATCGCAGACCTGATCGGCCTCACCCTGGCAGCGGTTGGGTACCAGGCCTTAGCTGGCAGCCTGTTTCTGCAAGCCTCTCTCCAGGCTCCGGGACTTTTCGGACCCATGATGGCCCCAGGGATGGGCCGGGGGGCCATCAGCACTTTTCCGATCACCTCGATCGAGATGCTCTCGGTGTTGAGCAACACCCAGGTGTTGTTCGCCCACCTCATTGGCCTGGGCTTCAGCCTCTGGATGTTGCAGAGGATCCACCGTCGGGCCTGAACGGCCTTAGTTCGCTGGCAGGGGGCAGCGAGCTGGCTTCCCCCCGCCAGAACAGTTCCGGTTGCAGAGGTGTCAGGGAGGAGCCGCCTGCGGCGATCCACGAGACATCCGTAGGCCATTCCGCTGGGGCAGCGAGGCCCGCCTCGGTGTCATCGACCACCTCACCGGCAAGCCAGTAGTAGGTGCGCCCCCGGGGATCCTGGCGCCTGTCAAATTGATCCACATAGCGCCGAACCGCAGTCCGACACCAGCGCAGGGGACCGATTTCGGCGGCAGGCCGGGCGGGCACGTTGAGATTGAGCAGCAGGCCAGGCCGCCATTGGTGGCCCAGCATGGCCTCGGCCACGTCGAGGGCAATCACGGCGGCGGCCTCAAACTGTCGCCATTGGAAGTCGGCGCTGCTGACGGCAAGGGCAGGGAAGCCTTCGATCGCCCCTTCCATGGCCGCCGAGACGGTGCCGGAATAGAGCACGTCGGTACCGAGGTTTGGTCCGTGGTTGATGCCCGAGATCACTAGATCGGGGGGGTGATCCATCAGGCTGAATAGGGCCAGCTTGACGCAGTCGGAGGGAGTGCCGCTGCAGGCCCAGGCCGTGACACCCGCAGCAAACAGCTCGTCGGCCCGCTCCGCACGGATGGGGGTCTGCAAGGTGAGGCCGTGGCCCGTGGCGGAACGCTCCTGGTCTGGGCAGACCACGGTGACCTGGTGACCGCGGTGCACGGCTTCGGCTGCCAGGGCCTGGATTCCCTTGGCAAAAACCCCGTCGTCGTTACTGATCAGGATAGTTAAACCAGCCATCGTCGGGCCCGGAACTCCCGCACCGTAGGTGGAGCCGGCGGCTTCCTACAGTCATCTTCTCTTTCTGTCCCGCCGTGAGCGCCACCGTCAGCCTGCAGCAGCTCACCGACCAGTTGGCGGATCTGGAATCCGAATCGGTGCTGGCGATTGATGCCGCCGCCACTGAGGCTGATCTTGAGGCACTACGTATCAGCCTTCTGGGAAAGAAGGGTCGCCTTTCTGCCGTTTTGGGAAGCATGGGTCGGCTTGGGCCGCAAGAACGTCCCCTGGTGGGACAGCGGGCCAATGACCTCAAGGAACGGTTTCAGGCCCAACTGGCTTCCCGCATGGACGGGCTCAAGTCGTCCGCCATGGAGGAGCGGCTGGAACGGGAAAGGCTGGATGTCACGGCTCCGCCGAGTTTCATTCCCCCCGGCCATCGCCATCCCCTGATCGCCACTACCGAGGAAATCCTTGATATCTTCGCCGGCCTTGGCTACCGCGTTTCCGAGGGGCCGGAGATCGAAAGCGATCACTACAACTTCACCGCCCTCAACATCCCGCCCAATCACCCAGCCCGGGACATGCAGGACACCTTTTACCTGGGGGCTGATCGGCTGCTGCGCACCCACACCTCACCTGTCCAGATCCGTCACCTTGAGGCCCACGCCCCACCGGTGCGCATCGTGGTGCCCGGTCGGGTCTATCGCCGCGATGCCGTTGATGCCACCCATTCGCCTGTGTTTCACCAGGTTGAGGTGTTGGCCCTTGATGAAGCATTGGATTTCAGCCATCTGCGTGGCACCGTGATGGCCTTTCTGAAGGCCTTTTTCGGTGACCTGCCGGTACGTTTTCGGGCCAGTTACTTTCCCTTCACCGAGCCTTCCGCCGAAGTGGATGTGCAGTGGCGCGGCCGCTGGCTGGAGGTGATGGGCTGCGGCATGGTCGATCCGGCGGTTCTGGAGGGTCTGGGTCTTGATCCTCAGCGCTGGAGTGGTTTTGCCGCAGGCCTGGGGGTCGAGCGCTTCTGCATGGTGCGCCACGGCATTGATGACATCCGGCGTCTGTTCACCAGTGATTTGCGCTTTCTGGAGCAGTTCTGATGGTGCTCATACACTCGCAATGGCTTTTTGCCTCCAGTCAGTGCCCCGGGTCGGTCTGATCGTCAATGACGGCAAGCCTTTGGCGCTGGCCACTGCCGAGGCCATAGAGGCCAGCCTTACGGCGTCGGGCTTTCAGGTGTTGCGGGTCAGCAGTTCCGGTGGTGTTGTTGGCTTTGCGAATCCGGACCAGCATTTGAGGGCCAGGGGCTATGCCGCCTGTGTCCCGGCCGGATTCGATGCTGAGATGACCATGGCCCTTGTCCTGGGGGGCGATGGCACGGTGCTCTCGGCGGCTCGCCAGACCGCCCCTGTCGGGGTGCCGATCCTGACGATCAACACCGGTCACCTGGGCTTTTTGGCTGAGGCTTACCTCAAGGATCTTGATGAGGTGCTCAGCAGGGTTGTGGCGGGCCGGTGGTTCGTCGAGGAGCGCTCGATGCTGGTCGTCACTGTGTTGAGAGGCGAGCAGCGACGTTGGGAAGTGCTCTGTCTCAACGAAATGGCCCTGCACCGGGAACCCCTGACCAGCATGTGTCACTTTGAGATCGCCATTGGACGTCATGCCCCTGTGGACATCGCCGCTGATGGGGTGATTCTTTCTTCGCCGACGGGATCCACGGCCTATGCACTAAGTGCAGGGGGTCCGGTGATAACCCCTGACTGTCCAGTTCTGCAACTGACCCCCATTGCTGCCCACTCCCTGGCCTCTAGGGCGCTCGTATTCAGCGATCAGGAGCCAGTCACGGTCTTCCCGGCCACGCCCGAGCGCCTGATGATGGTGGTGGATGGCAGTGCCGGCTGCTATGTCTGGCCCGAGGACCGGGTCTTGATTCGTCGCAGTGACCATCCGGTGCGCTTTGTGCGGCTTGCGGATCACGAGTTTTTCCAGGTGTTGCGCAATAAGCTCGGCTGGGGCCTGCCCCACGTGGCTAAGCCAGGAAATGGCCTGGAACCCCCCGAGATTGCTGGCCAGGGGAGGGCTGGTGAAGGTCGATGACCCATGGCGCCGCTTTGGACTTTCCAATCCTGTTGGTGGGTCCGGAGGCGGCCGCATTGGCCCCCCGCCTTGAACTCACCGGCTACACGAGCCTGGTGACGGAAGACTTTGCCCTCAAGCCTTACTTCGCAGGTGTGGCCGATCGGGATCCGCCGGCGGCCGTCATCCTTTCGCCCTGTTGCGCGGACCGGATTCCAGATTTACGACGTTGTTGGGGTCCGCTGGTGGTGCTGCTGCTCGGGTTGGAGCAAGACGGGATGTTGGAGCGGGCGCGATGCCTCGCTAGCGGCGCCGACGATTTCTGGTTGACGAACTCGGGGCCCAGTGAGCTCTTGACCCGCCTGCGGCTGCATCTGGAGATGGGGCGCCGCAGTTGTCTTGCTCCCCTGGGCCCAACTGTGGATCCCCGGCTGGCCCCCAGTGCTGGGAGTAAGGATCCAGAACCGCAGTTGGATCTGCGGCTGGCGGACCTGCGCCTGGTGCCGACGTCGGCAATGGTGTGGCGGGGATCACGGTTAATCGCCTTGACGACTCGCGAGTACCAGTTATTGCTGTTCTTTATGCGTCATCCTGGCGAGGTGATCAGCCGCGACACGATTTTGCAGCGGGTTTGGGGCCAATCTGAATCCGGGGCCAGCAACGTGATTGATGTCTACGTTCGCTACCTGCGGCAGAAGCTGGAAGCAAACGGCGAGCGTCGCCTGCTTCAGACCGTGCGAGGCCAGGGCTATGCCCTGACAGAGCGGTTGCCGGTACCCCAACCTGAGCAGCCATGAGCATTCATGGACAAAGACTCTCTGCAGGTGCCAGATGGATGGGGCTGCTGGCCGTTGGACCTTTGTTAGTTGTTCCGCAGGAGTGGTCTCTGGGCCTTGGCGTCCCACCAACAGGCCTGAGCCAGCCGCCCCAATATCTGCCGGTCAAGGCTCAATGGTGCCTTTCTGGACCTGCTGGAGCCCCTGCTTCCAATGGGTCCCCAGCCAAGCCAGCGGCCGTTCAGGCGGCTGGTCCTTGCCTTGCCCTGGAGGTCCCAAAGACCGAGCGCCAGTACGCCTGGGGCTTACAGATGCGCCCTCCCCTACCCCCCATGCACGGCATGTGGTTCGCCTTTCAACCGCCCTCCCCTGCCCGCTTTTGGATGCATCGCACTCTGGCTCCCCTGGATATGTTGTTTGTGCGCGGGGGGGTTGTGGCCAGCATTGAGCCCGCCGCCCCTCCCTGCCCCCGCTTGCCTTGTCCCAGCTACGGATCTGGAGATCTAGTGGATGGCGTGGTCGAGTTGGGCGCCGGTGAAGCGGCTCGCCTCGGGATTCGGGTGGGGACCCCGGTTGAAATTCGCACTTTGCCCTGACTTACCGCTTTAGGTCCGCCGTCCCCTCAAGATCAGGACGGGATTTAGGGGCATCAAGCGGGTGCCATCGCCCAGGGGGGTGCCCCGCCATGCCTGGAGTTGGCTGATCCCCAATTCAAGGCCTGCTTGCTCTATTGCTTGGCGCACCGTTGCCAGGGCCTCCAGGGTGGCCAGCGGAACGACCACGATTCCGCCGGGGCGTAACCGTTGCAGTACCTCCTGAAGCAGGGCGTCGCGACGGCTGCCGCCGCCGCCGACCAGCACCCGATCCGGATCGGGTAAGCAGGCCAGGGCCTCGGCAGCTTCGGCTTCGAGGATGCCGGCGGGGTGGACCTGCAGCCGAGCCGCATTGGCGCCAATCAAGGCCGCGGCCCCGGCCCGTCGTTCGATTGCCCAGAGCTGCAATTGGGGCCGCAGCCTCAGGGCCTCCAGTCCCACCGAACCCACCCCCGCTCCCACATCCCAGAGCACCCCGCGCTCGGGCAACTCCAGGTCAGCCAAGAGCTGAATTCGTACCTCGCGCTTGGTCATCAGACCCGGTTGGTCTTCGTGTTGCAACCAGAGGCCGTCTGAAAGGCCAAAGAGGGGCAGGGTCGCGGCTGCAGGGGGCGCTGGCGGTTCGGCGATCAAAACCACCAGGTGCAACCGATCGAGGTCGCTTGGCAGGGGTTCAGCGGGGGCAAAGCAGCGGAGCCGTTCGTCCGGGTGGCCGAGCCGTTCTGCCAGCCAGAAGCGGTAGGCCGCCTCCAAGCCCGAACTGGCCAGGAGGCGCCGCACGCTCAGGGCACCTCCATGGCCTGGATCGCAAAGCACCCCTAGCGCCGCTGGGCGTTGCTGCAGGGCCTGGGCCAGGGGCTCGGGATCACGACCATGCAGGCTCACCCAGCGGGCGTCCTGCCAGGGCCTTCCCAGGCGGGCGAAGGCCAGCTGCAGGGAGGTAGGGGCGGGATGGAAGCGCAGGCTCCCGGGGGGCAGATGCTGCAGCAGCAGGCGGCCAATGCCGAACCAGAGGGGATCGCCGCTGGCCAGCACGATCACGGATTCCCGGGCCTCCAGGGCCTGTCGCAATCGGCCAAGGAGCGGAGTCATAGAATCACTGGCCAGGAAGGCCGGACCGTCCCCAGGGGAGCAGTACCTTAATTGCCGCTCCAGATCATCTAGGAGCCTGGAGGGGGCCACGACCAGATCCGCCTGGCCCAAGGCCTCCTGCCATACCTGGGTCAGGCTTTGAAAGCCCGAGGCATTACAGCCCACCACCTGAATGGGGGGAGGATCAACCGGGATGCTGGCGGGTTGTTCAGGAATCCTCTTCAACGGATTCAAGAGGGTTGGTGCGCCAGAAAGCGCAGAAAGGCGGCACTGACGTGTCTGGCTCCCTCATTGGTGAGGTGGTTGCTGTCACTGAAAAGCATCCGATCGCCGTCGTGGGTAGAGCAGCTGGTCTGGCTTGGGGGGCAAAGGCTGTCGAAGGGGTCGAAGACTGTGAGGTTGGGGATTGATTGATCCAGTTGGTTCAACAAGCTGCGCAGGGGTGACAGTCGCCCATTTTCCGCTGATCGGTTGATCTGGACCGGTTGGCATTGGGAGCTGAGACTCCACTGGGGCCGGAACCACTCTTGCTGGCAGGCCGTCATGGGCATGTGCACTTCTTCTCGGCTATCGAACGAGGGAATGGGCCCAAAGAGGATGACGCGGACGCCGCGCGGGGCCATGTCACGGGTGAGCTGGTCAATCGCTTTGGCAAAGGCTTGTTGAGCAGCGTTTTGCCGTTTGCCCTGCAGGTAGCCTCTGATATTAAGAACAATTACTATACTGTCTCCAGCTTTAACATTGCTTTGTAAATACTGCCACTCTTTAGAGCTGCTTTCAGGGCAAAGTTTATAGCGGGGTGCTGATAGCATTACGGGGGCTTTGGGTGAGAAATCTGGGAAGGCGCAGCCCCCCCGTGCGGCGAAAGAGACATTGAAGTTAGTGTTATTGAGAATATCCTCTCCCAGGGGAATGATTGCATTGGTATGGCTATCACCGATAAAAAAAAGGGTTGGCTTTCCCGGGTTACGTACTAAGCGACATTGCTCCCGTTGGCGATCCGTGCGCGGCCCCGCCGTCGGCTCCTGAAAACAATTGACCGTATTGATTAGCGTGCCGGTGATTTCCTTCATGTTGCTGGTGCCGTTAAGCGGTAGATCCCGTCGTCCAATGAATAGCAGCGACTTGAAAGGACCCTGCAGGCCCAATAGCAACCCAGCGGTAGCGAGGGTGAAAAAGGGATAGATTAAGATTGGAGATAGACCTGGACGGTTGGGCTGCAGGGTTACTTCAACTGGATCTGTAACTGGATCTGTGGGTCGTCGGTCCGGGGTCTTGGCTTTGCTGGGCGAGCGGAACAAGGTTTCCAGCCGATAGGAGAAAAGGGTCAGCAGGGCCGTCAAGCCAAGGATGGGCAATAGGGTCGCCAAGGACACTCCTATGGTCCAGCGGGCCAGCACGATCACCGGCCAGTGCCAGAGATAGAGGGAATAGGAACGCAAACCGATCGCCAGGCTCAGGGGATGGCGTAGCAAGCGTCCGAGGCCCAGTTCGGGTTTGAGGAGTAGGAGTAGCAGACTGGTGAGCAATGTGGCCGCGATTGAACCGATGGGCTCCTTCGGTAGGGGGACAATCATCACGGCGAGCAGTCCAGCGAAAAGCAGACCGCTGATGGGGATGCTTAAATTTGGATTGATTGGCTCGTTGTTCTGGTTTTGGCGGAAGCGGAGAAAGGCGAGGCAACCGGCCGCCAATTGCCAGAAACGGGCGGCTGTGAGAAAGAAGGCCAGATCCGTCTGACCGCGAAAACTTAAAATCAAATATAGATAGAGTGAGCCCGCAAGCAGAGCCAAGCTTAGCAAGGTCAGGCGTCGGAGGGCTCTGGGTGTGGCGGGCTTGAGCCCTAGTCCACTAAAGAGAATAATCAGGGGCCAAAGTAAATAATACTGTTCTTCTACCCCCAGGGACCATGTATGCAAATAGGGATTAAATTGGGTGTCGGCAGCAAAATAATTTGTACCCTGCTTCATTAAATATAAATTACTTAGGCCGAATAGGGCCGTGGTTCCTGTGCGTAAGCTCGCAATTCGGGTGTCTTCTAGGGGGGAAATCACCAGGCCCATCACCAGGGCTACGACTAGCACCATGGCGATGAGGGCAGGTAGAAGTCGTCGGCAGCGACGTTCGTAAAATTGACGCAGGAAACGGCCCCAGGAACCGTCCTCACGGGCCACGAGTGATGCAGTCACCACATAGCCAGAAATCACAAAAAAAATATCTACTCCGAGATAGCCGCCTTTCAGCCACTCGCTATTGAGATGATTGATCAAAACAGCTAGAACTGCCAATGCCCTCAGACCATCAATTTCGGGTCGATACCTATGGATCGCCTGAGGAAGTTTTGCCTTTGGCTCAATCGAGGCTGGCGACGAGCCTGGGGCCATTGGATCACTTGTAATTGGGGCAAATGTTATCAGCCCCAACTCCTTTGGTTGAAATTAAGACGTCGCTTGGCTTTCTTGCGGCGTTTGCTCGCCTCGTCAGGTGGTGCCAGGTCTGACAAGCTGGCGCGCAAAAGCTTCGCTTCGATGGCGCCGTTCGGTCTCCCCCGCCTCCGCCCGCCGCGATCGGCAGAGAAACCTTTCTGGCAGCCGCCTTTCGCCAGTTGGCAAAGGCCCCTGGGGCAGGGCTGGGAGCGGCCATATACGGTGCGTTACGCCAGCAACCTGGATGATGGCCCCAACCACGGCATGCCCCTGGGGGGTTTCGGGGCAGGATGCATTGCAAGGGCCCCTGATGGCGCCTTCAATCTTTGGCATCTCGATGGCGGCGAACACTGGTTCGGAGTCTTGCCGGATTGCCAGTTCGCCCTGTTTGAGGACGATGGCCAGCGCCGCCTCGCCCATGCGCTGGCGAAAGCACCGGTTCGGGATGATTCGCGGCCCGCAGCAACAAAGGCTCCCCTGGGCGCCTGGAGCTGGTATCCGATGGATGAGGCCCAGTCTCCTGGAACGGGATCTACTGGCACCTACGCGGCCCGTTATCCGGTCAGCCAGGCGCATTACAGCAATGTCTTCGCGGTGGAAGCCGTCTGTGAGGCCTTCAGTCCCATCTTGCCGGGGGACTATCAGCGCACCAGCTATCCGGTGACTGTGTTTCGCTGGCGTTTCGTCAATTCCACCCCTGGACCTCTGAATCTTTCCTTGCTGCTGAGTTGGCGCAATACCTGTGGCTGGTTCACTAACACTGACCCCTCCGCATCTGTCCATTTCCGTGACGATGGCAGTCCTGAACACAACTATGTACCTTCCATCGGCGCCAGTCGTGGTCAACGCAACCGCTGGGGGCATGGCCCCGGCTGGCAGGGGCTGGTGCTGGAAGGTGAGCGCAGTGAACCCCTGGCGGAGGGCCAGGGCCAGTGGTGTTTGGCCGTGGCTGAAGGCCTGGCCACGGCCGCTGGTCCCGTCGAACTGATGCGCTGCAGCCGCTGGAATCCGGCCAGCGATGGCGGCGAACTTTGGGAACCCTTCGCCCGGGAAGGCGCGATCCCTGATCGCGACGATCAGACCGCGGCAGGGGAGGACGATCCGCTGAGCGCCGCCCTGGCGATCCGCTTTGGCTTGCAACCGGGGGAGAGTCTGGAGATTCCGTTGGCGATCAGCTGGGACTTGCCGGTCACCAGTTTTGCCAGTGGTGATAGGCGACTGCGGCGCTACACGGATTTCTTTGGGGTTAGGGGCGATAACGCCGGCGCCATCGCTGCCGAAGCCCTGCGCGATTACCCGATGTGGTCCACCGAGATTGAGCGCTGGCAAGCCCCGGTCATAGAGCGCAAGGATCTCCCCGAGGACCTGCGCATGGCTCTGCTCAACGAGCTATACGACCTGGCCAGTGGAGGCAGCCTTTGGACGGCCGCTACGGCGGAAGCGCCGATCGGACACTTCGGGGTGCTCGAGTGCCTCGATTACGCCTGGTACGAAAGTCTGGATGTGCGCCTCTACGGCTCCTTGGCGCTGCTGCAGCTCTGGCCCGAATTGGATAAGGCGGTTTTGTTGGATTTCGCCAGGGCGATCCCGGCCGCCGATGCCACCCTGCGGCCGATCGGTTGGTACTTCACCCAGGGCAAAGGTCGGGTTGAGGCGCCTCGCAAGCTGGCTGGCGCCACCCCCCACGATCTCGGCGCCCCGAACGAGCGTCCCTTCCAGGCCACCAATTACACCGCTTACCAGGATTGCAATCTCTGGAAAGATCTTGCCAGCGATTTTGTGCTGCAGGTATGGCGCACTTTCCGCCTTTCCCCCAGCGGTGAAGATCTTCAGTTTCTGGCGGATTGTTGGCCGGCCTCGCT
>JBBASD010000090.1:2017-10182 GCA_040399485.1 Cyanobium sp. | reverse complement strand
GACCACTACTGCGTTCTCCCCCAAGAAAGGTGACCGAGAAATGGGGGTGATCCGCAAGCAAGCGCAACGTCTGCAGACCGCCGTAGCCGCTGGCGCCGATCACAGCGATGCGTTTGTCTGCCGTCATATAAAGGAGTTAAAAACGAGGATCGTAGAGGCCCTACTGGGGACCCTTGCCCCGGCAGGGGGGCGTGGCGGGGGCAAACCAACGTTTAGTGTTTAGTGGTGATTTGCCCAGCTCCCCTGGCCTTCACCCCAGTTGACCTTCACCCCAGCTGAACGGACGGAAGATCCCGACCCCGGCCGACTATTCCACGACTTCACTGTTGCGACGATTCGTTTCGATGCGATCGCAGATGCTTTGGCGGCTATCCGCAATGGCGAGTCAGTCGTGGTCGTGGACGATGAGAATCGCGAAAACGAAGGCGACCTGATCTGTGCGGCCCAGTTCGCAACTCCCCAGCAGATCAATTTTATGGCCACCGAAGCCCGGGGCCTCATCTGCCTGGCGATGGAGGGTCAGCGCCTGGATGCCCTAGATCTGCCACTGATGGTGGATCGCAACACCGACAGCAACCAGACCGCGTTCACAGTAAGCGTTGATGCTGGCCCGGAAAACGGCGTCAGTACAGGTATTTCGGCTGAGGATCGGGCCCGTACCATCCAGGTGGCCATCCATCCCGACAGTCGCCCCTCGGACCTGCGACGCCCCGGCCACATTTTTCCCCTGCGGGCCCGCGAGGGGGGGGTCCTCAAGCGGGCTGGCCACACCGAAGCGGCCGTGGATCTAGCCCGGTTGGCGGGCCTCTACCCGGCTGGTGTGATCTGCGAGATCCAGAACCATGACGGCTCCATGGCCCGCCTGCCCCAGCTGGTGGCATACGCCAGGCGCCACGGGCTGCGGTTGATCTCCATTGCCGATCTGATTGGCTATCGCCTGGATACCGAGCGCTTCGTGCGTCGTCAAGCCGAGGCCAGGATGCCAAGCTCCTTCGGCAATTTCCGGGCAATTGGCTATCGCAATGAACTAGATGGCAGCGAGCATCTTGCCATAGTCAAGGGCCATCCTGAGCAAGCCGCAACGGCTGTTCTGGTGCGAGTCCATTCCGAATGTCTCACCGGCGATGCTTTCGGCTCCTTGCGATGTGATTGTCGGCCCCAGCTGGAGGCGGCCCTGCGGTTGATTGAGCAGGCAGGAGAAGGGGTGGTGGTCTATCTGCGCCAGGAGGGGCGGGGGATTGGCCTGATAAACAAACTCAAGGCCTACAGCCTCCAGGATGGCGGCTTGGACACCGTGGAAGCCAATGAGCACCTCGGCTTTGCCGCCGATTTGCGCAATTACGGTGTAGGTGCCCAGATCCTCAGTGATCTGGGCATCCAGCGCCTGCGCCTGATCACCAACAATCCCCGCAAGATTGCTGGTTTGGGCGGTTACGGCCTTGAAGTCGTCGATCGGGTGCCCTTGGTGATGGATCCCGGCGACCATAACGCTGCCTATCTGCAGGCCAAACGGTTGAAACTTGGCCATCTGCTGGGGGAGCCCAGCGGTGCCCCCACCCCGGTTGCCCCCACCATGGAGGATGCACCACAGGGCCTCAGCGCCGTTCTGGCCTGGGATGGTGCGGCGAGCCCCACGGTCTTGGCGGAGCGGCTTGAATTTTTGAGCCAGTGGGCCCAGGAACGGCAGTTGCTGGTCCATCAGGAAGAACATCCTCGCCTGCGGGCGCTGCTGGAGCAGCCCCGGATTGCCATGCTGCTGCAAGCCCGCGAAAACCACCAGCTCACGGCCGCCGACCTGGCCGGTTCCCTGAGAGTCATGGCCCAATGGTCGGATACGACCTCCGTGGCACTACTTCTGGCCCCTGATTGCCAACGCAGGGGTCATCCCAGTGGGGATCTCGAACCGGAGCGACGCGGGCTGAGCGATCTGGGACCCACCCCAGCCGCGGCGGTCTGTCCCTGGCTGAAACTCAAGGCTGGATCTTTCATCCGCTGGTCCTAGGCGTTTGCTGGGTAGAGATCCCCATCCGCACTCTCCACAGACGCCTCTGAATCAGCCGGAATCACCCAGTGACAGCAATCAATGCAGCTATAAAAGCAGCTATAAAATCTGCTATAAAAATGGGTATCCAAGAACTAAATTACCTTACCCCTGGCAGCCGGTTGAGTCTAACCTCATGCACTTACCTCGTGGAAGGGTTGGCTTTTGTAGTAGATAATATGTCAAACGTCAAACATTATTGTTTGGGCCTATTTGGCCATAGAAGGGCGCTATTCCATGGCCATAATTTATAATTCAGCCTTCAATCGTAACTGTTTTGATTCGGCTGCCGTTCCGAAGTTTCAGCACCGTATCCAGGTCACCCGTTTGTCCGAAAACCGTGTGCTGACCATCAAGGTGGGGCTGGGCAGCATGGCAAAGAAAAAACTGACTGCCGCCGGTGTTTCTGCCGGCATGGGCCATTGAGAGGCTGCCGGCTTGATGTTTGTGGCTGTTGATCTCACAGGGGATCGTGTAACCAGGACCGCCGGTGCCGGCCTGGCCCCTTGACCCTTCCCGGCTGTTGGGACAGCCGCCCTGGGCCATGAAGCCATCGATGACGCGATGGAAGCTGAGTCCGTCATAGAAACCTTCGTTGGCGAGCTTGACGAAGTTGGCCACGGTGCCGGGGGCATCGCCATCGAAAAGCTCCAGCTTGATCGGGCCCGCTTCGGTGTCCATCAGGGCGGTGGTCATGGTGCTGAGATGGGGGGACCCAATCCTGCCAGCTCATGGGCGGACCCCTGCTTTGGAGAGGTGCAGAAAGGTTCTCTTAAGCGACTGCCAAGCGCTGCCCCGGAGGCTGCTCGCTGCTGCCCCCAGGTCGGTTGTTTATGGTCCGCTGCCCCCACACCAGCAGGGCTGGAGCCTGGCCCTGCTGGGGCGGCAAGGAACGGTGGCTGTGGATTGTGGTTCGGGCGCAACGGCACGATCAAGGCTGAATTTCGCCGACTCGATGGTTCCCCTTCCCATCCCATGGCGCCTTGCAGTAGATAGGCACCACATTCCTTTCAGCCTCCCATGGCCGGTAGTGTCAGCGCCGAACTCCCCACCGCCCGCCTCGGTGTCCTCGGAGGCAGTGGCCTATATGCCATGGATGGCCTCGTAGATGTGCGGGAGCTGGACATTGACACCCCCTATGGCAGGCCGTCTGACAGCCTGCGCATCGGTCGCATCGGCGATTTGGAAGTGGTGTTTCTGGCCCGCCACGGCCGTCACCACACCTTCACCCCCACCGAGGTGCCCTACAGGGCAAACATCTGGGCCCTGCGCTCCCTGCATGTGCGTTGGATTCTGTCGGTTTCGGCAGTGGGCTCCCTGCAGGAGCAGTTCCGCCCGCTCGACATGGTGGTGCCAGACCAATTCATCGACCGCACCCACCAGCGACCCCTCAGCTTCTTTGGCCAAGGGGTCGTCGCCCACGTGACCGTGGCCGATCCTTATTGTCCTGCCCTCAGTCGCATTTTGGAAGATGTGGGCGACAGTCTCATGCCGGAAGGGCGGCGTCTGCATCGGGGGGGCACCTATCTCTGCATGGAGGGGCCGGCATTTTCCACCCGGGCCGAGTCCGAGTTGTATCGCTCCTGGGGCTGCTCGGTGATCGGCATGACCAACCACACTGAGGCCCGCCTGGCCAGGGAGGCCGAAATCGCCTATGCAACCCTTGCCATGGTGACCGACTACGACTGCTGGCATACCGAACATGCCTCGGTAACGGTTGAGATGGTCATCGACAATCTGCGGGCCAACGCCGCCCTCGCCCAGGAGATCGTGCGGACCGCGGCCCAACGGGTGGGCGATCAGCGGCCGGCCAGCAAGGCCCACCAGGCCCTCCGCCATGCCTTGATGACGCCCGTGGAGAGCGTTCCGGCCGCCACTCGACGCAAGGTGGATCTGTTGACGACTCCCTACTGGGGCGCTTTCAGGGGTTGAAGCAAGTTTTTAGTTGTATTTACGATATCATTTATATCACTTTCAGAAATACTAACATCAGCGATGTTGTTAGTGTATCTCCACATTTCATTTACATCTTCAGATGATTTTCTTTTTGTTTCAGTGGGGGTGGTGAAGTAGGGTTTATATTTTAAGCCAAGGTAATTAGAAATCTTTTTGAACATTACAGGTTGGTATGCTTGTCCAAAAATTTCGCAAACGATTGTTCCCGGTTGAGAAAAGACAAGGTTGGTCATTCCTGCTCCATGAACTCCAACAACCATTCTGGCATTGGCAAAAAGAGTGACCTGATCGACAAAGTTAATTTTCGACAAATGTACTATTCTAAAGCCAAGTAGAACCAGTAATGATGAAAGATGGTTTTCATTAATTAATCGTCTTGATCGGATACTATCGCTTCTGCTGATGTAAATCAGTTGATCTTGATGGTTTGTTTGCTTCGCAAGATGAAGAAATGACTTTCTAATGAAATCAATGGTCCATTCGGCTGGATTATTAATATCTTGATTAGGATAAGAGCTAACCACTATCAACTTGGATTGGACGAAAGGAGCATCTCGACTTGAAATGTAGCTTGAAGAATCAATCCCAAGCTGGGCTAATGTTTCTTTTTGGTAAGGAAATACATCATCAGGTATAAGATATTTAATATATTTATAGGAGTTTATAACTGTTTCCGTAAGACATAATCGAGACAGGCAATCAAAAAACCAATGATAATAATTATCGTTTCCGGGTGTACCAGTTAGTAGGCTGACAACTACGAAGTTGATATATTTAGGAGCTTGCGTTAGACGAATTTTTTTTGTTAGCGTATCATTCTGATTGTCTGGGACTGTTCGTAACTCGTGATCATGCCACTGCCATGAAACGAACGGAACAAATAATTTATTTGATATAACATTAATGTTGTTGACGCGATTTGTAAATATCAAGCCATTTTTGACAATTGCTATATAGTATCTGTTAAATCCTTTTACAATTATTATTAACTTAAGTTCATCAGAATCAGTTGCTTTCGCGATGTCAGTTGGGCCATATAAAGCTGTAATAATGCTAGTCTTTAGCATCAATAAATTTTTTCTTATAATGTAGTCTGCTCCGTTCCGTTTACAGCGGAGTGCAAGTAGCATTTTTTCATCATCATTGAATTTTGACTTTATCCAAATTCTAGCATTCTAGCTCAAGGTCTTGTTATTTGTCTCTGTTTGATTTCCATGACTCATCTGCCAATGCTGCCCGCAGGGAAGCACCGTGGGCCGCCAGCAGTTCGCCAGCCTCCTGGGCCCCAAGGCCGGTGAAGGTCATCATCAGGGCCAGCTTCACCGAACCATCGGCGGCCCCCAGCCGGTCGGCGGCCACCTGGCGGGAGACGCCGCCCAGGTCCATCAGGATGCGCAGGGCCCGGTCCTCCAATTTGGCGTTGGTCACGGCTACATCCACCATGCGATTGCCATGGACCTTGCCCAGCCGAACCATCACACCCGTGGAGAGAATGTTGAGCGCCATCTTGGTTGCCGTGCCCGCCTTGAGTCGGGTGGAGCCTGTCAACAGTTCGGGTCCCGTCAGCAGGCGGATGTCAATGTCACAGGGCATAGGTACTTGGTCGGCAGCCACACAGGCCATGGCGATGGCCAGGGCCCCTAGCTGGCGTGCATGGGTCAGTCCACCCAGCACATAGGGGGTGGTGCCGCCAGCGGCGATGCCCACCAGGGCGTCGCCGGCCTTAAATCCACGCTCCTCCAGGTCGCCAGCCCCCGCCTCAAAGCGATCTTCCAGCCCTTCGGAGCTGCGCAGCAGGGCTGGGGCACCGCCGGCCAACACCCCCTGTACCAGTTCGGGTGGGGTGCAGAAGGTGGGCGGACATTCGGCCGCATCCAGCACACCGAGCCGACCAGAGGTGCCTGCCCCGAGATAAAAAAGGCGACCCCCCTGGCGCAGACGATCACTGATCGCGTCCACCGCCGCCGTCAATTGGGCGGCGGCGGCCGCCACCGCTCGTTGGGGTTCAAGATCGTTTAAGCAGAACAGCGCCACCATCTCGGCGGTGGTTAGCTCATCAAGGCTTTCGCTGAGCGGGTGGGCCTGTTCGGTGAGCAGGTGGCCCCGGTCCGAATCGGGGCGGATCACAGCAGGCCCTCCAGGCGACGACGAAAGGCTTCTACCTCGGGATCCTCAGAGGGCCCATCCTTAGGCGGTGGCTCCGTAGCGGTGGTGTTCTGTTCTTTCCAGTGCTCCACATCCATGTTGGCAACAGGTGGTGCTATCAGCAGCCGATCCTCCTCGCTGCTGGGCAGAAAGCCGGCGGGAACGAGTTTGGCTTCATAGCCGGCCTGTTGGCAAAACAGTTCGACTTCGCCGCGCTCGAGGGTTTCAACGCAGGGCACCGGAAAATCCTGGGCCTCCAGTAAGCCGGCGTAGCGCTCGGCATCGTCAGCGGCCTCAAAAAGCAGCACTACCGTCTGGCCGTTGACTTCAATCGAATGGATGCCCTCCTGATCGCTGCCTGGGTCAAAGAGAAGCACATGCACTGGCATCGCCGAGGGGTCTCTCAAGGGCACGGCGGGATGGGTAATGCTGCAGCTTTAGTTTCTCATTAGAACCCATCCCAACTAAAGATCCATAGCAGCGGCTTCCTTCTGTAGTTCCAGCAGGCGGCGATAGAGGGCCTGTTCGGCCTCGCTGAGGCTGGCGGGGAAGACAATGCGCAGTTCGACGATCTGATCACCGACCTCGTTGCCCTGGCTAAGGCCCCGGGATCGCAGCCTCAGCAGACGGCCGCTGCTGGAGCCTGCCGGAACCTTGAGGCGCACGGGTCCGTCCAAAGTGGGCACAACTGCATGGCAGCCCAGGGCGGCCTCGGGCGCCGAGAGTTCGAGGGTGAAATGGAGGCGCAGGCCCTCGACCCTGAGCCCTTCGGGGGTGCGCACGCGCAGTTGCAAAAAGTGATCCCTGCCGCCAGGTGCCACGCCCTCCAAGCGCAGGCGCCAGCCATCCCCCGCCCGGGGTGGCGTCCACACTTCCACCACGGTGCCATCGGGAAGATCGAGCTCGACCCGCTCGCCTGTGAGGGCCTGCTCGGGGGAGAGGGCGACGATGCTTTCCTGGTCAGTATCGGCACGTACCGGCGGGGGCGGGGCCGGGGAGGGCGTTACCGCAGCGGCGCCAAAGGGCCCCCAGCGGGGCACCCGATCTCGGGGAGGATCTATCCCGTCAGCGACTTGGGGTGCTTCGGGGACGGGGGCGAGGTCCTCCCAATCAGATCCGACCGGCCGGGTGCCGAAGAGAGTGTCGAGATAATCCTGAAATTCAGGAAAACCGGTCGCAAAAGGGGCGTCTTGATCGGTCGGCCCGGAGATGGTGCCTTCGCCGGCCTCCCAGCTCCGTCGCCGCATGGGGTCTGAGAGAACCGCATAGGCCTCATTGACCAGCTTGAAGCGTTCTTCGGCGACGGGATCGTTGCCGTTGAGATCGGGATGCCAGCGGCGGGCCTGCTCACGAAACGCCTGTTTGAGCAGGGCCCCATCAGCGCCAGGGGCCAGATCGAGCACCTGCCAGTAATCAACGTTGACGGCCATCAGCAAAGCGAAGTGACGTCAAGACACTCAGGGGCCATCGTTCCAGGGATCCTGGGGACCCGGGGGACGGCGCCGGATTTCGGGGCTTGGCTCCTGGGAATTCCTATCCCAGTCACTGCGGGACTGATCAAGGCGGGTTGCCAAGGGCTCGCTGAGGCCCAGGTCTCGTGGATCTTGGTCCCTTGGTTCTCGATCTGTTGGGTCTCGATCTCGTGGGTTTCGGTTTCTCGGTATCGGAATCCTGGGGTCCTGGATCCGAAGATCGCGGCTGGTTGGACCTGGGTAACTGGTGTCACGGTCTTGACGGTACTGATCGGGGGGTGGACGATCGTCGGCATCCCGGCGCCAGTCCCGTCGCTCGGGAGAATCCAGGGTGTCCCGATCCCAGCGCCCCGGTTCGCGCCAGTCCCGGTCGGCGGCGGCGTTGTCCCAAGAATTGGGGCCAGGGGATCGGAAACGATCTGACCCGTAGGAGGTGGTGCGGGCCGGGGTACTCCAGGGATCGGAGCGCCCGTCCCGGTCCCAATCATCCCAATCATCATCGGCAAACAGTTCATCCTTGAGGGAGCCAAGGGTGTTTTTAAGGCCCTGGA
>JBBASD010000090.1:0-1917 GCA_040399485.1 Cyanobium sp. | reverse complement strand
TCATCGGCAAACAGTTCATCCTTGAGGGAGCCAAGGGTGTTTTTAAGGCCCTGGAGGGGACCGCCTTCGGGCCGGCGTTCACTCATCAGGCGGCGGTTGAGGCCGAACAGGGCTTCCTGCAAACCGCTTACGGCCAGTTCCAGTTCGGCGGGCTCCTCCTGGCGCAACAGATCCTGCACCTCACGGAGCGCCAATTCGACCGCCCTTTGTTGGCGTTCAGCGCCATAGGGACCCAGCTCCAGTGCCGCATCTCGAAGCCGGCGTTCGCCTTGGGCGACTAGGGTCAAGGCTCGATTGCGACGATCAACTAAGGCCCGCTTGCGGCGATCCTCCACGGATTTCTGCTCGGCCTCCTGCAGCAGTTTCTGGATCTCGTCTTCGCTGAGATTGGAGCCCCCCTGGATGCTGACGCTCTGTTGGCGGCCGGTGGTGCGGTCAGTGGCCGAAACCTGCAACAGGCCATTGGCATCGATGTCGAAGGACACCTGCACCTGGGGAACGCCGCGGGGAGCCGGCGGGATGCCGGAGAGGCGGAAGCGTCCAAGGGATTTGTTGTCTTCCCCCATTTGCCGTTCGCCCTGTAAGACATGGATCTCCACCGAGGACTGATTGGCTTCCGAGGTGCTGAAGACATCGGATTTGCGCACCGGAATCGCCGTATTGCGTGGAATCAACACCTTCATCAACCCACCGATAGTTTCCAATCCGAGGGAGAGGGGTGTGACGTCATTGAGCATCAAATCCCGCAGCTCGCCGGTGAGTATTCCTGCCTGTACTGCGGCGCCTATGGCCACCACTTCATCGGGATTGACGGATTGACAGGGCTCCCGCGGCACTAGGGTGCGCACCATTTCCTGCACCATCGGCATGCGGGTGGCGCCGCCCACAAGCACCACATCTTCAATGGAATCGGCGCTTAGATTCGCATCCCGCAGGGCTTTCTGCACCGGCCGCAGCAGGCGGTCCAGCAGATCAGGACACAGGGCTTCAAAGGTGCTGCGCTCGAGAGTGGTTTCGATATGGAGGGGTCCCTGGGCTCCAGTGGCGATGAAGGGCAGGGAGATGGGGGTGCTGCGCACCCCTGAGAGCTCGATCTTGGCCTTCTCGGCGGCCTCGGTCAGGCGCTGCAGGGCCTGACGGTCGCGGCGTAGATCGATACCGTGCTGGTTTTGAAACGCATCGGCCAACCAGTCCACGATGCGTCTATCCCAGTCGTTGCCGCCCAGCTGGGTATCACCGCTGGTGGCCTTGACATCAAAAACACCATTGGCGATGCGCAGAACTGACACATCAAAGGTGCCGCCGCCAAGATCAAAGATCAGGACCCGCTTGACGGCGCTGCGATCGAAGCCGTAGGCGAGGGCGGCTGCGGTCGGCTCGTTGAGGATGCGCTCGACAGTGATGCCGGCCAGGCGTCCGGCGTCGCGGGTGGCCTGGCGCTGGGCGTCGTTGAAGTAGGCGGGCACTGTGATCACAGCCGCCTCCACCGGTTCGCCCAGGTAGGTGCTGGCATCGTCGATCAGCTTGCGCAGCAGGCTGGCAACCAGTTCTTCGGGGGCGTATTCCCTTTCGGTGATGGGACAGACCACGCGCACGTTGCCTTGGTGGTTGGCCCGCACTGTGAAGGGCACCGCGAGGCTGCCCTCTTCGAGTTCATCCCAGCCGCGGCCCACGAAGCGCTTGAGGTTGGCGAAGGTGTTGCGAGGGTTCAGGACCAGCTGGCGTCTGGCCAGCTGGCCGACCAGCAGCTCCTGGTCCCGGTTGAAACCCACCACAGAGGCCGTGGTGCGTCCTCCCTCTGCATTGGCGATGACCTGGGGCCTACCGCCCTCAAGAACGGCCACCACAGAGTTGGTGGTGCCCAGGTCGATTCCGACGATGCGCCCCATGCCCTTCTTGGTGAAACCCGTAAGCAAG
>JBBASD010000089.1:0-10223 GCA_040399485.1 Cyanobium sp. | reverse complement strand
ATCATGCCGAGGGCAATGCCCATGGTTTCGTTTGCCATTACCTGCTCCTGGAGGAAAGGGTGGAATGTTCGAGTGCAACCCTGCTCCGCCGCCTTGCCCCGCGTCAAGCCATTTGGGACGGGGGAGGCCATCAAGGTTTCCAGGACCTCCAATAAGCTTGGCTTATGATATGCACGTCAATCGCAAAGAAATGCTTGCGCCCAAAGGGTTTCCCAACGCACATCGTTCAAAAACGGTCGGCACTTGAAACGAAGCCGACGCCGCCGAAACGCCGCATGATCGGATGTATCTGCTGGCGCAGGGGCTCTAGTTGGCCGGCCTCGCAGAACACGACGATGTGGGCATTTGCTCCCAAGCCACTGAAATCCATGGCCTCAGAGATCTCCCCCCCTTCGCCCGATCCTGTGACATGACGCATGACGGACCAGCCCGGGGCACCGGCCTGGCGGATGGCAAGGCAGACCCGATCCACTTCCCGCTCACTGACAAAGAGATCAATGCGTTGCATTTTTGATTAAGGTAAAGAATTGAAAACTAAGTTTAGCGGGCTGGAATGAAGCGCTGTACAAGGGTGAGGTACAGGGGAATCCCCACAACAACATTGAATGGGAAGGTGAGTCCTAGGGCAGTTGAAATATAAAGACTTGGATTGGCCTCAGGCACGGTCATGCGCATGGCAGCCGGCACTGCGATATAGGAAGCGCTGGCACATAGCACCATAAACAACAAGGCATCCCCCTGGGGGAGCCCCAAGAGGTGAGAGATCCCCAGTCCAAACATGGCGTTGACCAGGGGTGCCAGCACGGCGAAACCGATCAGGAAGGCACCGGCCTTGCGTAGATCCTGAAGGCGCTGAGCAGCGACAAGGCCCATATCAAGTAGAAAGAAGCAAAGCGCTCCATAGAAGAGCTTTTCAGTGAAAGGGGCCATTTTTTCTACGCCTGCTGCGCTGAAAGAGCCGACTAGAGAACCGATAACCAGGCTGCCAATCAACAAAAAGACCGAGCCATTGAGAAATGCTTCCTGCAATATTTCGCGCCAACGGAGCGTTTGTGAATCTCCTCCTTTTTCAGAATAAAGCTTGGCTAAGATGATACCTACAACGATGGCCGGTGATTCCATCAGCGCCAAGGCCGCCACCATATAACCATCAAAATCAAGATGCAAAACATTCAAAAAGCTTTCGGCCGTGATAAAGGTCACAGCACTGATTGAGCCATAGGAGGCGGCTACCGCCGCCGCATTGGCGGCATCAAGCTTGAGGCGTAGAACATAGAAACTGAGCAAAGGTACCGCCAGTGCCATGAAAATAGCGGCACCAATCGTCATCAGCACCGTCGAACCGAGACCGCTCTGGGCGAGCTCAATGCCCCCTTTAAAGCCAATCGCCATCAACAGATAGAGCGAGAAGAGCTTGGGCAGGGGCGAGGGGATATCCAAATCGGACTTGAACAGAACGGCAAGCACTCCGAGGAAAAAGAACAAAACCGGCGGCGATAACAGGTTCTGAAGCACAAGGCTTGACTGCATCCCTTTGCCCTCCTCGCTTTCGAAACTGCGTGCAAGCTAGAGGCAGGGCTCCTCCCCAGGTCAGGAGGCGCTCAAAGTTCACGGCAGGGACGACAAGCTGTGACGAATTTCCTTAATCTCATTTCTGAGGCAGGAACCCTGGTGTTTGCCGGGGGTGGAATGTTCAACCCGTCCCTGCCTCACCCCATTCAGAAATCAGGGCAACCACTCTGGGAGAATGGGTTTTTGTACGCCCCGCTTGCCCCCTCGCCCCATGCCCGTGCTGGTGGTTGCCAGCGGCAATCCCCACAAGGTGGCTGAAATCACCTCCATGCTTGCGCTTGTCAACCTCGAGGTGCGCCCACAACCCGAAGGTCTTGAGATCGAGGAGACAGGCACCACCTATGCGGCCAACGCACGCCTCAAGGCCGAGACGGTGGCGCGCCTCACTGGGCAATGGGCCCTGGGGGATGATTCCGGCCTGGAGGTGGATGACCTCGGCGGCGCCCCCGGTCTCTACTCAGCCAGGTACGCCCCTACTGATGCCCAGCGCATCGCCCGCCTCCTAGACGAATTGGGGGATTCCCCCTATCGCGGTGGCCGCTTCATCAGCGCCATGGCCCTCGCCGATCCGCAGGGCCAAACGCGCTTGGAGGCATGGGGCCTTTGCCATGGAACCATCTTGAGCCAACCCAGGGGCCATGGGGGTGGCTACGACCCGATTTTTTGGGTAAGGGAAGCGGGCTGCACTTATGCTGAAATGACTGCCCATCTCAAAGCCCGCCTGGGGAGCCGCGGTAAAGCCGCTCGCGAGATGGCGCCGGGTCTGCGGCAGTTGCTCGGTTTGGCTTGACCCATGGCGCAAAAATTTAATTTCCCTTGTACGCAGGGCCGACCAAGCCGCAGCATGGGGAGCAGCTCCATCGCCCCGTACCTATGGCCCCGCCCCCAACTGCCGTCACCCGGGCCGCCATCGCCTTGGGCAGCAACATCGGCGACTCAGCCGCCATCTTGAAGAACGCCCTCAAGGCCCTCGACCGGCATCCCCAGGTCAGCCTTGTCAGCCATTCCAGTTGGTATCGCACCGTGCCGGTTGGGCCTGTCCAGGATGATTTCGTCAACGGCTGTGCCCTGCTGGAGACAGAACTTGCGGCTGAAGCTTTGCTGCAGTTGCTCCTGAGTACGGAACAAGACTTCGGCCGCGTCCGCCTCGAACACTGGGGGCCCCGCAGCCTTGATCTGGATTTAATTCTGTATGGCGACCAGGTGATTGCCAGCGAACGGCTGCAGGTGCCCCACCCCCGGTTGGCCGAACGCTCGTTTGTGCTGACCCCCCTGGCCGAAATCGCGCCCCAATGGATCGAACCCACCAGCGGCAAGACCATCAGCGAGCTGGCGGACCAACTGGGTGAGGCGGGAATTCTGGAGCGAATCGCTTGAACGGAACAAAACCGGGCACAGCGACTATGAACAATAATCAGCCACTATATTACGCTCGATACAATCACTCACCAGCCGTTCGGTAAAATTATTGAGGGGAAAGCTAAGGGCTTGTTCGGGGGGCAACCAGACCCACTCGACGATTTCCTCATTGGGCACCACCTGAGTACTGGCGGAAAAAGCATAATAATTGACCAGGACAAAATGGGCGGGGACATGGAACTGGGAATCCAGAATCGCCTCTTGCAGCAGGGCGAAACGCACGTGCTGCAGATCAAGGGCCACCTCCTCGCGAAACTCTCTCAGCAGTGCCTCCTGGAGGCTTTCGCCCCAATCGAGCTTGCCACCGGGCACGCCCCAGGTGCCGCGCCACTTGGTCGTGCGCACGATCAACACCTCGGCATTGGGGTTCACCACCAAGGCCCCAACGGTGCAAAGGGGGCGGGGCGGGGGAAGGGGCTGATTCAAGCGTTGATCTGGCCGACGGCCCGCATGGCGGCGGCGGCGGCCTCGTCAATATCTCCTTCCTTGCCGGCCAGGGTCAGGCGACCAAAGGCCCCCACCGCTTTGACATCAACCACGGTGATATTGGAGGCTTTTTCAGCCTCATTGGCGGCAATCAAGACATAGCCAGCTGGTTCCGTCTCCAAAATGAACATGCTCATGCCAGCTTGAATCATCGAACCGCGGCGGTTGAGACGGTTGATCAATACTGCATGGTCAGGCGTAATTGCATAGATTATTTCTGTCCAAGTAACCTCGCAGCGACTGCGCTGCTCGATGCTGCTGCCAATTGCTTCGAGCACCACCTCACCGGAATGGAGCACATTGCTCTGGTCGCGGTGATACATGGCCAAGGAGCCAAAGGCCCGCTCCACCACCATCTGGCCCAAGCGCACGGTGCT
This sequence comes from Cyanobium sp., assembly GCA_040399485.1. Lineage (GTDB taxonomy): Bacteria > Cyanobacteriota > Cyanobacteriia > PCC-6307 > Cyanobiaceae > Cyanobium. The sequence continues at coordinate 6,369 of JBBASD010000089.1, read as the reverse complement.
GGCCTTGAGGGCGATGTCGGTAACCCGGTGGACCGCCATGCCCGGGGAGACCTCCAGCCAGAGGCATGCGTCGCCGGGGATGGGCAGGAACCCCTGGGAAACGGTGCCCATGTAGGCAGCAAGCTGGGGCTGCAGGGAATCCAAAAAGACGTAGGTGCGCAGTTCGATGGACTGCACATGGCTGTTCAGGCGCAGCCGATAGCCGTCGGTGTCGGTGGTGATGACACAACTGGCGCCACTGTCCCCTTGAATGCCGCTGACGTCGGTACCGGTGATCGCAGGCCGACCCAATTGCAGCGATTCGCGGCGGCGACCCAGGGCGCGATTCTCGCTGCTCTGGGGGAGGGAAAGGCCACTGGCGCGGCGGGGGCGGTTGCTTGAAGCGGTCACGGCACTCTCATGGGGCGTTCACAGCAACCAAGCCCATGCATCGGCGCCGATCCTACGGGTCCACCGGTGCTGGAGCCCCCACACAACGGCCGCTTTAGTGCCCGCAGCGACAGTCCATCAATCAGCTCTCGCTATTAAAGGGATCATCACGGCCAATCAACCAATGCTCACCCCCAGCACGCGCCTTCGCCTCCAGGCCATTCTCGAGCGCATCGCCTCCGATCAACCCGTCTCCTTGCAGGAACGGATTTACGTTCAGAAGTTTGCCGATCGTGACCAGGGAGTGGCGGGCTGGTTACTGAAAGCCAGGCGTCGTCAACAACAACTAACTCCCGCCGATGGGGTTGATCAGCTCTTGAGCGACCTCAACCTGGGCTCGGCGGATCCGGATCGTAGTTTCCGCAGGGGCGACGATCTTGAAGGTTGGTTTGGCGGAGCGCCGAGCTGGGTGCGCCGTAGTTAAGGCATGAGCGTTAGGGAATTGGAGTTAAGTCATGGGCGTTAAGTGATTGGACTTGCCGCCCGTGAATTAGCCGGTACCGTCAGCCAAGTTATGCGAAGACGTTATGGCTCGCCCCCCCATCGAAGCCGCCCCGGCCCGATCTCTCCAGGCTGACGACGAATCTTCGGTCCTGCCGGCATGGATGGCCCAGGTCGCCCAAGGCGTCCAGCCGGATCAGGCCCTTGCCTTGATCGGCCTGGGCTTAATGGGACGCCTGGGGTCCGAAAACCAGGGCCCCTGGATCTGGAATGGGGAGGAAGAAGGGAGCGGCGCCGACCTGAACGCACTGCGCCAGCGGTTGGAATTGGTTGACCTGGCCCTGCGCACCTCCGCCCCCCTGAGTACGGCGGAAGTCACCCAACTATTGGGGGCTCGTCCAGGGTCTGCGGTGGTCGAACGGGGCGGATTGGTGGCCCGACGTTCCGGTCGCAACGTCTGGAAACTGAGCCGCAGCGAACAGCCGAAGGACCAGCCCAGTGGTTCGTTCCAGGAGAGTTGGCGGCGGCGCCTTTGATGGACGCTGGTTGCCATGCTGGCCCAGGTTCAACCCTGGCCAGCATGGCAATCAGGATCAAACCAGGGCTGGCCGGTTAAGCCGAAATCTCGCCCCCCTTGAGGTTTACGTAGCTGCCATCGCAGAATGGTTTGTTAGGGAGACTCTGGAAAACTAGCCCAAACCTTGCAAGAATAGTGTTCTGATCTCTGGCGCCCTGGACGCTCAAGACTGGGCAGCTTTGGGGCGACCGCAGTCTTCCCAACCTTGCAGCAATGTCGTCAATTCATGCCGCAAGGCCTCCAGGCCCGTCATGCGCCCCTGGATTTCGTCGCGCTTGTCCTGGATGAGGCGGCGCAGGGAATCACAACTACAAACACCCACCCGGCGGGCCGCCAGAATCGCTTTGATGTCGACCAGGGGAATTTCCAGGGCCTTGAGGGTGCGAATCAAAGACAGTTCGGCGTAAACCCCCTGGTCAAACAGGCGGTAGCGGCCTTCACTGCGACGACTGGGGAGAATCAACCCTTCATCGCTGTAAAAGCGAATCGTTTTGACTGGCAAGCCCGAGCGCTTGGCCACCTCGCCGATGCGCAGCCCAGCGGGGGCATCGGCCGCCAGGGCTGGGACCGCAAAAGGGGCTTCAGGGGGCGCGGCTGGGACCATGGCGGGACTCTCCAGTTTCTGGAGAGCCAGTTTAGGGCTGGGGGTCGAGGGCCAGCAAGGACTCGACGCTGGCAACCTTGTCCTCCAGGGCCTGGTCGTGATCGGTGCGGGTATTGATGAGGACCGAGGTGAACAGGCGGGGACAGCCCATGGCATGGAGGGCCTGGTGACAGGCCTCGATGGCCGCGAAGACGGGACCCCATTCCCCCTCAATGGCCGTGCCATTGGGATGCAGCTGGATCTTGAGACCGGCGGCGCTTAGAACCCGTTCGCAAGTGGCGATGTAGGGCGCCAAATGCACTCCCACACCGACTGGAACAACACAGAGATCGACGATCACTTTCATTGGCTTGTGGTAATAATCCCCCCCATTATTCGCCATCGGAGCGGTTCGCTGACAGGGGTGGTGGCACTTAAGAAGAGAACGATGCCCCGCTGGGGCGCTCTGCCATGGCCACCCCCAATCGCCGGCGTGACCCACGCCCAGCTCGCGCCGAGGACAGCCTTGTCGCCGCTCTGATCGCCCAGATGGAAGCCGGCACCACCCCCTGGCGCCGCCCCTGGGACCCCCAGGGAGGCGGCCACCACGTCAATCTGCTCAGCGGCCGGCCCTACCGGGGTGCCAACCCGATCCTGCTGAGCCTCGGTCTGCACCGCCGCGGCTCATCCCTGCCCTACTGGTGTGGCTTCGTGGAGGCCCAACGCCTGGGCTTGGCACCGCGACGCGGCAGTAGGGGGGTTGCCATCCTCCGGCCCCAGGGGCAGGTACGTCCGTCCGGGGAGTCGGGCGGGCCCGGGGACAGCGGTTCCCCGTCGTCAGCCCAAGGCCCCGCCGGGATCAAGCCGGCTTCTGGGACTGACACCGCTGGCTCCACCAACACTGACGCCCACGAGGTCGACCCCCACAAGGCCGGGGCCACCGCCTGGGTGCGTTTTCGCCCCGTGACCGTCTTCAATGCCGCCGACCTGGAGGGGGAAGCGGGGCCCAAGGATCGCCTATGGCGATTGGTCGAGCAGCGCCGCGCCATGGCATTCCAACAGCAGCGACCCGAGGCCGAACGGCTCGCTGCCGCGGCCTCAATCCTGGGCGATTGGCCCGTGCCCGTTATCCATGGTGGCGACCAGGCCTGTTATCTGCCCCAGAGCGATCGGATCCTGCTGCCCCACCGCCAAGCCTTCCATTCGGCCGTCGCGCTTCATGCCACCTGGGCCCATGAAGCACTGCACAGCACCGGCCATCCGAGCCGCTTGGGGCGCAATCTGGCGGGGGCCTTCGGCAGCGACGCCTATGCCCGCGAAGAGCTGGTGGCCGAACTGGGGGCAGTGCTGCTGGGAGATCGATTGGAAATCGGCAGCCCCGTCGAGAACCACGCCGCCTACCTGCAGCACTGGATCACCTTGCTGAAAACAACGCCGGCGTTGCTGTTGCGACTTCTAGGTGAGGCGCGCCAGGCGGCGGATCTGATCTACCCGGAGCCGGCTAGCCAAGCGAACGACCCCAACCAGGAGTAGAGGGAGTAGCCAGGCAAGCAGCCAGTCAGGCAGCCAGCCAGTCAGGCAGTCAGGCAGTCAGGCAGTCAGGCAGTCAGTCTGGGCCTGGATCAGCTCGTGGGAGTCAAAAGCCTGGAGAGCTGGACCCCGAACTGGGAATCCGCGGCGGCCCTCAGCCAAGCAACCAGCGCACCAAGTAGCCCAGTTGGCCCACGATCCCTTTGCCGCTGATGGCCTCGCCGATCAAAGCGGCGAGGAAACCCAGCATCGCCACCCGACCGTTGAGCCGCTCCACCGCCGCCAAGGCGCCTTGGTTCCAGGGGCGTTGGGTGGTGAGGCCCTCTCCGAATCGTTCCACCGGCTCATAGAGGTATTGATTATCAGGGGTGTCTGGAGTCACAAAAGGACCATCGGCAAGGTCGCACCCTAAAACGAAGCAACCAGGTCAGCCACTTGACTCTCCATCAAGGGGAGGCGTCAGGCTCGATTCAATGGCATGGGCATGGGCATGACTTTGGTCAATAAGGCTCTCGTGCCCACGGGTCACCGCTGCCGCAAAAGGAACCTGCCGGCAGTGGTGGCCGGCTTGCTGGGGGCAAGCAGCCTGGCCCTGTTAGCCCAAGGCGGGGCGCATCCGCTGCCATCGGTGCCCTTGATGGCAGCGCAGCCCGCCTTGCCAGCGCAGCCAGCCATGCAAGAGATGCCAGCCATGCCATCCGTGCCCGGCACGCCTGCGACGCCCCCACTGACGGCCCCCGCTGGCCACAACCACCATCACAACAACAACGGCCAAACCATGATGTAGGTCCTGCGGGCCGCAGCTACGACTTGCGATGGCTCGACGCCATGGTCCAACACCACACCGGCGCCCTGCGCATGAGCGAATACGTCTTTGATATCGGCGTGCCCGGAGTGGGGGCCTTGGCGAAGGAGATCTGGCGGGATCAGGCCCAAGAAATCAAGGCCATGGGCCAATGGCGCAAGGCCTGGTATCCGGAGGCACCTGTGTATCCGGTGGCCCTGGCGCCAGGTGGCGACCCGGACACGATGGCCGGACTGATCCGCATGAACGAGGCCCAGATCGCGGCGATGCGCATGATGGAATCGACCCCGAACCGGGACAACCGGGTCCCCTGGTTTCTAGAAGGCATGCTGCAACACCACGGCGGCGCGCTGCAGATGGCCCACGATGCCCTCGCCAAGAGCCGCAATCCCGACCTGCTTCGGCTGGCAGCCGCCATCATCGTTGCCCAGAGGCGCGAAATCATCCAGCTCAGACGCATGCTCAACCATGATGGATTGAACAAACCCGAGTACTACCGCTACGACGCGCTCTTCTACCCCAGTTGAGCCTTGATTAGCCCCATTCATCGTTGTTGTCATCCCATGCCCGCCGCCCGCTCCGCCCTTAGGACCCTGACCGCCGCCGCCCTGATGTTGGCGGCCGCAGCGGCTTGGGCCCAGAACCACACCAGCTCAGACATGTTCGCGACCCGCGCCGCCGCTGAGAAGCGGGCCCAACAGCTCAAATGCAGCGGCACTTTTGCCATGGGCGACCAGTGGATGCCCTGCCAAGACCTGAGCAGCTACGAAAAAGCTGTCTCCACACAAAAATGATGCTCAGACAGTCGGCGCGCCGCCGACCTGCAGGCCAGAGACTGGGATCTGGCCTATTAATGGTGCTGTTGATCGGCGCCCTGGCCCATGGCACCAACCGGGCATGGGGCCACACAAAGGGGATGTACGGCAGCAAAGCAGCGGCAGAAAAACGGGCCGCGGAGCTGCACTGCCAAGGGGCCTATCCGATGGGGGACTTCTGGATGCCCTGCGCCAACGAACAAAGCCTGCATAAGGCCCTGCGGCAAAAGTAAGGCCAACAAAAGTTGAGGCCCCCGGAAGGGCAGGCACCCCGAGGTCAGGCCTCGGGGAGGCGGCCCCCCGCGAGGGGGGGGGACGGGACCCCGCGAGGGGGGACCCCGCGAGGAGGCCCTCAGCGATGGCCCAGGCGGCGCCGCAGCCGCCGGCTCCAGGCCAGGGCTGCCGCCACGCCGGCCAGGGGCAAGGGGCCTGGAACCGGAGTGAACTGCAGGGCGCCGATGTCGCGCAGGCCTTGGCGGGTGCGGGGGTTGCCCAGCACATCGAAATTGATCACACTGCCATCGATGGGGCTCAGCAGTTGGTTGGCGCCATCTGCATTGGCGATCTGGTCGATCAGGGGGCCAGTGGAGTTGGGATAGGCGCCATTGGGTAAGGGGAGATAGGCCGTAACGCCGCCACCGAAGTCATTGAGCACCAAAGGCAAGCCCGCAGTGAGCAGGGCGGGATTACCTAAGAGAGTTTTCAGGCTCGCCGCACTCTGATTAGGTGTGGGTTGGATCCAGACCGAATCTAGGGCGACGATGTCGCCGCCGGAGGCGAAGCCGAGGTCAGCTTCTGAATAGGATTCCACGCCCGTAGGAATCAGGTCCGTGTTCAACAGTGAGACAAGACTCTGCTTGAGTGTGATCGTGCCGCCGTTAAAAGCTGTGAGCGGCTTTCCGGCGCAGTCGTAAGGATTGTTGATGCAATAGGCGGAGCTGTGGTCAGTATTGTCAAGAGCGTCCTGAAGAATCGAGGAGGCGGTGATGTTGAGTTCACCGCCCGCGAACGCCTGGAGCCGTTGAATATCAGAGTTTTGAACACTGTAAACATCAACCAGGCTGTTGACCAGATTCATAACTCCAGCCTTGGTGTCATCGGCGATGGAGAGTCCACCGGATTGGGTAATGATTGAGGACACCACATTGGCCACACCACCACTCCAGACCACGGCCCCGGCGGCGCTGGC
>JBBASD010000088.1:6509-10235 GCA_040399485.1 Cyanobium sp. | reverse complement strand
ATCCCGGCCTCGGTTTTGCCAAGACCACGGACCAGAATCTCGAACTGCTGCGGCGACTCGACGAACTCAAGGTGCCGGGGCTGCCATTGCTGGTGGGGCCTTCGCGTAAGCGCTTCATCGGCGAAGTGGTAAGCGAAACACGCCCGCGCGCCCGGATCTGGGGCACGGCAGCTATCTGCGCCCTGGCGGTGGCGCGTGGCGCCGATCTGGTCCGGGTCCATGACGTCGGACCCATGGCCCAGGTGATTCGCATGGCAGGGGCCCTGGGCACTTCTGATTAGGTGCCCTTCAAGGGCGACCATCACCAAAAAAGGGTTTGAGGATTCTTTGGATTGACCTGCAACAATGCGGGGTCGCTTGCAGGCTCTTGCGCATGTCCTTCCTTCCAACCCGTGCCTGGGCCCTACCGCTTGTGCTTGCGGGGCTGTTGGCAGGCTGCGCCCAGGATGGTGGCAGTGGCGTCCAAAGCGCCAAGCTTTCCATGATCCAGGGTCGGGGCAAGTTGGTCTGCGGAGTGGATGGCAAGCTGCCCGGCTTCAGTTTCGTCGGACCCGACGGCAGCTATTCGGGCCTGGACGTCGATGTGTGCAAAGCGATGGCCGCCGCAATCTTTGGCGATCCCAGCAAAGTTGAGTACCGCGACCTCAATTCGAGCGAACGTTTTGCCGCCCTGGCCAGCGGCGAAGTGGACTTGCTCTCGCGCAACACCACCATGACCTTGAGCCGGGATGCGCCCGGCGGCAACGCCCTCAGCTTTGCCCCAACAATCTTCTTTGACGGACAAGGCATGATGGTGCCTGCGGCCAGCGGCATCACCACCCTCAAGGCCCTGGCGGGCAAACCGATCTGTGTCGAGAGTGGCACCACCACCGAACTAAACCTGGCCGACCGCATGCGGGAGATCGGGGTTGCGTACACGCCCCTTAAATTCCAGACCGGCGACCAGACCTATGCGGCCTACCTGGGGGGCCGCTGTATCGCCGTCACCAGCGATCGCTCCCAACTGGCGGCCAAACGCTCCAGCTTCCCCAATCCGGGGGCCCACACCCTGCTCCCAGATGTGATGAGCAAGGAGCCCCTCACTCCGGCCACCACCAATGCCGATCCGGCCTGGGCGGATGCCGTGCGCTGGACGGTCAACAGCCTCATCCAGGCCGAAGAACTGGGAATTACCAAGGCCAACATTGCCGGTAAATTGGCCGAGGCCAAGGCCAATAAAAACCAGGCGGATCTCAGGCGTTTTCTCGGGGTCGAAGGTGATTTCGGCAAACAACTAGGTCTCCCCGCTGATTTCGTTGTAAAGATCATCAGCGCCGTTGGCAATTACGGTGAAATATTTGACCGCAATGTCGGCCCTGGTTCGAAGCTGAAGCTCGATCGAGGTGTCAACAACCAATGGAACAAAGGGGGGTTGATGTACTCACCTCCCTTCCGCTGAGCATCCATGCCCATGCCTCAGCCTTGGCTTGATCCTGCCGACCGTCCCCCATGGTGGCGGGATCGCCGCGTGATTCCCTGGTTGGTGCAGGGGGTTGTGGCGCTGCTGTTACTGGTTTTGATCGCCTTTTTACTTGGCAACCTGGTTCGCAACCTAACCGCCAGGGGCATGTTGCTCAGTTGGCGCTGGCTGGGGGAACCGGCCGGATTCGACATCGCCGAAACCCTGCTTCCCTTTGATGCCGGACTGCCCTATTGGCGGGGACTGGCGGCTGGTTTGACCAACACCCTACGGGCCGTTCTCACTGGCCTGGTGGGGGCCACGCTGCTAGGCACCCTGGCGGGGATGGCCTCATTTAGCCGCAACGGCCTACTGCGCGGTCTGACCAGGACCTATGTGGAAACTATTCGCAATATCCCGTTGTTATTGCAGTTGATCTTCTGGTATTTCGTCGTCTTTCTATCTTTGCCCAATGGCACCGCAGCCCTGCAAGTCCCTGGAGTGGTGCTAGCTAAGTCTGGTCTTTATCTGGCCGGATTCAGCCAAGGAATGCATTGGTCTTTGCCCCAGCTCGTCAATGGCGTCTGGCAGGCTCCTTGGCGACTGAGTGTGGAATTCGCCGCCTTGCTCAGTGGCCTGATCATCTACTCAGGAGCCTTCATTGCCGAAGTGGTGCGCGGCGGTATCGCCTCGGTGCCCAAGGGCCAATGGGAAGCGGCAACCTCCCTGGGGCTGGGCTGGTTTGCCACCCTGCGCCATGTGGTCCTGCCCCAGGCCCTACGGGTGATCGTTCCCGGCCTCAACACCCAGTACATTTCTCTGGCCAAGAATTCTTCCTTGGCGGTGGCGGTGGGCTTTAGCGATCTGTATTCCGTCGCCGAAACCACCTTGAACCAGACCGGCCGGGCCCTGGAGGTTTACCTGCTTTTGCTGGGGGCCTATCTGGCCCTGGACCTGGTGATTTCCCTGGTCATGAATGGCCTCAACCGTCTTGTGCAGATCAGGGAGCGCTGAGATGAACCTGCTGCTGCGACGCCTGCGCGCCGACCTTTTCGCCACTCCCGCCGATGGGGCCCTCAGCCTCGGCCTGATCGCCTTGATCAGCGCAGCGGCGCTGGGACTGGTGCGATGGGCCAGCCAAAAAGCCCAATGGGCGGTGATCCAGGCCAACAGCACCCTGTTTGCCGTCGGTCGCTATCCCGAAGCCCAGCAATGGAGACTCTGGCTGCTGACGGCCCTGCTGACGGCCGCGGCGGGAATCAGCTGGGGTTTGTTGCGCTGCCATCCCCGCTCCGACCGGGATGGCGAGCTCTGGCCCCGTAACGATCGCCTCGTGCTTGCGCTGCTGGCAGCAGTTGTGCTCTGGTTGCCCTGGGCCCTGGGGTTGGCACCGGCCCTGCAGAGCCGCTGGTGGCTGCTGGCGGCGTTGCTGGCGGCCAGTCGCTGGCTGGCGGGACGGTTTGGTTGCCAACTCAGCCGGCCGATGCTGCGGCTGTTTCCCCTGGTATGGCCCCTGCTTTACATGTTCGGCATGGTGCTGATCAGCGGCGGCTTGGGGATGATGCCGGTGTCGCCTTCCCAATGGGGAGGCTTGCTTTTGACCCTGCTCACCGCCAGTTTCGCCATCTTGCTTTGCTTTCCCCTTGGCGTGCTGCTGGCCTTGGGAAGGCGCAGTGATCTGCCCTTGCTGCGTTGGAGCTCGGTGATTTACATCGAATTCATTCGTGGCGCTCCCCTGATTACGCTGCTATTTCTGGGCCAGAACATCCTTGGATTTCTGCTGCCCGGAGGACTGGCCCCGGACCGCATCTGGCGGGCGGCCTGGGTGCTCACTTTTTTCGCCGCCGCCTATCTGGCCGAAGCGGTGCGATCTGGTTTGGCAGCGGTTCCCAAAGGTCAGGTGGAAGCAGCCCGCTCCCTAGGACTCTCCTATCCTCAGACCCTGCTGCGGGTAGTTCTGCCCCAGGCCTTGCGGGTGGCCTTGCCCGCCATGGTGGGCCAATTCATCTCCCTGCTGCAGGACACCACCCTGCTTTCCTTGATCGGGCTGCTGGAACTGCTTGGCGTTGCCAGGACGGTGATGGCCAACCCGGAGTTTCTGGGACACAACGCCGAGGTCTACCTCACCCTTGCCCTGTTGTTCTGGACCTGCTGCGCCGCCCTCGGTCTCGGCAGTCGTGCCCTGGAAAAACGCCTTGATCCCCAGACTCTCTCCAGATCCGCCAGCCGGCCATGACTTCGAGCCCCAGCAACTTGATGATTGAGGCCCGCGGGGTCGAAAAGTGGTA
>JBBASD010000088.1:4409-6409 GCA_040399485.1 Cyanobium sp. | reverse complement strand
TGACTTCGAGCCCCAGCAACTTGATGATTGAGGCCCGCGGGGTCGAAAAGTGGTACCCCAATGGCTACCACGCTCTTCGCGGTGTGGACCTCACGGTCCATCGCGGCGAAGTGGTGGTGGTGATGGGCCCCTCCGGTTCCGGCAAGAGCACGTTCATCCGCACCTTCAATGCCCTGGAGGATTTTCAAAAGGGCACGATCCGCATTGACGGCAACAGCCTGGGCAACGACCTGCGTCAGATCGATGCCATCCGCCGAGAGGTGGGCATGGTGTTCCAGCAGTTCAATTTGTTTCCCCACCTCACGGTGCTGGACAACCTCGTGTTGGCCCCGACCTTGGTGCGTGGACGGCCCCGCTCCGAGGTCCAGGCCCAAGCGCTCCGCCTGCTGGATCGGGTCGGCATCAAGGAGCAGGCCCAGAAATTCCCCGGTCAGCTTTCGGGGGGTCAGCAGCAGCGAGTCGCCATCGCCCGGGCCCTATGCATGGAGCCCAGGATTCTCCTGTTTGATGAACCCACCAGCTCCCTGGATCCTGAAATGGTCAGGGAAGTACTGGATGTGATGCGACAACTGGCTCAAGAGGACATCACCATGGTGGTGGTGACCCATGAAGTCAAATTTGCCGAACAGGTCGCCGATCGGGTGGTGTTGATGGCCGAGGGAAGTGTGGTGGAAGAAGCACCTCCAGCCCAGTTTTTTAAGGACCCTAGACATGAACGAACCCGACGTTTTCTCGATCAAATTCTATGAAATAGCTCCCTAAAATTATCAGGGCTGAATTCGCTTTTTAACCCATCATTAACTCCAAACCGTGGAGCCCCTCGTACAAAAGATAAGCGCCAAAAATAAGGGCAATAATTCCCACCAACCACTCGGCCTTGTGCTGCAGCCATTCTTCTAATTTAGCAATCGAATCACGAATCGAGCCACCGCTGGCAATCCAAGCTAATGGGGGCAACAGCAATAAAGAACTAGCGGTCAGCGCATAGACAGCAGTAATTTCAACATCGGCTTTTAACCCAGGATGATTGATCATCATCAAGCCGGCTTGCTTTAAATAGAAAACTAGGTTTTCAGGGGTCAACAGGGCAGCCCCAGCGCCGATTAACACCAGCAAGGCGGTATTAACATCAGGAAGGCGATTCATCAAGCGAATCGCCATCCCCTCTTCACCGAGGCTGGCCTGGGGAGTGAGCTGATACAAACCCAGGGCTAGCAGACCTCCGGCCCCCAAAAGATCGATGAGCACCTGCTCCCTAGCGCCATGTTCCAAACTGATCGCCAACGAACTTCCCACCAGCAGTAACAACAGCACCGCCATCACATTGGCCAAGGTCCAGCCCAGGACATAGGCAAAGGCCCTTCTCAAGGGTGAGCGCCCCAGCAACAGAAGGGTTACCACCCCGATATGCAGGGGGCTGAAGGCGATGCCGATACCGAAAAGAGAGGATTTGGTAAATAGGGAAGCGAGCATCGCAAGGGGCCATCACCCCGATCAGTCAGGGAACCCTAGCCAGCGGCCCGCGGGCGCCGGGGGCGGATCCCCCCACCTCAGTTTCTCAGGATCCCTGCAGCCCCGCTTGAGCAAGGGCTAAAAACAGAGCCGCTGTAGTTTGCATACCTTTCAGTCCGCCGCCATCAGTCTTCCGCCAAGAGTAGGCGCCGCCCCTCCTCCAGTTGACGGCGTGCCTCTTCGCCCAGGTGTGGTATACGCAAATCCAGGCGAGCCATGGCATCGATGATTGAGGCGGCCACCACAATGCGGGTAAACCACTTGTTGTCAGCTGGCACCACATGCCATGGGGCTGAGGGTCTGGCCGTGCGTTGAATCATCTCCTCATAGGCAGTCATGTAGGCATCCCAGTGGGCCCGCTCGTGAATATCGCCGAGAGAGAATTTCCAGTTCTTATCAGGATTATCAAGCCGTTCTAGAAAGCGACGCTTTTGTTCTTTGCGGGAGACATGCAGAAAAAACTTGAGTACAACGAATCCATTGTTGCT
>JBBASD010000088.1:1765-4309 GCA_040399485.1 Cyanobium sp. | reverse complement strand
ACCTGGCAGCCCTGGGGATTCACCCCCGACATCACATGTTTGATGGTGCCGTCCTTGCCGGCGGCGTCCATCGCCTGGAAAATCAACAAGACGCCCCAACGGTCCTGGGCGTAGAGGCGTTCCTGAAATTCGGCCAGCAGGCTGGTGCCTTCGCTCAGTCGCTGCATCGCCATCGCTTTGTCATCCCGTTGCAGGTGCAGGGTGTCGTTGGGATCGACGCAGGCCAAGCGAAAGCTCTCGCCATCTTCCACCTGATAGGCCTTGGCGAGTTTGTGGCACTGGCTCAGCAACTTGTCGCGATCCATGGCATCGATCATGGCTTGGAGAGATCAGCTCGTACTCAGTGGGGGACTGGCCCACTCCGCCCCGCTGAGGAGGGGAAACAACCCATCTTCGCGCTGCACTGAGTCCAGCCACAAGGGCGGCAAATCGGTGCCTGTGTCGATGGCCTGCATGAGTCGCCAGAAACGGTCAAGGTGGCGGTGGATCCGCTCTCGGGCCAGTTCGGTGGTGGTACCGGCCCGCAGGATGAAACTCCAATCAGAACTCTGGGCCAGCAGCAGTTCGCGGCCGGCCTGGATCAGCCAAAGCCGATGCTCACTGCTGCCCACACCCCGGTTGACCCGGCGCACCATGGCCCGAGAGGCCCGCTGCCATTCCCCCACCACCCAGCTATTGGTCTCATTGAGCCAGTAGTTGTGATAGCCGCCCAGCCCCCAGCTGGAGGCAGAGGGTCGGCAGAGCTGGAGGGTCAATTCCGCTTCCAGGGTCTCCCGCAAAGTGGTGAAACGCAGCTCGGCGGCGGGACCTTGGCGGAACAATTCGGCCAAAAATGCCGGCCCTTCAAACCACCAGTGACCAAACAGCTCGGCATCAAAGGGAGCCACCAGCAGTGGTGGTCTCTCGATGCAGGCTGCCAGATTGTGCAATTGACTGGCCCGGCCGGCGAGGTAATCGGCCGCATGTTGCCTCACCCTCAGGGCAGCAGCGGCCGGTTCGTAGGGGGCCTTGCGCTCCAACGCACAGGCCTGGGAGGTAACCCGATGCAGTTTGAGGCCAAGGGGGCGACTGCTGCGGATGCCGTGCTCGGCCAACTGGGCCTCGGATAGATCCCAGCCCAGGTCGCGGTGAAATTCCCGGTAGGCACCATCGCCCGGATAGCCCTCGCTGGCACTCCATACCGGCAGGGTCGAATTGCTATCGCGCCCGAAAAAGGCCACTCCGGCTGGGCTGCAGATGGGGGCATAAACGCCATAGCGGGGACGGGGGGCGGCGTGGAGAAGGCCATGGGCGTCTAGAACGCTGTAGCGCAGTCCGTTTTGGGCGAGGACCTGGTCCAAACCTTCGTAGTAGGCGCATTCCGGCAACCAAATGCCCAGGGGAGGTTGGCCGATCAGACGTTCGTGTTCCCGCACGGCGGTGATCAGCTGGGCCCCCACGGCCTCCGGGCATTCCCTCAGCAGGGGCAGATAGCCATGGGTGGCGGCGCAGGTGATCAGATCCAGCACTCCCAGACCCTGCAGGCGCCGAAAGCGTGGCAGCAGCTTTGCTTGGCAGTCCTGCCAATCGACAGCCAAGGCGGCAAGTGTGTGGCCGAGGTGTTGGGCTGCTGGCCTGTCTTCGGGGGGGGTCAGCTCCAGCAACTCGATGCGAAGCTGCAACCAGGGCAGAAAGCCACGGTTCAACTCCTCGTCAGCCAGCAGGGACAGCAGGGTTGGCGAGAGGCCGAGGGTGAGCCTGGGTCGCTGCTGCGGATCGGCGGCCGCTGCCTCCAGCACCTGCAGCAGCGGCAAATAACACTCCTGCAAGGCCTGGTAGTACCAGTCCTCCTCAAGCGAACCCGGCTCCCCCGAGCGGACATAGGGAAGATGGGCATGAAGCACCAAGGCCAGTTCGCCTACGGCCATGCTGACCTCAACACATTTCCACTTTACGGGTCAGCTTTCTAGGCTTGGCCCGTTAACGGGTATCCGACCGCGTGGTGCAACAACACTTCGGAGAACCATTGCGGCGACGGGTCCTAGCGGTTGACGGCCACAGCATGTTTTATGCCCAGCAGAAACTCGGCTGGTTTTTCGATCCCCGCCGCTTGATGGAGCTGGCCCGTCAAGAGGGAGAAGTGGAGCTGGGCAGTGCTTTTTGGTATGCCGGTCTCAAGGATGCCAATGACCAGCGTCCCTTCCGTGATGCCCTCACCAGCCTGGGATACACCGTGCGCACCCGGCCCTTACGGGAGCTGGCTGGCGAAGGGGAGAGCCGCCAATACACCCGGGCCAATCTGGATGTGGAGGTGGCGATTGATCTGCTGACCATCGCCCATCGCTGCGAAGAGGTGTGGCTACTCAGTGGCAGCAGGGACCTGGACAGGCTGGTGGAGGTGCTGCGGGCCAAGGGTTTGACGATCATTGTGTTCAGCACCGAGGGCATGGTGGCCCGGGAATTGCGCAATGCCGCCGATCGCTTTGTTGATCTGGCCTCCCTCCTGCCCAAATTAGCCAAAGTTGAACTGCCAACTGCGGGGACCGTGCGTCGTCCCTCACCCTC
>JBBASD010000088.1:0-1665 GCA_040399485.1 Cyanobium sp. | reverse complement strand
TCAACTCATAGTCAGTCCGCTTAGCGGCCCAATTGTTGTCATGGCGAGTGATCCCGGCCGGGTTCTTATTTTTGACACCACCCTGAGGGACGGCGAGCAATCGCCGGGTGCCAGCTTGAACCTGGAAGAAAAGCTGGCGATCGCCCAGCAGCTCGCCCGCCTCGGTGTCGACATCATTGAGGCCGGCTTCCCCTTTGCCAGCGGCGGCGATTTCAACGCCGTGCAACGGATCGCCGCCGCCGTCGGCACGGCGGACGGTCCGGTGATCTGCGGTTTGGCCCGGGCCGCCAAGGGAGACATCAAAGCCTGCGCCGAGGCCGTGGCGCCTGCGGTGCGGCGCCGCATCCATACCTTCATTGCCACCAGCGACATTCACCTCAAGCACAAGCTGCGCAAAAGCCGGGCGGAGGTGCTGGAAATCACCGCCGAAATGGTGGCCTACGCCCGCTCCCTGGTGGACGATGTTGAATTCTCCTGCGAGGACGCCGGCCGCAGCGATCCCGAATACATGCACCAGGTGATTGAGGCCGCCATCGCCGCCGGAGCCACCACCATCAACATTCCGGATACGGTTGGGTATGCCACGCCTGCTGAATTCGGCGAATTGATTGCCGGCATCAATCGCTCGGTACCCAACATCAACGAGGCGGTGATTTCGGTGCATGGCCATAACGATTTGGGCCTGGCTGTCGCCAATTTCCTTGAGGCGGTCAAACATGGCGCCCGCCAATTGGAGTGCACCATCAACGGCATCGGCGAGCGGGCTGGCAATGCCTCTCTGGAAGAGCTGGTGATGGCTTTGTATGTGCGCCGCAGTTATTTCAACCCCTTCCTCGGCCGTGACAGTGAAGACAGCCGCCCCTTGACGGGGGTGCGCACCGAAGAGATCACCAAAACCTCAAGGCTGGTGTCGAACCTCACCGGCATGGCGGTGCAACCCAACAAGGCGATTGTGGGTGCCAATGCCTTTGCCCATGAATCGGGAATCCATCAAGATGGTGTGCTCAAAAATCGTCTCACCTACGAGATTATTGATGCCCGCACCATCGGCCTCAGCGACAACCGCCTGTCGCTGGGCAAGTTATCCGGTCGCAGTGCCTTCAGGGCCCGGCTCGAAGAATTGGGCTATAACCTCGATGGCGAAGACCTCAATGATGCCTTTGCCCGTTTCAAGGAACTGGCCGATCGCAAACGGGAGATTTCCGACCGCGACCTGGAAGCGATCGTCAGCGAGCAGGTGCAACAGCAAGCTGAAGCCCGTTTCATCCTCAAACGGGTACAGGTGAGCTGCGGCACCGGTCTGCTGCCGACCGCCACCGTCACCATCGCAACGGAAGATGGCAGCGAACACAGCGAGGCCTGCATCGGCACCGGTCCGGTGGATGCGGTCTGCCAGGCGCTCAATCACCTGGCCCAGGTGCCCAACGAACTGGTGGAATTTTCAGTCAAAAGTGTCACCGAAGGCATTGATGCCATGGGTGATGTAACCATCCGGCTGCGGGCCGGTGGGGTGCTCTATTCGGGCCATGCTGCCGACACAGACATTGTAATTGCGGCGGCCCAGGCCTTTGTTAATGCCCTTAATCGCCTGGTGGCAGGGGAGCAGCGGGCGGCGCTGCATCCCCAACATGCGCCGTTGCCGATGGCGGAATTGCCTCGGCTGTA
>JBBASD010000087.1:4780-10360 GCA_040399485.1 Cyanobium sp. | reverse complement strand
AGGACACCACATTGGCCACACCACCACTCCAGACCACGGCCCCGGCGGCGCTGGCTGCACGATTGATGGTGCTGCCCACCATGTTCAACGTGGCATTGCTGCCAGCAATGGCCCCACTCCAGGCCGCTCCGATGGAATCGAGCTCAGGGTTGATGCGATCCAGCACCACGTTGGTGAGATTGAGCACCGAGTTATCGAGGGCCTCAAACACCGAGCGACCTGCGGAGCCATAGCTCACGGTGTTGCGGGCCGTTGCCCCGGTGAGGGTGGCGGTGGCGCCATTGCCGAGCTGGAGATAGCCATTGAGGCCATTGATGCCGAGCTGGTCGATGCTGACGTCAATGCCCCCTGTCACCTTTGCAAAGGAAAAGGCCTGCTGGGTCAACAAATCCGTCCCCAACGGCGGACCCTTGTAGACGTCCACGTTGAATTTGTCGTAAATGGTGCCACCGCTACTAATAAAGCTGGGGGTACCCACCAAGGTGGCCCCACGGCCCTGGATGGCCAGATTGTCGCTGATGGTGGACAGCCAGTCGCTTATCTGGGGGGTGGCCGCATCGACATCGATAGCCAGTCCGGCAGCGATGTCAATGGTGTCGAGTCCAGGATTGGCATTGGCCTGGGCCAGGGCCCAGGCGAAGCTGTTGACAACTCCACTGTTGCCCCAGCTGGACTGGGTCACCTGATAAGTGTTGGCCCGCGCCGCCCCCGTTGCCCCAAGGCTGGCGACCCCAGAGAGGACGAGGGCGAAGCAGGAGAGGGGATCTCGGCGGAGCAAAGCCATGGAATTAGAAAATTAACCTGAGGCCTAAATGTAACATTCAGCGCGTACTGTTACAACTGTTACAAGTATTGCAACTGTGACAAGGGGTCTGGTAAAATAAGCTAAATTATGACCCACTAATGCTTATCCATTACAACTTCGCCACCAGAAATCGGCCGCAAAAAATGGCAGAAGCGATAGGCACGATCATCGATTTATCCGTCGACAAAAATTACACCATAGGTCTTACGATAGACGACGATGATTTAACCACTTTGAACTCATATCAACTAGCCAATATTTTGCAATCAAACCAGATTAAGGTCAACCCTGGTCGATCCAGCTCCAAGGTGCATGCAATCAACAGGGGGATGGCCGGTTGGAGCGGCGATATTGTGGTGAACATGTCGGATGATATGCGATTCATTAAACGGGGATTTGATGGGGATATCATTCAAGCCTTTCAAGGAGAAAGGGATCAATTCATCCATTTTCCAGATGGGCGCGTCAATAAAGTACTGCCAACAATGTCGATTATGGACCGCAGCTACTATGAAAGATTTAACTATATTTACAATCCCGAATATCATTCCCTATGGTGCGACAACGAGGCCATGGATGTGGCCCGGCAACTGGGACGCTACAAATTCATAGACCTGCAAATCTTCAGCCACGATCATCCTGCCTGGACCGGCGAGCCTGCCGACGACTTGTTAATTCACACCGAATCGTTTTTTGAAATCGATCAAGAAACCTACAGAAAACGATCGAAGCTGGGTTTCCCGAACTAGTCCTACCCAGCCATTTCGATCAAGCCGCCGTGGAGGTGGTCCCGGTGCTGCTGACGATGCGGGCTGCGGGGGAGGTGAGCAGGTTCACAGCGGAGATGGCCAGACCGCTGGCGAAGAGGGTGCCCAGGGCCCAGACACTGTCCGAGGGCCAATGGGCAATCAGTAGGCCGCCCAGCAGGGTGGTGATCAGGCCATCGACCAGCACCAAGGTGCGGGCCGGGATGGGGGAAGAGGCGGCAACGGCCAGCTCCATCACACCCTGAAAAGCCAACATGGCACCCACAAACAAGGTGAGGCTCACGGTGCTGGTGATCGGGGAGACCAGGCACCAAAGGCCACCGGCCACGTAGAGGAGTCCCGAGAGAGCCCTAAACAACTTGGCTTTGAGATCATCTGCGCCGCTGAGGCGCAGCAGTTGGGAAATTCCCGCCACCACCGCAGCACTGCCCAGCATCAGGGTTAAAAAGGTGGCCGAGGCAAACGGCAAAACCAGGGCCAGGGCCGCTCCAGCCAGCAACAGGCCGGCGGTGATCCAGCGAAGGATGGGGCTGGCCGGAGCAGTCACGGGATCGGGGCAGGGGACAATGATTTAAACCTAGGTCGCCTGCCCGGAAAGGGATCTAGGCAACGCAAGCCTGCAAAGAAATCAACATGGGTGCCTGAGGTAGCCAGTAGATCGGCAAGCGGAGTCAACCCTGGCTGGCCAGCATCCCCCGCAGGCCCTCGCTGTAAAGAATCGCCGTGCAGAGGACAGCCGCCGCCCAACAGAGACTGCGCAACGGGGGCAGGTTGGATACGTAGGCCCCGATGTAGCCCAGCCGCAACAGGGGATGCAGCCAGGCGGCCGCCACCGCCAGGGCCGCGGTGGGCGAACCGGCGGCGGCACCGATCAGGGCCAGCAGGCAGGCGGGAGCGTGCAGGCCAAAGGCCTCAAAACTGTTCTGGTGGGCCCAGTTGGCCCGTTTGCCCCAGGCCGGCAGCCGCTCAAACATGGCCCTGGGGGCCGCCAGGTCGGCGGGCACGAAATCCGCCTGGGAACGGGCGGCTCCCAGGGGGATCAGGCTGGCTATCACCACCCCCGCCGAGAGCACCAGGGACCAGGCGAAAGCAGGGTTGGACATGGGAGCACCGCCAAGGCAGCGGCTGGGGTCAAGCTCTTTTCTAGGCTGACCCTGCGCCGCATCGAGAGTTCCAGGCCATGGCTGACAGCTTCAGTTTTGATGTGGTTTCCGATTTCGACCGCCAGGAGCTGGTCAATGCCCTCGACCAGGTGCGGCGGGAGTTGGTGCAGCGCTACGACCTCAAGGACAGCAACACCGAAGTCGACCTGCAGGAAGACGCCATCACCATCACCACCGCCAGCGACATGACCCTGGAGGCGGTGCTGGATGTGCTGCGACAAAAGGCCACCAAGCGCAACCTGTCGCTGAAGATCTTTGATCTGCAGAATATCGAGCCTGTGGGGGGCAACCGGGTGCAGCAGGTGGTGAAGCTGCGCAAGGGCCTGAGCCAGGAGCTGGCCAAAAAGCTTTCCAAACAGGTGCGCGACAACATCAAAAAAGTGACCGTGGCCATTCAGGGCGACAGCCTGCGAATCACTGGCAAAAACAAGGACGACCTGCAACAGGTGATCCAATTGCTCAAGGCCGAGGATCTGGAGGTGCCGTTGCAGTTTGAGAATTACCGTTGAGTTTTGGTTTGTTGCTTCAGGGCGACGCCAGGGCCCCGGCTTGGCGTCGCGGCCTGTTCGCCCCAATTGGCCCCAACGGCTGGGAATCGCTCTCTACACAACTAAAAGGCCCGTATCAAAGACCTTTCACCCGGACTAAGTTGGAGTCAGCTTCCAGCCCCCACCATGAATCAGCCCACCGGCCGTTTCCTTCTACTCGCCAGCGCCGCCGCTGGGGCAGTGTTTTGTCTGATCGGCGCCCCCGCCCGGGCGGCGGCCCTGCCCCCCTGCCCCGAGTCCAATCGGCTTGAGGCACCCTGCGAGCGGCCCCAACCCCCCTGTCTGCCTGCCGAAGCCCCCTGCAACCAGTAAGGGTGCAGGGCGGGTTGACGCCCGCAGCTTCACACTCCGTTACGCGATGATGGCAAGGCCGTGGCAGCGCGGCCCCCGCCGTTTTGCGCAACCATGACCATCACCCCTGGCCGTACCCCGGCCGCAGCAGCCCAAGCCAGCACCGATTCCGCCAGGGATGCAGCAACGGTTCCCCCGGCTTCTCCGCTGGAAGGCTCCAGCAAGGGTCTGCGTTTCGATCGCGGCCGCTGGGCGAGTGCCTTCCGCAATGTGGACAGCGAGCTGACAGCGGTGCCCCTGCAGGCGAAGCGGGGCACTATTCCATCGGACCTCCACGGCACCCTTTATCGGAACGGCCCCGGCCGTTTGGAGCGCGCCGGCAATTGGGTCCACCACCCCTTTGATGGCGACGGCATGATCACCGCCCTGCGCTTCGAGGCCGGTGGTGTGGACCTCTCCAACCGTTTCGTGCGCACAGAGGGCTGGCAGGCGGAGGAAAAAGCTGGCCGTTACCTTTACCGCGGCGTTTTTGGCACCCAGAAGCCCGGCGGCCCCCTCGCCAACGCCTTTGACTTACGGCTCAAAAACATCGCCAACACCCATGTGGTGCGCCTGGGCGACAACCTTTTGGCGCTCTGGGAGGCCAGTTCGCCCCACGCCCTTGATCCCGACAGCCTCGAAACCAGGGGAATCAGTTTGCTGGATGGCGTGCTCAAGCCCGGTGAGGCCTTCAGCGCCCACCCCCGCTTTGATCCCGGTCACCACGGTGCGCCCCGCATGGTCAGCTTCGGCGTCAAGAGCGGCCCGCGCAGCACGATCCGCCTGATGGAATTCGCCACTGATGGCCCCAAGGCCGGCCAGCTGCTCAGCGAACGCAGCGACAGCTTCAACGGCTTCGCCTTTCTGCACGACTTCGCCATCACCCCCGATTGGGCAATCTTTCTGCAGAACGCCATCGCCTTCAACCCCCTTCCGTTTGCCCTGGGGCTCAAGGGGGCGGCCCAGTGCCTGCGCTCCAAGCCCGGCGGCCAGGCCCGCTTCTGGCTGGTGCCCCGGGACAGTGGCGCCCACGCCGGCGAGGCGCCCCGGGTGCTCGATGCGCCCGAAGGTTTTGTCTTCCACCACCTCAATGCCTACCAAGAAGGCGAAGAGGTGGTTGTGGAGAGCATCTACTACGCCGACTTCCCCTCGATTGATCCCGAGACGGACTACCGCACCGTCGATTTCGACCTCATCCCGGCTGGCTTGCTGGAACGCTGCCGCCTCAACCTGGCGACCGGCACCGTGAGCAGCGAGCGCCTCAGTGAGCGCTGCTGTGAATTCGCCATGGTCAATCCCAGCCAGCAGGGCCTGGCCGCCCGCTATGCCTGGATGGCCGTCGCCGAGCGCGAAGCCGGCAACGATCCCCTTCAGGCCTTCAAGAAACTCGACCTGCGCAGCGGGGAACGGCGGGTCTGGAGCGCCGCCCCCCATGGGTTTGTCAGTGAGCCGTTGATGGTGCCCCGTCCCGGCGCCAGCGCCGAGGACGACGGCTGGCTGCTGGCGGTGGTTTGGAACGGCGAACGCAGCGGCAGCGATCTGGTGATCCTGGATGCTGCCTCAATGGCGGAGTTGGCACTGGTGGAGCTGCCGCTGTCGATGCCCTACGGCCTCCACGGCAGCTGGAGCCAGGCCTAGCCCCTCCAAGTGGGCATCCCGGCTTCGGTCAGGGTGCCCCGCTGGCGCCAGAGGGCCTCCGGACTGACGACAATGCCATGGGCCTGGGCTAGTAGGGCGGCCGCTTCAGTCGTGTTGGTGCTGCGCAGGGCTGTGGCAAAGGCCGGATTGGATTCCGCCATGATCTTGACGCGATGGAGGCCATCGACCGAAGCTTCCGGAGTGATCTGAGGAAAGTGGCATTCTGTGACGCCGACATAGCCACAGACATTGGTGCCGGTAGCGGTGTCGACATTGGTGTCGACAGTGGTCAAGGAGTTCATCTCATTTCTCTCGGAGTGAGACAACCC
>JBBASD010000087.1:0-4680 GCA_040399485.1 Cyanobium sp. | reverse complement strand
CCCAAGACAGGTCCCAAGACAAGGACCAGGCCCCCTGGGGCCCTGGCCGCCGCCGGGCTCCCAGCAACAACACCAGCCCGGGAGCCAGCCAGGGAGCAGCCTCGGGTCCCGCCGCCGGGGCCGCTCGCTCCGGGGGCAACCGCCGCACCACGGGGGCAGGGCAAGAGCGCCCAGGAACCAGATCTTCAGGGGCAGGCCCCACCGGGGCAGGCCCCACGGGGGCAAGTGCGGCCGGCCACACCGGCGCCGGTTCCGCCCAGGCCGAGCCGGGCCAGGGTAGGTCCACGGCCGGGTCCCGGCGCGGCACCGACACCCCGCCCCCCAGTGGTGGTGGCAGTGGCGGCGATCGCCGCCAGCTAGCCGCCCTTGAAACCCTGGGGCTGGCCTGGGGGGCCTCCCGCGCCTCCATCAAGGCGGCCCACCGTCGTCTGGTCAAGCAACACCACCCGGACATGGGCGGCGATGCCGAATCCTTCCGGCTAGTCAACGACGCCTACCAACTACTGATCGCCTAAGACAGCGGCACCATGGCGCCATTGCGTTGGCGTCCCAGCCGGATCGGCCGGGGTGCACCCCGTTGCGGCAGGGTGACTTCCACCCATAAAGGGGCCTGTGCTGGCCCTTGGCTGGGATCGGCAGCAGCCTGGGGCAGAAAGAAGGCCAGGGGTTCCAGCAGCACCGCCTCCATGCCCCGGGGACCCGGCTCCACCCGGGCGAGCAGCACATCGCTATCGCCCGGTTGCTGGGCGGCCCGGGCCTGTAGCCGACCGCCCATGGCCACCAGCCGGATCGGCATGGTGCCCTGGGCTGCAAGATCGGGGGCGGGAACCGCGAGCTGCAACTCCAGATAGCGGCCGCGAATGGGTAGCTGGGGATCAAGGGGGGTGACCACCCCCCAGGCCCGGGGCCGCTGCCAGCGCTGCAGCACCAAAGTGCCCGCCAGGCTCAGCAGCAGCAACCCCTGCACGGCCCCCAACAGCAGGCCGCGTCGCCCCAGAGGAGAGCGACCGGGCCTGGCGGTGGGGCGCCTCAGCGTTGGCAACGTCACGGGTGGGGGGCCGCCAACAGGCGCCGGCGCAGCCGCTCCAGCCCCCAGCCGCCAGCCAGAAAGAGCAGCCCCAGGCCCAGCAGACCCAAGGCCCGATCCAGTTGGGAGAAGACGGAGCTGAAGTAATAAACCAACAGGGTCACGGCCATGGTGGCCGCCCCGAAGTTGACCCGCTCGGCTCGCCCGCTGCTGGAGCCCCACAGGGCCAGCAGCAGCCCCCCCAGCAACCACCAAAGATGCACCAGCGCCTGGCCCACGGCCGTCCTAGGCCCCGCCGCCGCCAGGGCCTCGGGAACGCTCAGGGTTTGGGCCCAGCGGCCCAGGCCCAGGCCCGCCAGCAGCCAAGCGGCGGCCACGCCCACCACCAGCAAGCGGCGCTGCCCCAGGGCCCAGGCCAGGATCAAGGGGGCCCCGAGGGCCACGGCCCAGCCACAGGCGCTCAGGCTGGCGGGCAAAGGAGGGGCCGCAGCGGTGAGGCTGGGCATCAGGGCCCAAACCAGGGCGGCGGGGGCCAGGGTCAGGCCGCCGATCCAGAGCAGCACCCGCCGGCCCGTGCTGCCCCTACTGGGGTGGCCGTGGGGGGCCGAGAGATAGGAGAGGCTTAGCAGCACCAGGCCAGCGGCCGGAATCAGGGCCGGCCCCTCGCCCAGGATGCTGTTGTTGGCGCGCATATGGTCACAGAGGCGCAGCCAGGCGGCCAGCAGCCAAGCGGGGGCCAGCACAGCCAGCAGGGCCAGTTGGGGCCATTGGCCCAGCAGCAGCCAGCCGCAGCCGGCGCCGAGGGCCCACAGCAGCAGTCCTTCGGGCCAGAGGGCGTCCAGGTGGAAGGTCTGGCCGGCCAGGTAAAGGCCGCCACCCAAGGCCACGGTGCCAAGCCCATGCAGGGCGGTGGCCAGGGCGGCGAAGCGGGAAGCCGCCAGGGCGCCGGCCCCATGGCAGCCCAGCACCACGGCCAACAGCAGACCGAAGCGGCTACTAGGGCCCAGTCCAGACCAATGGGCCGCAACGAAGAGCAGCAGTGCCGCTGCCAACAGGGCCGCCCCCAGGGCTAGAGCGAGGGCCACTGGGGTGCGCAGCCGAGCGCTGCCGCTTGCCGCAAGCTCGGGGCCATTTAGGGCTTCCCAGCGGTGAATGGCCTCGGCGGTGCCCTGGTCCACCAGACCCGCTTTCACCCACCTGCCCAGCCTGGTGCTCCAGTCGTTGGCCATCCTTTAGGCATAGGCCGGGTCGGGGCCGCTGGCAAGGGCCCCGCCGCAGGCAAGCCCCCCATAGGAGGATCGGAGCCCCTGGAGCGTGGGCCGTGCAGGCTGGAGCTGCGGACATTGCTGCGGATATTGCTACGGCAGTGGCGGTGGACATAGCAAAGGGCCAGCTGCTGGTGTTTGGCGACAGCCTCTCGGATGTGGGCAATGCCTGGCTGCTGCTCGGGGATGGGGCGGTGCCCTCTCCGCCCCACTGGCGGGGGCGCCGCTGCAACGGGCCGATCTGGGTCGAGCTCCTGGCGGAGCGATTGGGGTGGCCCCCCCTGGCGCCATCTCTGGCCGGGGGCACGGACCATGCCTACGGCGGCGCCCGCTCGGGCGGGGGCCTGTCCCCCAAGAGGGTACCGAATCTGCTGGAGCAGGTGGCCCGCTTCCTGGACTGCCGTGCCGCCACCCCACTGGACGAGGCGGCGCTGGTGGTGCTGCGGGCTGGCGCCAACGACTATCTAGATGGCGAGCCGGGCTTGGAGCGGGCCGAGGCCATCAACGCCAATCTGGTGACGGCCGTCACCAGATTGGCCCAGGTCGGCGCCCGCCGCTTTCTGGTGCCCACAGAACTGCCCTGGGGCCTCAGTCCCATCGTGCCGCCGTCCTTCGGCCTGGCCCAGCGCCAGGCCTTCGATGCCCTGATCGGCCAACAGAACAAAGGGCTGGCCAGGGCCCTGCAAGACCTGGCACAGCAACGGGGGTTGCAGGTGTGGCAACCCGATTTCCATGGCTTGTTAAAAGCCGCCATCGCCGATCCCCAAGCCTTCGACTTGGTGGAGGTTGTCAGGCCGGTGCTGCAGGAGAGCCAGGCGGCCAGTTCGGCCCAGCGGGTGCCCGAGGCCACTGGTTTTTTGTGGTGGGACAGTCGCGCCCATTTCTGCAGCGCCTTCCACCGGCGCTTGGCGGATCGGGCGCTGGCTTGCCTGGGCGCAGCTCCCATGGCTGGGCCCACGGCTGGGCCGATAGTTGCCGGGGCTGGGCCGGTTGGTCCATGACGCTCAAGCGGCCAGGCCGCTCGGCACAATCAAGGCCTCCAGTTGGCGCTGCAGGTCGGCGGTGAGGCGGGCGACGGCGCGGCGGCGATCGCGGTGGTAATCCTCCAGCAAGGGGGTAAAGGCGATCGCTTCGCCCAGGCTGATCAGGGCGGTGCGCGGGCCCAAACGGGGTCTGGTGCCTGGATCGCGGCCGAGGATGCGGGCCTGGGTATCACAAAGCAACAGCAGGGTGTCGGCGAAGCGTTCCTGACTCGGCCGCTCCTTGACGTAGTCGCCGCTGACAGCCACGAAGGATTCGACCAGGCGCATGTGCCAGAGGCGTTGCGCCGTTTCCTCGGCCAGCCGGTCCGCCAGTCCCCTCTCCAAAGGAGTGGGGGGGGCGGCCAGATAGAGCCGATCCCAGGCGGCCTGCTCCAGGCGCCGGCAGCGGCTGGCCAGGTCCCCACGGGGCTCGATGGCGAGGGATAGCTCCACCTCGGCCAGGGCTGTTTCCAGCAGGCGCCCCAACCGTTCGGCCAGGGCCAGATTGGCGGTTTGGGCAGCGGCGGGGTTAGCGGTTGAGTCCGGGGTGGTGGCGCCAGCGACGGCCGGGGTGGTGGCGGCAGCGACGGCCGGGGTGGCAGCGGCAGCCGCGCCAGCGGCTGCCGGGGCGGCGGGGGTGGTAGTGGCCGAGGCGGCGGGCAGATCTCGGTGGTATGAGTCGCGATAAAACGTCTCCATCAAGGTCAGCATCCGTTCGGCCAGGGCGAACAGGCGGGGGTAGAGAGCTTCAGGATCCGGGCTGGCGGCCGGCTGGGTTGCCAAGCCGCTCTGCCGTTCCAATTGACAAAGCAGGGCCTCGATGGCGGGCCAGGCGTTGCCGCTGAAGCGGTATTGCACGCCGATCGGTAAGACGGTCATCGCTTCCGGACGCTGGGCTTTGGCCAGGTCGTCGGCGGTCCAGAAGGCCAGCTGGGCGGCTCCCGGCTCCAGGGCCGAAAGCCGCTCGTTGTGGCCGTTGGTGGCCCCCTCCGGCGCCACAGCCAGGGGATAGGGGCCATCCAGCAACAACTGGCGGGCGGTGCGAAGGGCCGCCGTATCGAGCTTGCCCCGCTGGATCGAGCAGCCCCCCAACCGCTGCAGCAGCCAACCGATGCGGGGTCCGGCCCAGAGGGGAATGCCCCGGTCGTAGAGGAACTGGAAGTGGGGACGGGGCCGCCATTGCCGCCCCAGCCGGCGTCCTTCCCGCGCCAGATCGCGCCAGATCAGGTGGGCCAGGCAAGCCGGATCATCGACGCTGGGATGGCGAAAGGCCAGCAGCAACCGGCTTTCTCCCGCCTGGAAGCGGTCCATGGCGGCCACCAGGCGCTCCAGGTTCTGCACCTCCAGACTGGTGATGGCGCACTGG
>JBBASD010000086.1:3811-10628 GCA_040399485.1 Cyanobium sp. | reverse complement strand
CTTGGAGTTTTGAAACTCTTTGTTGCTCATCCCAGAAACCTCGTTGGCCCACTGTAGCAATCAGATCTGATTGAGTAATGATAGCCATGATTCCGTCAGAATCAAGTCCACTTTACAATTTTCGAGGCGTCCTAAACTTGATCTATAAAAACATTATAGTGTATTTTGTCGAGTGGTGCAATGTTTTCGCTAAATTCACGGTGATGAAGAAGTATAGTATGCTTATTAATCTGATTAGCTTTATAATGAACGTCTCGCAGATTGTCAGCGTAAGCAGGCAATCCAAGCTGATGGGCGATAATGCCTGCTCCAGTCTGAGCATGCCGATGGTCACCGACATGTGGATCATTAGATATACTTTTAACTGAGGAACTAACTCTCCTGAAATTCAGACCATCTACTGACCTACGCCCCTGGGGGGCAGGGGCCGGGCCTAGAAGCCGGTGGCCCTGAATGCCGTCAACGAACAGGCTGTGGCTCTGTTTCTAGAAGAACGCAACCATTTTTTCGACATCCCCAATAGTGTATGTTGAACTTTATTATCTCTGCATCTAGGTTCACTACATCAGTGTATGCTATTAATCATCCCAGAGTTAGCGTTGAGCATGTTATGGTAAATCCATTTTATATCTTTGAAACACTTGGAAGAATAAGTAGCGATTTCTGCTATGTGAATGGATCATGTTCCTTCTATTGCCTTGAATTTTTTCCTCGTCCCGTCTTGGCAAATTATCCCAAGGATAACCTTGCAACCAAGCAAAATACAGGTTGCAGCAGTGATGTCTGTCTTAAATACACACAAAAAGAAATTGACATTTTGGCGGTCTTTGGCTATGATGCTTAATTAGACCATTCAAGAACCAAGAAGAAAATCTTAAGCATCAACCTAAGCTCTCATCTCAAGCCAACAATTATGTACCCAGAGTAATTAGCAAATCAATTTAATGACATGTTTCAATAGCATAAACCATTCCAAATGAAAATTTCCCAGATTGGCTCTAATTCAAAACTTCCTACTCGTTGTGTGATAAGTTTAGGTATTGGTAAAAAATCTTATACCAATAGCTTGAAAAGGCTAGAAGAAAGTCTTTTTCGCGTAGGGTTCAATGGTGACTTTGTTTATTGGGATGAACAAGTACCTGAAGGCTGCCCCTCTCATTTCGAAGCTCCTTTCGCCTTTAAGACTTATTGTTTTAACATTGCTAAAAGTTTAGGCTACAAGCAAATATTATGGATGGACTCTACATGCATTGCATTGCGCTCATTATCTCCAATTTTTGAAGACATAAGAAAAAATGGCTATATATTCTTTAATAATAACTACGATCAAAGACTCGGTCAATGGATTAGCGATGAAGCGTTAGTTCAAAATAGCTTATCTCGGGAAGAAGCAATGATAGTACCTGAATTACCATGTTCGGTAATGGGTCTTGATGTGACTTCTAAATTAGCAACTAAATTCTTGGATCAATGGCATTTGATTATGGGTGATGGAATAACCGCAAAAGGTACAAAAGATATGATTCACGATTGGGACGACTATCAAGAAATCTTTTGGAATAAAAATAAACGAATTTCTAATGATCCAAGGGTAAAGGGTCATAGATGCGATCAGCCAGCTGCTGGTATTGTCGCACACAGATTAGGTATGCTACCTTATTCAGACTATCTTAAAGACATCCATTATAAGGCGAAGCCCGTTAAGCGTAAAACCATCATTCTTCATCACAGAGAGTTTAACGAAAATATTACGCCTCTCAATGACATTTACTATCAAGTATTTTTTAAGACCCCATTTATCGAAAAGCCACGATCGTATGTTCGCAAACTTGTTCGTGTTGCGAAGGGCTTAAGAGGCGACAAATAATACAGCAAGTCTTCAATTAAATTTAACAAAAATAGTATTATCTCTCGCTTGAATGTATTGTTGTCTTTTGTTCAACATTTTGGGTTGATTCTGGATCTGCTAGAGTTTTTTTCTGCTGATGCCAACTCAAATGAACATCGTCTGCGCAACAGATGGAAACTATCTACGACATTGCGTTGCGATGCTAAATTCTCTTTGGAATCACAATCAAGATCCTGACCTACACGTCTATCTAATTTTTGATAATGCCAATTCGCATGATTTGAGCTTGGCCGTCAGCCATCTCTGTAGCTTTCTACCCGGCTTCAGTCTGCTGCAGGCATCGCTGAAGCCCCTAGAAGGATTTCCGGTGAACGGACATGCAACAGTAGCAACATACTTTCGCTTACTTCTACCAGAGTTGCTACCTATGACAGTGAATCGTGTAATTTTTATTGATGCTGATACTGTTGTTACCGATAGTCTGGCGCCCTTATGGAACATACCCTTAGAAGGCAATGCATTAGCTGCTGTCCCTGAGCATCGCATTTCATGCAAGGATCATGGCTATGATTTCGGCAGCTATTTTAATGCTGGTATTATGTTGATTAATATTCAGAAATGGCGTCAATCTGATTTACTTGAGCGAGGACGTCTCTTTGCGAACGCGCATCCGGATCGCATGCGTCATTGGGACCAGGATGTTTTAAATCATGTTTTTAGGAATGATTGGCTTGCCATTCCTGACCGCTGGAACGCCTGTCCACATTTATTTGGTCTAACACTAGAGTACAATTACAGTGATTATTTATTTACAGAAGATGAAAAAGAAGCAAGATTCAACCCGGCTATCGTGCATTTTGCCGGTCCTGGTCCGATTAAACCTTGGAATGCTCGATGCAAGCATGACTTTAAAGGCCACTATCTTGCAGCTAAAGCAACAACACCATGGGCAAAAATCCCCCTCGAAGATATACCCCCACACCCTTGGCTTGTAGCTATAAATAAAGTAGTATTCCAAGCCAAATGCTTCGTTCGACGCAATTTGCCTAGAGACCTCTGAATGCCTACATAAATATATTGATATTAATTATTACTTGGAACTACTCTAAAGCGAATCAATGCCTGGTCAATATCTGCAAGTAATTGCCATGACCCTTTAGACGGCGCCCAATCCGTGGAATCAATAAGGTCTGCATAGCAAGCAATATTGTTACCACAAATTGATTGCTGGCATGAATAATGAGCTGAGATCAGACTCTTGATTGCCGTCTGTTTGGCCAAGGTACGTAGCCAATCGAGATAAAACTGCTTCGCACGAACAAAGACCAACCTTTCCAAAACGGGTGCCAGCCGACAGGGGGCAATCTGATCACCATGGTTGATAAATTGATCAGCCTGCTCCTCCCAGGATGGTGCCCATCGGAAAGGATATAAGGCGAAGTGATTTCGGGGACTGGCCTGATCTGCTGCCATGGCGTCAGAGAAAAGTTCACCAAGTGATGCGATGGTCACAGATTCAGGCCGGAAAAAATTTGCAAACATTACAATCCTTTTCCAACCCCTTAGTCGAAGATCTGGAGTGTCGATCATTGCTTCGGACCCCTTTTCCCTGCCATGAAACAACAGTGGTGCAGGGTCAAGATCAAAAATTGTTGGAGGAGTAGCCGAGATGCTGACAAGTGCATCGGTGACTAGCAATGATCCCGTGAAGAGATCAATACAGGCAATTTCATGGAACGTGCCAAGCCCGAGGTCGATCGGCCCGAGGGGAACCCAGACCAGCTGGTCTTGATGGGGCAACCCATCACGGAACAGCACCTTGGTACGGCCTGCGGGTAAACCAAGCCAGCTGGAGGGTAGGGGAACTGGAAAACTCCACTGCTTATCACTCACCCAGACAGTGGCCTTGGGGAAAGCCCTGGCCAGGGCCGCCACGGGGAGTTTGTGTTCTAGCCCTGAAGATGTGGCCAATACGATCGAAAGTACCTGCCCGTGATGTGCTTCCAGATCCCTTAGTTCTAAGAGCAGTTCAGCAGTTGGCGGGACAGGCGCATATAGCAGTAGCCCTCCCTCCACCTTCAGGACAGTCATCCGGATCGGCACCGCGACGTACCAGACACCGTGAAGCTGCTCAAAACACCAGACCCTTCCCTCAATCACCTCACGCATGAGGCTGACGCGACGGCCATAGGGGTAAAGCGGCAGCAAGGGCCACCAGGGCCAGCGCTGCAGGCGAGTATCAGTCGAAGAGGGTGGCTCGGCGTCGTGCATGTCAGGTCATCAAAAAGTTTGTCTCCCAAACTTCACGAATTTCGGCTAAGTCGAAGTCGCCCAGCCTCCCTTGCCACTGCCCTGTATCCATACCTTTGCCTCTTGCAAAAACTTCGACCAGTCCAGCCTTTCGGCCTCGGCGGCCCGTGCCACCAGCAAGGGTGCTTCCCGTTGGATCAACGCCAGATCTGGGGCACTCACCCCGGCGGACAGGGCCAATAAGTCCGCCATGGCATGGCCGACCACGCGGGTGAGATAAGCGGCGCTGAGGGCCTGCAGGGCACCCCCCACCAACCAGGTGGCTCCGTGCAAGCGGGCCGCCGTGACCAAGGCCTGGCTGCTCCACTCGATCAGTCCAAGGGCAACGGTGGCCTTGGCCAATTCCATGGAAGCCCCCCGCAGTTGATCCAGGGTCCACGGGCAATCCCAGAGGCGTGCCATCTCCTGAAGCATCAGTCCGTTGCCTACGGCCAACACCAGCAAATCCAGACTGGGAACTGGCGTGATCGCCACCCCCGTTGCCACGATCCACTGGGTCCGTTGCAGCTGGCGACGCCATTCCTGGCGGCGAAGGCGCTCGAGATCGGCCTGCCAGCGGGTGTGGAGGCCCTGGATGGACCGTAGGGATGTGGCTTGGCGCAAGGAACGCCCTTCCCGGTTCAACCAAAACGCCAGGGGCCCCAGGACCTCCTGGAGGGTGTTCAGGCCACCATCCCAAAGCAGCAGGCGTTCGCGCTGCAGAGAAGGCCACTGACTCGCCAGTTCCAGAAGCAGGGGCTCCGCCGCCTCGGCGTCCTGGCACTCCACCAGCAACCAGTGGGGCTGGTCCGAATCGAGAGCATCAAGCCAACGCAGATCGACCGCCAAAAGCGGCAGGCGCAGGTGATAAAGCAGCACATCAGCCTGGGCAAAGGCCTGTGGCCATTGCCATTCGGCACTGATCATGGGCAGGGGCAAACCCCAGTCCAGGCGCAAGGGCAAGGAGCAGCGCAGGGCTGCAGCTGCCATGGATTGGGCTGCTATCTCCGGCGGACGGGTGCCCGTGAGGGTGAGACGCAGTTCCGGGCGCTGCCGCTCGGCCATCAAGTCCTGCAACTCCTGGCGACGGGGGTCGAGAAGACTGGCCTCCCCACCTTGAAGACGTTCGAACTGATCTAGTAGCTGCTCACAGCGCTGCTGCCAGCCATCAAGGCTGGAGGGCAAACGGGAAGGCCGGCCTGGACGGTCCCGGGACAACCACCACCAGCCTGCCGCCAGGGATCCAAGGGTGAAGAGACTTCCCCCTTCGATGGGGAGCCAGTGGGAGATTCCCTCACTAAGCACCAACCCCCCGCCCAGCAGCAACACTGGCGGCACCCAGGGGGCCCCAGAAAATCTCCCGGGCAATCCACCAAGAACGGTCCGCAAGGTTGCAGTCACCATGCGGGGCAACCTTGAGGTCCCAGAGGCAGGGGGTGGAGCGGAATCCGAAGCGGTCACGGCTGTCGGCTGGCAAAACGACGGAGCGGGAGGACCCGCCCATGATGTTTAGCTCAGAGGTCAGCGTCGACACCCTGACCGTGGCCATCCAGAACACCGAACCTGGACGAAAATCCCCATAAGTTAGAGGTGTTGATCGTTGCGTCACCCTCGCCGGTGCCCACCCTGACCCCCCTTACCCCCTTGCCCGACCTGGCTGCCGAGGTCAGGCGGCGGCATCAAAGTTGCTGCCAGGCCTTTGACCTGGGGGTGCGGCCATGACCCCCGCCCCGCCCCTGTTGACCCCACGCCAGAAGCAACGGATTGAAGCCCCCATGGCACTGCTCCAATCCAGTGATCATTGGCATGGTGGCCTGCCGGTGCTGGTTCTGGACCGGTGCTGGTTGCGGCTGGAGGCCATTGCGGTGGAGGAGCTTGCCAACCGGTTGCCGCCGGACACCAGTCGCGAAGCTCCTGAATTGAGCCGCTACAGCCAGCTGATCGAGGCTGGATACCCCAGTTGGGACGCCCAGCAGTGCTGCTGGCAGGAATTTGGGGCCGAAGCCTGCCAGCAGGCCCTACGCCGCTTCTGGGCCGCTAGAGATCGCGGCAACAACGGCTGGACCTTTGCCCGTTATCTCCAGCTCCTGGCCGATTACCGCCAACGCTTTCACGACAGGCCTCGGCCCCTGCCGTTGCTGGTGCTCGCCCGGGCAGACGGGGGCCGCCGTGGCGAAAACCATGGGCTCTTCTGGCTGCGTCCGGAAGTAAGCGATAGCAACCGACCGATGCGGCACACTTGCGCCTGATTGAGACCCTGGTCATGGCCGAAGACAGCACCGCTTCCTATGGCACCCATGCTGGTGACAACCGCGAAGGCCGGGACAGTCCCGGGCGGGGGGTTCGTCAAACTGGCCCCAAAGAACCAGGCGGGCTGCGCATTCGTTTGAGTGACAACGAAATGAAGGCCGCCAGGGCCCTTCAGGAGGCCTTCGGCCTGCGTTCACCGGTTGCCGTGCTCGGTTTTGCTCTGCGGACCCTGGCGCAACAACTGGAAGCCGGCCAACTTGATGCCCTTGTGGCCCAGCAACGCAGTGAAGGCGTTGGGCGAAGCCGCCCCAGGGGGGAAGAGGGAGGTGGCGAGCGTCGTGAGCGCAGCGACAGGGGAGATCGGGGCAGGCAGGTCCGTCAGGTCCGGGTCGATCCCTTTGCCAGGCCCAGCCGACCAGCGGCCCCGGC
>JBBASD010000086.1:0-3711 GCA_040399485.1 Cyanobium sp. | reverse complement strand
GCACGACCGCGCGTTCTCTCCGGTGTCCAGCCCACGGGCCAGTTGCATCTGGGCAACTGGCTTGGAGCCATTCGCAATTGGGTCGAGCTTCAGCAGGACCATGACACCTTTTTTTGTGTTGTCGATCTCCACGCGATCACCGTTCCCCATGACCCCGCCCGCCTAGCGGAGGACACCCTGGCCACGGCAGCCCTCTATCTGGCCTGTGGCATCGATCCAGACCGAGCCACGGTTTTCGTGCAGAGCCATGTCAGCGCCCACAGCGAACTTTGTTGGCTACTGAATTGCGTCACTCCCTTGAATTGGCTCGAACGCATGATCCAGTTCAAGGAAAAGGCCTTGAAGCAGGGTTCGGACGTTTCGGCCGGACTGCTGGACTATCCCGTGTTGATGGCAGCCGACATTCTTCTCTATGACGCTGACCAGGTACCGGTGGGGGAAGACCAGAAACAGCACCTCGAACTAGCCCGCGACATCGCCCAGCAGCGCATTAATGCGAGGTTTGCGCCCCGAGATGCCAGTGGAGAACCAATCCCCATTCTCAAAGTGCCCTCGCCCCTGATTCTCAAGGAGGGCGCCCGGGTGATGAGCCTCACGGATGGACGCAACAAAATGAGCAAGAGCGACCCGAACGAGTCCTCCCGCATTGCCCTGCTCGACCCCCCCGAGCTGATCGTGCGCAAGATCAAGCGTGCCAAGACCGATGCGGTCATGGGTCTTGAATTTGGCCATCCGGAGCGGCCTGAAGCCGACAACTTGCTCGGTCTTTATGCGCTGTTGAGCCAGCAAAGCCGCGAAGCCGCCCTCAACGAATGTGCCGCCATGGGATGGGGCAGCTTCAAACCCCTGTTGGCTGATGCCGCCGTAGAAGCCCTCAAACCCCTCCAAGCCCGTTATCGGGAGTTGAGAAACGATCCCGCGAGGGTGAGGGAAGTCCTGGGCAAAGGCCAGGAAAAAGCTGCTTCCGTAGCCGCTGACACCCTCGATCGGGTTCGCAATGCGCTGGGGTTCCTGCCGTCGAGCCCCGGCCACAGCTAAACGATCAACCTTCAATTGATCAGCTGCACTGATGAATTGAAGGTCTTGATGGGGGAATCCTGACCGAGCAGCGCCCCTTTGGTCCTCTCCATATGACCAGCAGAAAATCCCAGTTCAGCCCTGGCCTTACCCACCCGCTCCGCCACCAGGGCCGGACCGCTTAGATCGTGGCTTGCATAGTTCCTGGCCCTTGTCCAGTGAGGCGGCGGGGGGGTTGGCCTTGTCTGGCTTTGCCCATCAAGGTCAGGGGGTGATGTTCGTGATTTTCCGTTTTGCCCTGCCGACCCCAGTTCGAGCGCGCCTCCGCAACTGCCGGCCTGTTTTGCAGCCTGGCTTTATTGGTGGCGCTACCGATCGGGGCTCGTCAACTGCCCCTCAGCCCAGGCCCCTCGGGGACCAGCCAGCAGGGCCTGCGCTCCGCCCAGAGCCAAAGGGGCCCATACCTGATCACCCCCGAACGGCGTGCCTTACTCAACACGATTCGCTACGCCGAAGGCACCTGGATCGGAGGCAGTCAGGAGGGCTATCGGATGTTGTTTGGCGGCGGTCGTTTCGATCGCCTCGACCGCCATCCCGAAATTGTGGTGCAACTGGAATACACCAGTGCGGCTGCGGGCGCATACCAGTTTATGCCCGCCACTTGGCGAGAGGCGTCCATCAAACTAGGTCTCAATGACTTCGGGCCAGCCAGCCAGGACCAGGCAGCCCTCTACCTGATGCAAAAGCGCGGTGCCCTGGAAACCTTCGATCGCCGCGGCCTCAACATTGAGGTGCTCAACCGCCTATCGCCAGAATGGGCCTCCCTGCCAGCCAGCCATGGCGGCAGCTTCTATGGCCAACCGGTCAAGGACGCCGATGAGCTGAAGGACTTTTATTTGGCCGAGCTGCAGCGCCAGAAACGGCTCAGTGCAGAGGGTTCATCGGCCGTTTGAGGGCCCGCTGCTCAGGGTTCGAGATACACCACCCGCCCCCGTTCGTCATTGCCCACGTGCAGCAAATCGGCCTCCAGCAGCCGCTGAATCTCCTTGGTGATCGACGCACTGCTCTGACCCGGGAGCAGATCCACCTCCAGCAAGGCGTCATTGAGGGTGAAGCCCCCGGGAGTCCTCTGCCGCGCTAACTGAAGCAACTGCTTCTCCAGGGAGGGGAGCAAGGGCAGATCCTGGACCCCTTGCGGTTGCTGCAGAAGCAAATCCTGATTGGCCTTCTCAACCATCCCGGGTATCAGGAACAGGTCAATCAACTGGCCGATGCCAAATAAACCAAACGTGCACAGCCAAAGAATGCCGCTCAGAGGTTTGCGGTTGTAGAGACGATGGACACCGCAGACCCCTACGAGCGAAAGGCACCAGAGGCCGTAGCTGAACGCCACGCTGCGAGGCTCTTTAAAGGGATCGAGGCGCAGCGGGCCAAAACCGGAGCGAGACGCCAATGAGGGGCAGGCACTGATAACTTGATTCTCCTGCGTAGGATCGCAATTCCCCAGAAGCGGATTCCCGTGCCTGCCTCCGTGAGCGCCGCCGACACTGGCGCCGACACTGCCAATGCGCACGAGGCCGGCAGCATCGCCACCGGTTCGGCGCCGCTGGCGATGGTTCTGCCGAAAACGAGTGAGAGTCCCGAGCTGCTGCGCATCCGCCACTCCATGAGCCACGTGCTGGCCATGGCGGTGCAAAAGCTGTTTCCCAGGGCCCAGGTAACCATCGGCCCCTGGACTGAGAACGGCTTCTACTATGACTTCGACGCTCCCGACCCCTTCAGCGAGGCCGATCTCAAAGCCATCAAGAAAGAGATGGTGCAGATAATCGCTAAGAAACTGCCGCTTGAGCGCGTTGAGGTGAGCCGCCAGGACGCCGAGGACCGCATTAGCACTCAGAACGAGCCCTACAAGTTAGAGATCTTGGCGGGTCTTCAGGACCCCATCACCATCTACACCCTTGGCAACGAGTGGTGGGATCTGTGTGCCGGCCCCCATGTGGCCAACACCAGTGAGCTCAACCCCAAGGCTTTCGAGTTGGAGAGTGTGGCCGGCGCTTACTGGCGCGGCGATGAGAAGAAGGCCCAACTGCAGCGCATCTATGGAACCGCCTGGCAGACCCCCGAGCAGCTTGCCGAATACAAGCGCCGCAAGCAAGAGGCCCTGCGCAGGGACCATCGCCGCATCGGCACCGATCTGGATCTTTTCTCGATTGAGGACGAGGCTGGGGCCGGCCTGGTGTTCTGGCATCCGCGCGGTGCCCGCATGCGGTTGCTGATCGAGGACTATTGGCGCGCCACCCATTTCGAGGACGGCTACGAGCTGCTCTACACCCCCCACGTTGCCGATATTGACCTGTGGAAGACCTCGGGCCACCTGGACTTTTACCAGGAGAGCATGTTCGGTCCCATGCAGGTGGATGAGCGCGAGTTCCAGCTCAAGCCCATGAACTGCCCGTTCCATGTGCTGACCTATGCCAGCCGGTTGCGTTCGTACCGCGAACTACCAATCCGCTGGGCCGAATTGGGCACCGTCTATCGCTATGAACGGCCGGGGGTGATGCACGGCCTGATGCGGGTGCGGGGATTCACCCAGGACGACGCCCACATCTTTTGTCTGCCCGAGCAGATCGGCGATGAGATCTTGCGGGTGCTCAACCTGACCGAACGCATCCTTTCGGCCTTTGATTTTCGTCA
>JBBASD010000085.1:0-10785 GCA_040399485.1 Cyanobium sp. | reverse complement strand
GCCATCGATCTGCATGGAGCGGGTGTCAGCGCCTGCCCCAAAATGGGAGCGAAAGTAGTTGTGGATCAGCACGAGATCCCCTGGCCTGGCGGCCTCCAGCGTGGCCGCCATCGCCTGCTGGGCGAAGGCCCAGCAGCCCGTGGATTCATGGCCCGATGCGGATGGCGGCAGGGGACAGCCACCACGCGAAAGGTGGCTGATCTGCAGGGGCAGCTCCTGGTGGAGGCGCTCCACCAGCGGCATCAAGGCCAGGGCATGGCTGTCGCCAAGGACGAACAGCCGACGCTGGTCGCTAGGGCGCCTGGGGGTGGTGCACAGGCGCAGGGTGGTTGCGAAATCCCCTTGGGACATCCCAGGACCCGAGTGGCAATTCTCACCGTTCACGCTGGTGCCGGCCAGGCCCACCTGACGGTCCCAGTGCCTGGCCACGCCAGGGTCAACACCACTGAAAAACCTGCCCCGCAGTGGACGGCCCAACATGACCAACAGCAGGCCTGTTCCCAGGACCAGCAGCAGGCCGTAAAGCAAGGTCCGCGCCGGCGTGCCCCCCCATCGGGCAGCGCGGAGCGGCTTCTCAATCGCATGGTGGGAGACAACGGACAACAGCAGAATCAGGGCCAACTGGAAGGGCACTGTTCGAGCCTCTATGCCGACGGTCCAGGTACTGAGCGAGATCACGCTCCAATGCCAGAGATAAAGCGCGTAGGAAATCAGGCCGAGATAACGCAGCGGGCCAGCTCCCAAAAGCCTCTGAGTCCATTGGCCAGGGGTCAGCTGCATTAACAGCAAGGCCGTGATCAGGACCACCGCCACGGTGACCCAGGTCGCAAAGGAACGGGGCAACAGCAGCAGGCCAAGCAGGGCGGCCACCAGGAATGCCGGTGCCGGCAAGGGGAAACCTCGGCCAGCCAAGGCCTCGGGCCGGGAACGCCAGGCTAGGAAGGCCAGGGCTCCGGCAGCCAGTTCCCAGAAGCGGACCGGAAAAAAATAAAAAGTCCAGGCAGGATCGCGCCCATTCATCACAATCCAGCCAACCAGAGAAGCCAGGCTCAGCAGGGCCAAAGCAAGGCCAAGATTCCTGCCAGCACCAGGCCTATGCCGAGAAAATCCACTGGCAAAAACTAGTATCGGAAACAAAAAATAAAATTGCTCTTCCACGCCCAGCGACCAGGTGTGCGTGAAGGGATTGAGGGCTGTAGAAGAGGCGAAATAATCGGATTGCTGTGCC
Source organism: Cyanobium sp. (assembly GCA_040399485.1). Classification (GTDB taxonomy): domain Bacteria; phylum Cyanobacteriota; class Cyanobacteriia; order PCC-6307; family Cyanobiaceae; genus Cyanobium. The sequence goes on along the minus strand of JBBASD010000085.1, from coordinate 9,557 downwards.
TGCAGGGTGATATTGCCAACACCCAAAAGCGCAGCGATTCCAGTTGTCCAAGTGGCTTTGAATTCGTCTGACCCAGGCGAGATCACAAAGGCGCCGACGAGCATCGTGACCAGAACGCAGGTCGTCAACAGGGGTATCAGCCTCTTAATCCTTCGGGCGTAGAAACCCAAAAGAAACGGACGCCAATCGGAATCCTGATGGCGGGCCAGGGACGCGGTGATCACAAAACCTGAGATCACGAAGAACACATCCACTCCCAGAAAGCCGCTGGGCAGCAGGTGTTCGTTGAAGTGGAATGCGATCACCGCCAACACGGCGATCGCCCGCAGACCATCGATCTCCGGGCGGTAACTGGAAACGGGTGGACGCCGATCCATGGCAAACCCCAGCGATTAGAGGCTAAGTAAGGGAAGGGGACGTCCCAGCAGCCCTGCGGAGCCGCAGGTCCACAGACCGTACTGGCCGCAGGGCCACCGATAGGCGGGCGCGGCAGGTAAACAGGCCGCCAGGGGGCCTCGATACGATCCCACCATGAGCTTCCTCGCCGGCCTCAACGACGCCCAGCGCAAGGCCGTCGATCACCACACTGGGCCCCTGCTGGTGGTGGCCGGTGCCGGCAGCGGCAAGACCCGCGCCCTAACTCATCGCATCGCCCACCTGATCGGCCACCACGGCGTCGATCCGGCCGAGGTGCTGGCCGTCACCTTCACCAACAAGGCGGCCCGGGAAATGAAAGAGCGGCTGGAGCTGCTGCTGGCCCAGAAGCTGGCCCAGAGCCAGTTCGGCCAACCCTGGAGCACCCTGCCGGCGGCCGAACAGCGGCAGCTACGGGGTCGCATCTACCGCGAAGTGATCAAGGACCTCTGGATCGGCACCTTTCACGCCCTGTTCGCCCGGCTGCTGCGCTTCGACATCGACAAGTACAAGGACGGCGAAGGGCTCAGCTGGACACGCCAGTTCTCGATCTATGACGAGAACGACGCCCAGAGCCTGGTCAAGGAAATCGTCACCCAGGAGCTGGGACTGGATCCCAAGCGCTTCGAACCCAAGAAGGTGCGCTGGGCCATCAGCAGCGCCAAGAACCAAGGCCAACTGCCGGAGCACCTCGAGGCCGAAGCCCGGGGCCAGCGTGATCGCCAGGTGGCCCAGGCCTACCGCCATTACCGGCGGGCCCTGGCGGCCAACAACGCCCTCGACTTCGACGATCTGCTGCTGTTGCCCGTGCAGCTGCTGCGCCAGAACGAACAGGTCCGCCATTACTGGCATCGCCGCTTTCGCCACGTGCTCGTGGACGAATACCAGGACACCAACCGCACCCAGTACGACCTGATCAAGTTGCTGGTCACCGATGGCCAGGACCCCGAGCGGTTTGAAGATTGGGGCGAGCGTTCGGTGTTTGTGGTCGGCGACGCCGACCAGAGCATCTACAGCTTCCGGGCGGCAGATTTCACCATTTTGATGGGCTTCCAGAAGGATTTTGGCGATGGTGCCGCCGATGAGACCACGGCCACGATGGTGAAGCTGGAGGAGAACTACCGCTCCACCGCCACGATCTTGGAGGCCGCCAATGCCCTGATCGCCCACAACAGCGAGCGGATCGACAAGGTGCTGCGGCCCACCCGCGGCGAGGGCGAAGCGATCCACCTGATCCGTTGCGATGACGAAATTGCCGAAGCCGAAGCGGTGGTCCATCGCATGCGGATGTTGGACGCCGCCCACCCGGATCTGCGCTGGGGCGACATGGCGGTGCTTTATCGCACCAATGCCCAGAGCCGGGCCCTGGAGGAATCCCTGGTGCGCTGGGGCATCCCCTACCTGGTGGTCGGCGGCCTGCGCTTCTACGACCGCCGTGAAATCAAGGATGTGCTGGCCTACCTGCGTCTGCTGGTCAATCCCGCCGACACCGTCAGCCTGTTGCGGGTGCTGAATGTGCCCAGGCGCGGCATCGGCAAGACCACCGTCGAGCGCCTGACCGATGCCGCGGCCCAGCTGGGCCTGCCCCTCTGGGAGGTGGTCAGCGACGCCGAGGCGGTGCGCTCCCTTGGGGGGCGGTCGGCCAAGGGTCTGCTGCAGTTCGCTGAACTGATCAATGATCTGGCCCGCCGCGCCCAGGAGTCTCCCCCCTCAGAGCTGGTGCAGCGGGTGATGGAGCAGAGCGGTTACGTGGCCGAACTGATCGCCGAGGCCAGCGACGAGGCCGAGGAACGCCGCCGCAACCTCCAGGAGCTGGTCAATGCCGCCCTGCAATACCAGGAGGAAAACGAGGAGGGCTCCCTGGAGGGCTTCCTGGCCAGCGCCGCCCTGGCCAGTGATGCCGACAGCAAGGACACCGCCGCCGACCGGGTCACCCTGATGACCCTCCATGCCAGCAAGGGACTGGAGTTTCCGGTGGTCTTTTTGGTGGGACTGGAGCAGGGATTGTTTCCCAGCTATCGCTCCCTTGAGGATCCCGCCGCCCTGGAAGAGGAACGCCGCCTCTGTTATGTGGGCCTCACCCGGGCCAAGGAGCGCCTGTTCCTCAGCCATGCCAGCGAACGGCGGCTGTGGGGTGGCATGCGCGAACCGGCCGTGCCCTCGGTGTTTCTCTCCGAGCTGCCCGCCGAGCTTCTCCAGGGTGATCTGCCCCAAAGCGGCGGCGCGGCCATTCGCCGCGAACAGCGGCTGGAGCGGCTCACCCGCGTCGATCGGGACGACAGCCGACGAGTGGCGGCCGGGGGTGAAGCGGCCCGCCCAGCCAACGCCGTGCGGCGCCGCGCCCCCGCCCGTTCCTGGGCCGTGGGCGATCCGGTGCGGCACGCCAGTTTCGGGGTCGGCAAGATCACCCACCTCTTCGGCTCCGGGGAGAGGCTCTCCCTGGCGGTGAAGTTTGAGGGTATGGGGCCCAAAATTCTGGATCCCCGCCTGGCGCCGATCGAACCTGTGTCCAGCGATCCGCCGTGAGCCCCCCAGGCCCTTCCGCAGGCCAGGGGCTTACCCCCAGGGTGCTGGTCCCCACCGGCGGCCTGATCCACCTGGTACACCAGTTGGCCGTGGTGCAGGCACTGCCCGAACTCCAGGTCCGACGCCCAGGCCCAGCTCCCTCGATCGCAGTTGTGATCACGGGCGTTCTCACCAAAGATCCCCTCGCCCTGGCCAGCGTTCAAACCCCCATCGAGCGCTGGTTGGCATGGCTGCGCCATCAACACCCCAAGACCTTCGCGGGCCTGCATCAGGTCGCCGCTGCCGAAGACCTGCAACCTGGGGGGTGGGATCTGGCCTGTCTCAACAACGAATGGCTGAAGGACCAGCGCCGACTGGTGCAGCGGCTGGCCATTCCCGAGGTGGTGGTGTGTGGTGATGGCCTGGGGCTGTATTACCGCTGCCCCCGAGAACTGCGGGCCCTGGCCCCCAGCCTGCTGGGCCTGCCGATTGGCGACGCGGGCGCCAGGGTGCGTTACGTGCTCAGCGGCCGCCAACCCCGCTGGCATCGCCCCCCGATCGAGCCGGCGGCGCCGCCGCTGAGCCAACGGCTGGAGTTGTTTGGCACGTTGTTGGCCTCGGAAGCCCCAACGGCCAGCCGCTGGGTCCGCATCTGCCAGGAAGCAAGCGGCCCGGGACGGCCGATCTGGCTGTGCTCGGTGCCAAACCTGGCCCACCAATTCCCCCGCCAGCGAATTCCCTTAACGGTTCTGGACCAGTGGCGCCGGCGTCTGGAGCGGCGCCATGGCTTCGTGGCCGACCGGGACCGACTGGTGTTGCTTGACCACCCCAAGGCTCCCCCCTCAGGGAGCTTCGGCCCCCTGGAGGCCCCGTGGCTGGCGGGTCCGGTGCGGGCGCCGGTGCCCCTCGAGGTGCTGGTGGAACTGCTTCGGCAAGCCAATCCCGACCGCCAGGTGGTCGTCACAGGACTCACATCAGCCCTCTACGGAGTGCGGGCCCTGACCGATGCCACGGTGGTCTGGCTGCCCTTGGGGCCCCTGTGGCGCAGCAATCCCCGCTACCGCCGCAAACCGCTGGAATTTTTGCATCGCTGGCTGCGGGTACGACGGATGCGAAGCCTCACAGCCCAGCTTGCGTCCTGAGTAGCAGGAGAGGCAACCCGCCTCAGTAGCGCACCTGCCAAGGCCAGCGATCCGGCACGCAGAGAAACTCATCGTTCTGACCACAGGCATAAAGCGCTGAGCGCAGGATGCGCCCATCCAACCAATGCTGAAGGGTGACCCAAAGGGGAAAGATCAAGCACCAGTGGGCCCGGTATCGGTGCAGCCAAGCCAGATAGAGAATCAGCAGGAAGAAACCGACACCATCGGCAAGACGGCTGGTGATTTGGGCCAACCAGTGCTGTTCAATTGAGACCTGGATCCCCACGTAAAACAAACCGAAAGCCAGGAGAAGCTGGGTCAGGGGACAGCGCAACAACATCCTGGGATCCAGTCTTCGCTGCAAACACGCCACCACCAGGCCGAGGGCCATGGCCCGCTGCAAGCGCCCCACTACCGGGCGGAGCGGATAGAGGTTGTGATAGTCGTCGTTGCTGTAATCGCGGAAACGTTGCAGCGCGGCGGGCGCCACCAGGGCCAACATCGCCAGCACAGCCCCAAGGAGCAGGAGCCAAGGCAGCCAGCGGCGCCAGCCCCCTGGGCCAGCGGTGGGCTGGTCCCGGCGGCGAGCCGCCAGCTCCGGCAGACGCACCAGCCAGGGGGAGAGGCTGATCGGTAGGTTCCAGACAAATGTGTTGTGACTGAGGGCCGACAGCACCACCCCGACCCCCAGTCCACTCCTGGGGGGCTGGCCTAGACGGGCACTCTGCAAAAACAGCGGCAGCAGCAGCAGGGTGGCCAGCGCCTGGCGGCTATGGGCATTCTGCAGAAACCCCCGCAGCAGGGGGCTGCAACAAATGAACAGGGCCCACCAACCGGCCCAGGCCGGGGCCCGCCATCCCCGGGCCATAAGCACGGCGGCCAGGGCGAATCCCGTGGCGATCAAGCCATGCAACCCGGCCATGCGATATGGCAGCACCAGGATCAAGGGCCGCAGAGCCACCCAAAGCAGCTCCGGCGGCGAGAGGTCCGGATTCCATTGCAAGGCATGGGAAAAGCGGGTGGTATCGCTGTTGCCCCAACTTGCCAGGCTGAAGAAGATCAGTATCAGGCCTAAAAAAATTGCAACAGCGGCCCACCAAAGCCGCGGTCGTCGCAGCACCGCCGCCAGCTGAATCGCCAGCGCCAGCGCCACCTGGGCCCAGAACAGGGCGGCCAGCAGCTGGGGCGCCTGGGTGACCTGGTCGACCCGAAAGGGGGCAACGAGTGGGAAGGTAGGGGGAGAGGGCATCACGGACCTTCAATAACGCACTTGCCAAGGCCAGCGATCCGGAATGCACAAAAAGGTGTCGTTGCTGCCGCATTGGAGGGCCTGGGAACCGGCTAATCGCTCCACCAGCCAATAATCCAAGCTGACGAGCAGGGCCGGCAGGGCCGCCCAAAGGCAGCGGTAGCGCTCCAGCCAGGCCAGCCAGACGATCAACAGGAAAAACCCGGCCGGATCGGCCAGGCGGCTGGTGATCTGGGGCACCAGGCCCAGGGCCAGGGCCCCCTCCACCAGCCCATAAACCAAGCTGTAAAGCACCAGTTGGCGACCGCGGTCACAGGCCAGGAACCGGGCCAGGCCAACACGCCGTTGCTGGCAGCTGAGGACCACCCCAATAGCCATGGCCAGCTGCAGACGCCCCACCGCAGCGGCTAAGGGATAGGAATTGGCATAACCCTGCTGGGACCAGTAGATCTCGAACTTGCCCTGCACCAAGGGAACCAATTCCCAGGCCCAGCGGCCTGCCAGCACCACAACAACAATCAGCCCCCCCAGGGCCACGGCCTGTAGCCACCAGGGAGCGGCGCGGCATTGGTTCTGCCACCAGGGGGCTGCCTGGGCCGGGACCCTGGAGAGCAGCCTGCCTGACCCCCCTGGCCAGTTCCCCATCCCGGGCAACCTGGGCAACAGGGCCAGCAGCAAGGTGAAGAGAGCTGTGGTGTGGCAGGTGAGCCCCCAGAGGGGCAATACGACAAGGGTCAGCCGAGGCACCTGGGCCAGTCGACCCGCCCAGAGCAGAACCGGCAGCAGCAGGAGCGTCGAGAGGGCCTGCCGTGAATGGGAATTCTGCATGAAGCCACGTAGCAACGGACTGCAACAGATCAGTAGGACCCACCAGCCGGCCCAACTCCAGGCCCGCCATTGGCGCGCCAACCCAAGCGCCGCCGCCCCGTAGCCCGCCACCACCAGCCCGTGGACCGTGGCCATGCGGAACGGCAGGGCGATGATCAGGGGAGCCACCAACAGCCAGAAGGGTTCGCCCTTGACGGCAGAGCGCTCAAAGGTGAGGAAGTGGCTCAGCTTGGTGATGTCGCTGGTCCCCCAGCTGGCCAGGGTGAAGAACAGAGCCACCAGCACCAGCAGCAGCCCGGCGGTGGCCAAACCCCAGATCCGGCGGTCGCTTTTGGAAACGGCCAACCAGGAGAGCAACGCTGCCGCCAGGACCTGTCCCATAAACAGGAGCGCCATGGCACCGGGGGCCGCCATCACCTGATCAATCCGATAGGGAGCTCGGGCAGGAAAAGCGGCCATCTGGAAAGCCGGCTCAGGGAGCATCCACCAGCCTCCGCCCCCGCAGAACCCTTGTCAGGGCCACCGGGTCCTTGATGGCATCAAACCCCCAGTAGGGATTGAGCAGTTCCCGCGCAGCCACCGCCCCATCGGTGCCGTCCAAGCGATCCCGCAACTCGTCCGACAATCGCTGGCGCTCCTGCCATTCTTCTTGCTCCTCGGTGAGTTTCTCGGGGGACAGCAAGGCGAGATCCTGCTCAACTGCCACCGGAATCCAGTGCAGACGCTGCCCCAGGCAGACGCCATAACCGAGATGGGTGCCGAAGGCATTGCTGGCCAAACCGTCGCTGAGTTCGATCAGGGTCCGCAGCGAATCCAGGAACCAGGGGTTGGAGCGATGGCCATTACAGGCCACGATCCAGTCCGCTGGCAGGCCTTCGATCTCAGGGTCCTTCCAGTGCCTCAACCAAATCACCCGGCGATAGCCCCCGTCGCAGGCAAGACGGGCCACGGCTTCGATGCAGGCGCCCAAATCCATGCGGCGCTCGACCTTGTCCCAGCTGTGGGCAAGCACCACCAACAGAGTGGGGCCGAGTTGGGTACGCAAGCGGACCATGGCGCTGGCCTCCAACACGGGTTTGGCATAGGCGATCCAGGGACCGATGGGAACCGCCGGCAGCCCATAGCGCTCGCGTAGCCACCGGGCCCGCAGGGGGCCCATGCAGAGGTAGCCCCGCATCCAGGGTTTGGGGCTCTCAAAGCTGGCGTTGCGGCTCACCTTGAGCCCGTGCTCCAACACCCAGGGCAATTGGGGGCCGATCAGAGACAAGCCGGCATGACGTTTGAGCTGGACATCGTGACCGTAGTGATGGGAAGAGTTCTCCCGCTCGCGCTGGGCCGGGTTGAAGAAAGCTTTCTGCACCTTCGCATTGGTAAATGCACCGTCTTGCCAATAGTCGGCACTGACCTGGGGGGCCAGGGGCTGGCTTCGGAACGCCTGGTGCACGAGCCCGCGGTAGGCCGCCAACGACTGCCACTGATCGCGCTCGAGTCCCGCCAGCCAATCCAGGGGCGAGCGCCTGTTGGCGGCCACCAGCACCTGGTGCAGCCAGCGGCGCAGTCGGCCCGTTTCAATCATTGCGACCCCTCCAGCCCGAGCGGACCAGGCGGTCCCAGTCGCCCCGGGCCTGCAGGATCGCCTCCGCCAGACGGCGCACGGCGCCGTCGCCACCCTTGCGATCCAACACCCAATCAGCACGGTCCCGCAGGGGCCCCACCGCATCCGCCGGGCAGATCAACAGACCCACCACCGGGCGCACCGCCAGATCATTGAGGTCATCGCCTACGAAGGCACACTCCCCAGGCGAAACTGCCAAAATGCGTTGCAATTCGGTGAGGGCGGCGGGTTTGTCCTTGACTCCGGTCAGCACATGCCGAATTCCCAGATAACGGGCCCGTTGCTCGCTGGCGCCGCCCTTGCCGCCGCTGAGAAACGCCACCTCCAGACCCGCCTGTTGCAACAGATGGATGCCGAGGCCGTCGCGCACATCGAAGCGTTTGAGCACTTCACCGGACTCGGTGGTCCATAACCCTCCGTCGGTGAGCACCCCATCCACATCAAGGACCAGCAGCCTCAGGCGGCACATGACCTTGTGGCTGCAACGAGCTGCCCAACGATGCCGCCAATGGCCCAGGAGCGAAACGCCCACCTCGGCTTAGATCACACTCTCAGCGATTCCCGCCGAGAGCGTCGCCCGAATCGCCAGCAGCTGGGCCAGGAGGGCCTCCAGCCGCTGCAACGGCACCATGTTGGGTCCATCGCTGAGGGCATTTTCAGGATCGGGATGGACCTCCATAAAAAGGCCGTCCACACCCACGGCAACCGCCGCCCGGGCGAGGGGGGCGACGAACTCCCTCTGGCCGCCGCTGCTGCTGCCGCGACCCCCTGGCTGCTGCACCGAATGGGTGGCGTCGAAAATGACGGGGCAGCCGAGGGCCTGGAGTTGCGGCAAGCTGCGGTAATCCACCACCAACGTGTTGTAACCGAAGCTGCTACCTCGCTCGGTGAGCCAGATATGCTCGGCGCCGGCATCGCGCAACTTTTTTACCACCTGCTCCATATCCCAGGGGGCCAAAAACTGGCCCTTCTTGACATTGATCACCTTGTCGGTGCCCCGGGTGGCGGCGGCGGCGGCCAGCAGCAAATCGCTCTGGCGGCAGAGAAACGCGGGAATTTGCAACACATCGACCACCTCGGCCACGGGTGCGGCCTGGTGGCTTTCATGGATATCCGTAAGCACCCGCAAGCCAAAGCGGCGTTTCACCTCTGCCAACACCGCTAATCCCTCCTCAAACCCAGGCCCCCGAAAAGAGTTCCCCGAACTTCGATTGGCCTTGTCGAAGCTGGCCTTAAAGATGTAGTCGATGCCCAGCGGTTCACAGATGGCCTTCACACTTGCGGCAATCGCATAAACGAGCTCGGCGTTCTCGATGACACAAGGGCCAGCCACCAAGGTCAAGGTCATCGGAACGCCTGCAGAATCATATGCTTACAAATCCTACACTTCAGCCCACCAGCTTCCTCTCCAAACCGGCAAGATCACGGAACGTCTCTGAACGGTTCTGCAGCTCCTGATAGGTCCCAAAAGCCTTGACTCGCCCGGCCTCAAATTCATATATGCGATCACAGCGCATTACCGTGGAAAGGCGATGGGCGATCACCACTGTGGTGCAACGCCTACCGATTACATCAAGGGCTTCAATAATGTCGCTCTCAGTACGGTTGTCCAGGGCGCTAGTGGCCTCATCCAGTAATAAAAATCTCGCATGGCGATAAAAGGAACGGGCCAGGGCCAAGCGCTGCCGTTGTCCGCCGGAAAGCTGTAAACCATTTTCGCCAATCGGAGTGTGCAATCCATAGGGCAGCTCACTGACGAATTCGTCGAGTTGGGCCGCTTCCAGGGCCTCCCAAACCGCCCGCT
>JBBASD010000084.1:0-10970 GCA_040399485.1 Cyanobium sp. | reverse complement strand
TGACTTTCGGGCCCTGTTCAATGGCCGCCCCGTGGCCATCGCCACCCACTCCGGCGGTGGCGGCCACACCGTGCTCACAGCCCTGAGGCTGCAGCTGGCCCACCTCGGCGCCCACGTGGTCGGCCGCCAACTGGTGAGCAACAAAAACCAGCCCGCCAAAGACGAATCCATCGCTGATCTGATCTCCCGCCTAAACCAGCTCCGTGCAGGCCCGCTGGTGGCCGCTGCCGGCGGCTGATTTGGGGATTGGGTGCAGGGAGCTGGATCTGCTTGCGGCCCAGCCCTCAGGCGGGGCGGCCCGCAACAGCTGGAGGGCTGAAATTATGCGCTCCGTGCATAGTTCCAAGACTTGCGGCCGCAAGTGCTTCTGCTGTGCTGCCGTCTCGCTTCCGTAAGGTGCAGACTGGCTAAAGCGGCCCCTCACCCCCATGCCAGTCCCGCCGCTCCAGGCGGACCACTACCTTCTTGAGGCTGCCCGCTGATGGACGTTTTCTCCTTCCGCGACCGGGTCGTCGAGGACTACGGGCAGTTCAGCCGGAGCTTCACGCAGATCAATGCGCCTGATCTGCGGGACTTTGTGGATGGCCGTTACGGGGCGGGTGAGTACTGGCCCTCGCCGCTGATCCAGCTCAACCCCAGCTTCGTCGGGGGAGGCAGCATCGGGTCTCTGGCGGAGGAGGGACTGCTGCACCCGGAATGCAGCCGCATCTTCCGCTGGGGCAAGGACGCGTCCAATCAAGGCAGTGGCGACGGGGTGGAGCTGCTGCTGCACCGCCATCAACGGGAAGCGATCGTGATCGCCCGCGCCGGCGGCAGCCTGGTGGTGATCTCCGGCACGGGTTCCGGCAAGTCGCTGGGTTACATGATTCCGATCATCAATCGGGTGCTGGAGGAACGCGAACGCGGCGACCAGAGCAAGCGGATCAGGGCGATCGTCATCTACCCGATGAATGCGCTTTGCAACAGCCAGATTGAGGAGCTGCAGAAATACCTCGGCTGGGGTTATCCCGATGGTCCGCGTGTCACCTTTGCGCGCTACACGGGTCAGGAGAGTGAGGAAGAGCTGGCAAAGATCAAGAATGATCCTCCCGACATCCTGCTAACGAACTACGTGATGCTGTAGTACATCCTCACCCGCCAGGATCCGCTGGATCAGAAGGTGATCAGCGATGCCCAGGGCCTGGAGTTCCTGGTGCTGGATGAACTTCAAACCTACCGGGGGCGTCAAGGCGCTGATGTGGCCCTGCTGGTGCAGCGGGTGCGCCAGCGCCTGAATGCTGATCTGATCTGCATCGGCACCTCCGCCACCATGGCCTCGGAGAGTCGTGCGCCAGGACGGGCAGCGTCTACGGTCGCTCCCCCCCGAAACGAGATCAGGAGCACCCCTGGCCTTGGATGGGTACGAACTCAACCCTCCACAGGCCATACTAGAACCCTGATTCATTAAGCTATGCCACGCCTCAGCGACCAAGAACGACAAGAAATTCAGCGCTATCTGGACGCGGATCAACCCTTGCCAGAGAAGTACCGCTTTCTGCTGTTCGAAGACAAGCGGCAGGTGGAGCTGGTATGGAATGGCAAGACCAACGCCGTCTGCAACGTGGTGCTGCCGTTTCAGACCATCGAGCAGGTTGACGAACCACGGGCAGAGCAGCCTCAAGACGCTTCATCGATGCAACAAGGAGATCTGTTCAGCACCGATGCACGCGGCAGGCAGCTGGAGGGTTGGACCAATAAGCTCATCTGGGGAGACAATAAACTGATTCTGAGTTCACTTAAGAATGGACCATTGCGACGTGAGATTGAAGCTCAAGGTGGACTAAAGCTGATCTATATTGATCCACCCTTTGACGTGGGTGCCGACTTTTCGATGGACATTGAAATCGGCGAGAACACCTTCACAAAACAGCCGAATATCCTTGAAGAGATTGCTTATCGTGATACATGGGGCAAGGGGGCAGATTCTTTTCTCGCCATGATCCATGAGCGGCTAGTTCTTATGCGTGATCTTCTGGCTGAAGACGGAAGCATTTATGTGCACTGTGATTGGCGCATGAACAGTCTCTTGCGCTTGGTAATGGACGAGATATTCGGTGCCGATAGATTCCTTTCGGAGATTGCTTGGTGCTACCAAGACATTGGAAGTCGAGCTACAAACTACTTCAAACGCAAGCATGACAGCATCTTGTTTTATTCTAAGAGCCAAAATCGCATTTTCAATATTCTCCGTGGACAGCTCTCCAGGAGCACTATTGAGCGCTATTCGCCTTATTTTGACGAGAATGATCAAATTAGCTACCGGCGACTTATGCAGACAAATCCAGGTGTATTCGCAAAACTCAAAGGAGTTCCTGATGATCTAGATGAAATATGGATGGACAAGAATGCTGGGGCTCAATTGCCAGACTGGTGGGCCGATATTTCCCCACTTAAGAAGGGGTTTGAAGAGCACCTTAACTATCCAACTCAAAAGCCAGTCGCATTGGTTCAACGAATCCTTGAATCGTCCACAAACGTAGGCGATCTTGTCGCCGACTTCTTCTGTGGCTCCGGAACTACCCCAGATGTGGCTGAGCGGCTTGGGCGTAGATGGATTGCCACTGATCTTGGAAAATTTGCGGTACATACCACTCGTAAGCGCTTGATTGGCGTGCAACGGCGTCTCAAAAACGAAGGCAAGAACTATCGGGCTTTTGAAATCCTAAATCTCGGCCGCTATGAACGTTCTCATTACATTGGGGTAAATCCAAACCTCAGAGAGGAAGAGCAGCAAGAACAGCTCCGCAAAAAAGAATCCGATTTTCTTTCACTCATCCTCAAGGCGTATCAAGCAGAAGCAGTCAGTGGCTTTGGCTGCTTTCATGGAAAAAGGTCAGGAAGACTTGTGGCCATAGGTCCAGTTAATTTACCGATCTCGCGCCTCTTTGTCGAAGAGATTATCCTCGAATGTCGAAAGCTAAGGATCACAAAGGTGGATCTGTTGGGCTTTGAGTTCGAAATGGGGCTGTTCCCCAACGTGCTCGACGATGCTCGCTCCAAGGGCATCGATATCGCACCCAAGTACATCCCTGCGGATGTCTTTGATAAGCGTGCTGTCGACCGCAATCAGGTCGTCTTTCATGATGTGGCTTACATTGAAGCGAAGCCGATCATCAAGGGCAACGCTTTGGCGGTGCAACTCACTGATTTCACCGTCTTCTATTCGCAGGATTCCAGTGCTTATGCAGGCACAGGCCTGGGTGGACGTGGACGATCTGCCACTCGGATCGTCGTCGAAAAGGGACAGATCGTCAAATTAAGCAAGGACGGTTGCGGCGAAACACAACGACAAGCGCTCACCGAACACTGGACGGATTGGATTGACTACTGGGCCGTCGACTTCAATTACGAGAGGAAACGTGAGATCATTCGCGTTCCAGTTGAGAAGGCCGATGCAAGTCAGGCAGAGGCCACTGCCGACCCCAGCGATCGAGCCGCCAATGCCTACGAAGAACGCTGGATGGGCGACTACATCTTCGAGAACGAATGGCAGAGCTTCCGAACACGCCGCGACCGCAGCCTGGAACTCACCACCGTGGCCCATGATGTCACCCCTGGTCGCCGCAAGGTCGCTGTCAAAGTCGTGGATATCTTGGGCAACGACACCATGGCCATCCTCGACGTCACGATCTGATCCTGCACCAATGGCACTTCCTCCTGACTTTCCCACGTCGCCCCATGTGGTGCTGGATCCAGCGCAGCGTTGGCTCACGGATGCACCACGGCTGGATGGACCGGCGAATCAACTTCAACTCCCTCCTCTGGTTCCAGAGCTGCGGGTGAAGGTGAAAGAGTTTCGCGACAGTGCCTATGCCTCTGCCAGCGCGACCAGCCGGGCCTTGCTGCATTGGTGGTTTGTCGAAGAGCAGCTCCTACCCGATGAGGCAGGAGTTCTCACTCCATTCGAATACTTTTTTGCGCAGCGTGAGGCTCTCGAAACAATCATTTATCTCGTTGATGTTGTCAACACCAAAGACAAGCACGATCTCATCCGGTTTGATTCGAGTGGCGAGCTGTCCGCCAATTTCTTCGATGAGTCGTGGCTTCGACTCGTCATCAAGATGGCAACGGGGAGCGGCAAGACCAAAGTCCTCAGCCTGGTGATCGCCTGGTGCTTCTTTCACAAGCTCTACGAGCCGGATTCGCGACTCGCCCGTAACTTTCTGCTGATCGCCCCCAACATCATCGTTCTGGATCGGCTGGCGCGGGATTTCGAGGGACTTCGTATCTTCTTCTCCGATCCCGTCATCCCTCGCAATGGATTCGAGGGGCGCTCCTGGCAGGACGACTTCCAGTTCACGGTACATCTGCAGGATGACGTGCAGGTGAATCAGCCGACTGGCAATCTCTTCCTCTCAAACATCCACCGCGTCTATTCCGGCAATGAAGCGATCCCGTCACCGGATGACGACGACAGCCGTGACTACTTCCTAGGAACCAAGCCAACAGGAGCGACCAACGACTCCAAGATCGACCTGGGAATGATCGTCCGCGACATCGATGAGCTTGTCGTGCTCAACGACGAAGCCCACCACATTCACAATGCTAAACAGGCCTGGTTTCAGTCGATCGCCGACATTCACAATCGCCTGGTGCAAAAAGATGCGAAGCTTAGTCTTCAGCTCGATGTCAGCGCCACACCTCGGCACACCAATGGATCCACCTTCGCCCAGACAGTGGTGGACTATCCCTTGGTGGAAGCCATTGCGCAGAATGTCGTCAAACATCCACGCTTACCCGATCAGGCCAGCCGCGATCGTCTCGTCGAACGTCAAAGTGCCAAGTATTCAGAGAAATTTGCCGACTATCTTGAGCTTGGCGTGATCGAATGGCGCAAGACCTATGAAGAGCACCGCAAGCTCGGGAAAAAGGCTATTTTGTTTGTGATGACTGATCATACACGCAACTGCGACGAGGTCGCGACATATCTAGAAACCATGTACGACGATCTACAGGGCGCAGTGCTAGTCATTCACACCAAGGATAATGGTGAAATTTCGGAGTCTGCAACGCAGAAGGATAAGAAAGAGCTGGAAAGACTCCGGGCATTAGCAAACAACATTGATAGTTCTGACAACCCTTATAAAGCCATTGTCTCTGTGCTCATGCTCAAAGAAGGCTGGGATGTCCGCAATGTCACCACCATCGTTGGCCTGCGTACCTTCACGGCGGCGAGCAAAATTCTGCCTGAACAAACCCTTGGGCGTGGCTTGAGAAAAATGTATGCGGGTGGCCTCGAAGAAGGCTTGAGCGTCATCGGCACGGATCTCTTCATGTCGTTTGTCGAATCGATTCAGGCTGAGGGTGTCACCCTGGAACGAGCGGCAATGGGGGCTGGCGGAACAGCCAATCCACTCCTAGCCATCGAGGTTGATCATGACAATGAAAGCAAGGATCTTGATAGCCTGAATATCGAATTACCGCTTCTGAGTGCCCGCGTGATTCGGCAGCCAAACGCCTTGGCGGACTTGGATCCGCTCAAGGTACCTTTTAAGGCTCTGCCCTATCAGAGTTTTCCCGAGGATGAGCTGCGAGAGATTATATTCCGTGACATCGCCACGAATGAGATCACCCACACCACGGTTCTCGATGCCGCCAACGTCGGCGACTATCGGAATGTCATTGGCTACTTTGCCCAGACGCTCTGCCAGCAAACCAAGCTCTTCAGCAGCCAGGCAACACTCTATGGTCAGATTAAACGTTTCGTGCAATCACATCTTTTCGGACAGGAGATTGATTTAGAGGATCCTAATACCCTGCGCAATCTGGCGGAGATTGCAGCTACAAAGACCATCCTTGACACGTTCGTCAAGGCCATCAATGACGTCACCGTGTCCGATCGAGGTTCAGCCGAGATTGTGGGCTCGATCAGCCTCCTAGATACGCGTCCATTCATGGCCAAGCAGCAGGCCTTCCTGGTTCCTATGCGGAGTGTTTTCAATAGGATCATTGGAGACCTGGGATTTGAGCTCAGTTTTGCTGAGTTTCTTGAGCGGTGTCCGGACGTCGTCAGTTATACCAAAAACTATCAAGCCATCGGCTTCAAGCTTGATTATGCCAAGAACGACGGAGATCTCTCCACCTACACCCCAGATTTCTTCGTGAGGCTGGAAGATGGCAGAATCATCATCGTCGAAACCAAGGGTCTCGTGGATGTCGATGTTCCCCATAAAATGCGGCGACTCGCCCAGTGGATTGAGGATGTGAACACACTGCAAGGCGATGTCAGCTATGACTTTGTGTTCGTTGATGAGTCTAGCTTCAAGCAATACACCCTTAAGTCATTCAAAAGTATTTTAGCTGGCTTTTTGCGCTTCAAGCAGCCTGCCTAGAAGTGGATCCCCAAGCTGCCATGAACCAGCAAGATCTCATTGCCCTGGTGGATCGGCTTCGCAGGCTGCCACGAGAAACCGAATGGCTGGAGTTCAAGCACAACAACGCAGACCCCCAGGAGATCGGCGACTATCTCTCTGCGCTCGCCAATGAAGCCGCCTTATTGAATCAAACCCGCGGCTATCTGATCTTTGGCATCGCAGATACCAGCCATGCCGTCGTGGGCAGCCGCTTCGATCCTTACACCACTAAAGCCAAAGGGAACCAGGATCTGCTGCCCTGGCT
Source organism: Cyanobium sp. (assembly GCA_040399485.1). Classification (GTDB taxonomy): domain Bacteria; phylum Cyanobacteriota; class Cyanobacteriia; order PCC-6307; family Cyanobiaceae; genus Cyanobium. The sequence goes on along the minus strand of JBBASD010000084.1, from coordinate 4,313 downwards.
GGCCGCTCAGCTGCGACCCAATCCCGGCATCGAGCCCCACTGTCTCGAGCATCCCGATGGCAGGGTCGCTCTGCTTGCAGTTGGCCCTGCCCGGGGGCGTCCGGTGGAGTTCCAGGGGCAGGCTTATTGCCGTGCGGGGACCAGCAAGACCAAGCTCGCCAACCACCCCGAAAAGGCCCGCAGACTCTGGTCTCAGGGTATTGACTGGTCCGCCACGCTCTGCGACGACGCCAGCCTGACAGACCTCGATCCCACGGCGATCGCCAAGGCCCGCGAGCAATTTCTGGTCAAGCATCCCCAGCAGGCTCAGGAGCTCGCCAGCTGGGACGATCGCACCTTCCTGAACAAAGCCAGGCTGCTGCGCCAAGGCTCCATCACCCACACCGCCATTTCGCTTCTGGGCAGACCTGAAACCTCCACGCTGTTGTCGCCAGCCGTGGCCAAGGTGTCCTGGATCCTCAAAGATGCCGACAACCGCGAACTCGATTACGCCCACATCGGCCCGCCGTTTCTGTTAGCCGGTGATCAGCTATTGCAACGCCTGCGCAACCTGACGGTGCGTGCCCTGCCAAGTGGCACCCTCTTCCCGCAGGAATTGAGCCAGTACGACCCGTGGGTGTTGCGAGAAGCGCTGCACAATGCCATCGCCCACCAGGACTATCTCCGCCATGGCCGCATCACCGTGGTGGAATTTCCCGACCGTGTCTTAATCTCCAACCTAGGCGATTTCCTACCCGGCAGCGTGCAGACGGTGATCGAGCAGGACGCCCCCCAGGAGCTCTATCGCAATCAGATGTTGGTGGATGCCATGGTGGAGCTCAACCTGATCGACACCCAGGGAGGCGGCATCAAGCGCATGTTCGAGACCCAGCGGCGCCGCTCCTTCCCCCTGCCCGACTACGACATCAGCAGTTCCGAACGGGTGCAGGTGTCCATCCCCGGCCGCATCCTCGATGAGCGCTACACACGGCTGCTGATGCAACAACCCGCGCTCTCCCTCATCCAGGTGATCCAGCTCGACCGCGTTCAGAAGGGCCTGCCGATCAGCCGCGAGGAGCACCAGCAGCTCAAGAATCAAAAGCTGGTGGAAGGGCGGTTCCCCAACCTGATCGTCTCGGCAGCACTGGCGCGGGCCACGGGCGAAACGGCCCGCCACATCCGCGAGAGTGGCCTCAACAAGCAGTATTACCTCAATCTGATCCTCGAACTCATTCGCCAACACGGTCCCGTGACCCGCATGGAGGTGGATGCACTGCTGCTGCCCAAACTCCCCGAGCGGCTGAGTGAGGAGCAGAAACGAGCCAAGGTGCACAATCTCATGCAGGAACTCCGACGGGCTGGCCAAATCGAACGACAGGGCTCCCGTGCGGAAGCCGCCTGGATCCTGAAACCACCGGTCTCGACTGGAAGAAACCAAAGCGGCTGAGCAACGCGGGGCCAAGGAGAGGCATTGTTAAAGGGGGCGGCACGAACCCAAGTGTTAACAGAGCTTTTAACAAACAATCCATCCGGGCAGCAGCCGAAATGCCTGTCGCCGCAGGGCATTTTCCTTTGTTGATCCCAACTGCCCCGCCAGTTCGATGCTGCTTTCTGACGCGAACGGAAGACCTGTAGTGGGCGTGGAGATGCCCAGGAGGAGCGCCGGCGCAGGCCCTTCCGCTGCCTGGGCAACGTGGCCCTGGAGCCCAAGCCCTACCAACTGGTGCCGCTGCTGATGGCGCTCAAGCAGGAGGTGAGCCGGGTGCTGATCGCCGACGAGGTGGGCCTCGGCAAGACGGTGGAGGCGCTGCTGATCGCCCGGGAACTGCTCGATCGCGGCGAGATCCGCAAGGTCACTGTGATCTGCCCGCCGCACCTGTGCGAGAAGTGGAAGAGCGACATGATCCGCCAGTTCAACCTGGCGGCCGAGGTGGTGCGGCCCGGCACGGCCCAGAAGCTGGAGCGGGGCCTGCCGGCCGGCAAGTCGATCTTTGATGTGATCCCGTTCACGGTGGTGAGCCTCGACTGGATCAAGAGCGACCGCAACCGCGAGGGCTTCCTGCGCAGCTGCGGCGAGTTCGTGATCGTCGATGAAGCTCACACCTGTGCCGCCCGCAAGGGGGGAGGGCGCCAGCAGCGCTATGAGCTGCTGCGGGGCCTGGCCGCTGACCCCCAGCGCCACCTGGCGCTGCTCACCGCCACACCGCACAGCGGCGACAAGGAGGCCTTCGACAACCTGCTCGGGTTGCTCGATCCAAAGTTCGAGGGCCTCAGCGAGATGCCCGAGGGCCAGCGCCGCAAGGACCTGCGCGATGAACTGGGCAACTATTTCGTGCAGCGCCGCCGGCTCGATCTCAAAGAGGAATGGGGCACCGAGGGTGCCGACTTCCCCGATCGTGAAACCCGCGAGGCCACCTACACCCTCAGTGGCGACTGGGGGCGTCTGTTCGATGACGTGCTGGCCTATGCCCGTGAACTCGTGGAGCGGAGCGTTGGCGAGAGCAAGCTGCGCCAGCGGATGAGCTGGTGGGCCGCTCTGGCGTTGCTGCGCTGTGTGAGCAGCAGCCCCGCTGCGGCCTCGGCCTCCCTGCGCACCAAGCTGTTCAATCTCCAGAGCGGCGCTGATCCAGCCGCAGCCCCCAGCGATGACGAGCTGGCAGATGACCTCGAAGCCATGGCCACGCTCGCCGTGCTCGACGGTGCGGAAGAGGAGTTCAGCGCAGAAGAAGCCGCCCCTGGGGCCGATCTGGCGGACTCGGCTGATGCCGGGCTGTTGAAGGATTTGATCGGGCGCTCCGATCGCCTGCGCGGCAAGGCCCACGATCCCAAGCTCAAGCAGCTGCTCAAAGAGCTCAAGGGGCTGCTGGCGGAGGGCTTCCGGCCGGTGATCTTCTGCCGTTTCAGGCCCACCGCCCACTACCTGGCCGAGCAACTGGAGGAGGAACTGCCCAAGCGGGCGCATGTGGTGATGGCCGTCACCGGTGATCTGCCACCGGAGGAGCGGGTGGAGCGCATCCGCGAGCTGCAGAACGAACTGGCGAACGGCAAGGTGCCGGTGCTGGTGGCCACCGACTGCCTGTCAGAAGGCATCGACCTGCAGCACACCTTCGATGCAGTGGTGCACTACGACCTCTGCTGGAACCCCACCCGCCACGAACAACGCGAAGGCCGGGTGGATCGTTTTGGCCAGGCCCGCAGCGCCGTACGGGCGCTGATGCTGCACGGCGGTGACTCCAACCCGGTGGATGAGCGGGTGCGGACGGTGATCCTTGAAAAGGAGAAAACGATCCGCAAGGAGCTGGGGGTGAGTGTGCCGATCCCCGGCAACGCCAACACCATCACCCAGGCGGTTCTGGGCGGAATTTTCGGGAAGGCCGCCAAGGCGATTCAGGGGTTCCTCAACCTCGGGCTGCCTGGATTCAGTGGTTCGGGATCGGACCTTGATGCCGTGCTTGACGCCGAATGGCAGAGCGCCAAGGAGAACGCCAAAGCCACCCGCACAATCTTTGCCCAGCGCAGCCTCAAGCCAGAGGAAGCCCTGCGCGAATGGGACCGCACCCGCGAATCCCTCGGCAGCGCCGATGCGGTGGAGCGGCTGGTGCTCAACGCCTGCCGCCGCCTCAACCTGCCGATCGGCCCCTTACGGGGCTCGCAAGGGGGTGTTGCAGGTGACGGCGATAAGGCTGCAGGTGGCTGGGAGCTCGATCTCACCCGCCTGGAGGACAACCGCCAGGCCCTGAACGAGCGCCTGCGCAGCCACGACCTTGGCAGCAAACTGCGCCTCAGTTTCCGCTCACCGGCCAGAGATGGAAGCCAGCTGCTCAGCCGCTCCCACCCGCTGGTGGTGGAGCTGGCTGATTTCGTGGCCGAGCGGGCCCTCAGCGGCCTGGAGCCAGACCTGGCGGCTCGCGCCTCCGTGATCCGCACCAAGGCCGTGACCAAGCGCACCCAAGTACTGGTCCTACGGCTGCGGCACCAGATGCACCAGTCGCGCTGGACAGCCAGTCAATACGAGGCCCTGCCCGATCTGCTGGTGGAGGAATGCCTCACCGCCCGGGTCACCGGCGATGGTGTGGAACCACTGGAGGGTGCCGCAGCGCTGGAGCTGCTGGAAGCCCCAGCCAGCGGCAACCTCGATCCGGGGCAGCGCCAGCAATGGCTGCAGGAGGCCGTCGCCGAACTCGATGCTCTGCAGCCGGCGCTTTCCGCCCTGGCCCAGCTACGCGCCCAGCAGGCGGAAGACGATCACCGCCGCGTGCGCCAGGCGGTGGTGGGCACGGGCGAAGCGCTGCGCATGCGCTTTCGCTGTGAACCCAGCCTGCCGGTGGATGTGA
>JBBASD010000083.1:0-11038 GCA_040399485.1 Cyanobium sp. | reverse complement strand
CGGCTGTGGGTACTGGCCAAAATCTCATCCAAATTATCCTGGACAGGCTCCTCACTATCAATCCAGCTGATATCTGTCCTGGGGGTCATCACAGCCTTGACAGAACGATCGCCCAAACGCAGCACCCTTTGCACCATTTCATGCTCCGCCTCTTCAAAAACGCCCGTCTCCGCACCTTGACGCAACATCGCCTTGATTTCTTCTTCCGTGATTCCCGGCTCCTGGGAATCCTTAATTCCCATGAACTTGATCAACCAATCCGTTGAAATGCCAAGAATATAAACGAAAGGCGCCGTCAGACCTGACAGCCATCGCATCGGCCGCGCCACAAATCGTGCAATCTGCTCAGGCTCATTAAGAGCAATACGTTTTGGCACCAGTTCGCCAATCACCAGCGACAGATAGGTGATCAGGGAAACAACCAAAGCCACACTCAAACCCTCGGCATAGGGCCTGAACAGGGGAATATCGCTTAAAACCGGGCGCAACCTTTGAGCAATCGTCGCCCCACCAACAGCACCACTCAAAATACCGATTAACGTAATGCCAATCTGGACAGTGGAAAGAAATTCATTCGGGGAATTAGCTAGGCGTAAAGCAGCTCTGGCACCTCGATCGCCCCGGTCAGCTTGCTGCTCTAATCTCACCTTGCGAGCAGAAACTACCGCAATTTCCGACCCAGAAAACACCCCATTTGCTAAAATCAGAATCAGAATTAAAAGGATCTCGAAAATAATCGAGGCCACTAGCACCGATTGGAATACTGATGAATTTTAGCATAAAGCCTATCTTGCAGCGGCGATCAAAGCTTGTGGCCCAGCAATTTCATGCTAATTGCAAAACTTTAAGCATGGTTGCACGCCCTATCTCCAGCGAAATTACCGCCATGGCCTGGCCAGCATGCTGACCTGCACATGCCCAAATACCAGCGGCAGCGGCCTTTCAAGCCCCTTGCCAAACCCCTGCTGCCTGGCAATGGCTGCCGATCTCCGCCCAGTGCCAAGCTAACTAAGTACAATGCCTAGCTCAACAGGGCTGGATAGCTGCGGGCGCCTGCCTAGGATCTCAGTAACGCTGTGCAAAATCCGGACCCCGCATGACCGATGTTCCCGCCGCGCGGATCCGCAACTTCTGTATCATCGCCCACATTGACCATGGCAAATCGACCTTGGCAGACCGTCTCCTGCAGGAAACGGGCACAGTTGCTGCCAGGGATATGCAGGAACAATTCCTCGACAATATGGAATTGGAACGGGAGCGGGGAATAACCATCAAACTGCAAGCTGCCCGGATGGAATACACGGCCAAGGATGGCCAAAATTACATCTTAAATTTGATTGATACCCCAGGCCACGTCGACTTCGCCTACGAGGTCAGTCGCAGCCTGCAAGCCTGTGAAGGCGCTCTCCTGGTTGTTGATGCCAGCCAGGGCGTTGAAGCCCAAACCTTGGCGAATGTTTATCTAGCTTTGGAAAATAATCTGGAAATCATTCCAGTTCTCAACAAAATCGACTTGCCCGGCGCCGACCCCCAGCGCATAAGCGCAGAAATTGAATCCATCATTGGCCTAGACACCAGCAACGCCATCGCCTGTTCCGCCAAAACAGGCCTGGGAATCCCTGAAATCCTGCAGGCGGTCGTCGATCGGGTGCCCCCGCCCGCCGATCGACCAACGGAACCACTGCGGGCGCTGATTTTTGATTCCTATTACGATGCCTACAGAGGTGTAATTGTTTACTTCAGGGTAATAAGTGGCACGATCTCTCGTAAGGATAAGGTTTTGTTGATGGCCAGTGGCAAAACCTATGAACTTGATGAAGTCGGTGTCATGGCACCGGACCAACGTCAGGTCGAATCCCTCCATGGTGGCGAAGTGGGCTACCTTGCCGCATCGATCAAAGCGGTTACCGATGCCCGGGTCGGAGATACGATCACCCTGTTTAATAACCCCGCAAGTGAACCCCTGCCTGGCTACACCGAGGCCAAACCGATGGTCTTCTGTGGGCTATTCCCAATCGACGCCGACAGATACCCCGATTTGCGGGAGGCCCTTGATAAGTTAAAGCTGTCTGATGCTGCCCTGAAATACGAACCGGAAACCAGCAGCGCCATGGGTTTTGGCTTCCGCTGCGGTTTTCTGGGGCTATTGCACATGGAAATCGTACAAGAGCGGCTGGAACGTGAGTACAACCTCGAACTTATTGTCACGGCACCTTCAGTAATTTATAAAGTCAATATGCTTGATGGTAGCACCTTATCAATTGACAACCCAGCCACATTGCCTGATCCTCAAAAGCGCGAATCAATTGAAGAGCCCTATGTAAAACTTGAAATCTATACTCCAAATATTTATAATGGAGCCCTAATGGAACTCTGCCAAGAGCGCCGGGGAGAATTCATAGATATGAAATATATTACGACGGATCGCGTCACGCTTCACTACGAATTGCCCTTGGCCGAAGTAGTAACGGATTTCTTTGACCAGATGAAAAGCCGAACCAAGGGATATGCTTCAATGGAATATCAATTAATCGGCTATCGTAAGAATGAATTGGCGCGCCTTGATGTACTTATAAACAACGAACGTGCCGATCCACTCACCTCAATTGTGCATCGGGACAAGGCCTACAATGTGGGCAAGGGTCTGGTGGAAAAACTTAAGGAATTGATACCGCGCCAACAATTTAAGATACCGATCCAGGCAGCTATCGGTAGCCGGGTGATTGCCAGTGAAAGCATTAGTGCCATGCGCAAGGATGTTTTGGCTAAATGTTATGGTGGCGATATTTCCCGTAAGAAAAAATTACTGCAAAAGCAAGCCAAAGGCAAAAAACGGATGAAAGCAATGGGCAAAGTTGAAGTGCCCCAAGAAGCTTTTATGGCCGTTCTTAAACTCAATCAGTAAACATTTCTCCAACCGTCCATCGAGCCGCCTCGGGCACCATCGATTGCGATCAGCCAGCCTGGCTAACACTTGAAATCAGTTGATACCGCAAGATCCGCAGCCCTTGTCCGTACTGGGGAACCCTTGACTGTTCAAAGATTTTCTTGATTTGAAAACAGCCCTGATTCGGCCTTCTCAAGGCCGCTACAGCTATTTATGTTGTTTGCCGTTTCGATCACACTCTCCCCAGAAAACAAGGCGGCTAGATCGGGAAGCAGGCTTCCTGCTGCCCATGGCAGTCGTGGCCTCCATGGGGCTGGTACTCTCCAGCCTTTCGCTGCAGGCGACGGCCCTGCAAAGCAAACTTCATTTTCGCTCCCAGGTTCAGGTCCGCTCCGATCAAGATCAACTGAGTCAAGCGGCCCAGAGGTTGGTGAGCCAGATCAATCTTCTCCATCCCTGCCTGCTCAACCTGCCTGAACAAGATTGGGCCCTGCAGGGCACTGCCTGCATTGATGCCAACCAAGCCACCAGGCTGATTCAAGGGGGCACAGCATCCCTCACCGATGTGCGCACCCTCGATTGGCAGCCCGATGCCAATGGTCAGAAAGTAATGCTGCTGCTGCAACTGCCTCAGGCCCAAGGCGGCAGCGGCCGGCGTGGCTTATTTGCGATTCAACTCGGCGGTGATCCCATCCGGGCATGGTCGATTCAGGAGCAGGGCCTGCTGGGGGCCCCATCATGACGATGGCAGAAGTGACGCTGGCCGCAGTCATCTTGATGGGCGCCTCCTCGGCCTCTTTGCAAATCTGGTCTATCTCGATGGCTGAGATCAACAGCGCCCAGCGAAGGCAGCTGGCCTTGAACCGGATTGATGGCGAGCTGATCGTCCTGCAGAAGCAGTGGCAACAACTGGCGCAACTAGGACCCCTTGCCCCATCTTGTCTCGATGCCAGTCAACAGCTCTTGGCCATGCTGCAGCAGACCCCGCAAGGTTCTGGGGTGGATCGCCAACTAACCCTGCTGACAGCGGAGGATGGCCTGCTGGTCTCCCTTCGCGATCAAAACGAGCCCTCGGCACGGCGCGAACAAGTGGTCAAACCAGGGGCGCTTCGCCTTTGTGAGGGAGCTTGAGCATGGCCAAAGCACCAAAACACTCCAGCGGATTCACCCTGGTGGAGCTGCTCGTGACCCTGGCTGTGCTGATGTTGCTGGTCGGCCTGGCCATGGCCTACGGCAGCGCCGGTTTGGCCAGGCTTCGAGTCGAAATGGCCAGCCGCCGCGTCCTGCTGGGCCTGGAAGAAGGCCGCAGCGCCGCGTTGCGCAGTGGCCAAGCCTGCGGTCTGCAGCTGGGGGATAATGGTTGGCAGGCCCCAGTCTCCAGCTCCCTGGCACCCTGTCCAGGGGTCAACGTGCCCCTGACAGAGGGCATTGAACCCACGCTAGTGGAGGTGGAACACAACTTGCCGAACACCGTGCGCTTCACCAGCAATGGCTTGGTTCTTGATGGGGGCACCGTGGTGTTGCGCTCAAATGGCACCGAACTGGAACGCTGTGTGGTGGTATCCCTACCCTTGGGGGTGACGCGGGTCGGGCGCATGGCCTCCGGGTCCTGCCAAAGGGACATGGCTGTTTAAGGAGGACCCATGTCAACCCAACCCAGGCCGCCCAGCGGCAACGGCTTTAGCCTTGTGGAACTGCTGTTGGCCCTCGGCTTAACCCTGATCCTCTGCGGCGGCATCGCCAAGATTCAGGTTGGCCTGCAGCGCAGCGCTGATTTGGCCATGCGGGTGATGCGCGAGAGGCGTTTCCAGGACCGGACCCTGGATTTGATTCGCTCGGATGTGTTGCGATCCCAAGCCATCGGTCTTGGTGGCGCCGCAACCGGTCCCTGCGGCCTGGGTGGCAGGCGATCGGTTCTGGAATTGCAAACAGAGGCCGGAACCATCGTTTACAGCCAGGGGAGCCCCCCGAGTTCCATTTGGCGTGGAGAGGTGCTGATGCGCTGCGGTCCTGCTTTCTCGATGACAGGGGAAGCCAGTCTCGGCCAGTTTCAGAACCGCGTGCTGATTGATGGACTGCAAAGCGAAGGGTTTACCGCCCAAAACCTTGATGGCACAAGGCTTCAATTGCGCCTCATCCAAGAGTTTATGGGGCCAAGTGGGCCAGTGGTCCTGGAAAATCGGCTTTTAACAACCATGCTCTAAGTTAAATTTTTTTCGCGCTCTGGGCAGACTCCCGTACAGCCAGGGGCTTGGCGGGGCCTGCATGGGCTTATGGTGAGAGTTAAGGAAGTAGCAAAGTGAAATGAGGTTGATCTATCCAAGCCCGATCGGTCACCGAAGCAGGCCCCAGGCAGCGGTGCCTGCTGAGTCCGGTTTTGTGCTGGTGCTTGTGATGCCGGTAGCCTTGATGCTGATCCTGACGGCCCTGAGTATGGTCTCTCGCAGCAATAGTGCCGCCATTACCTCCACCCAGGAATCGAGGGCCCAGGCAGCCCGCATGGCGGCAGAGTATGGATTCAATCAGTTGATGGCGCAAGTAAATACCCAATATGATTCTTTAAATCCATCATTAGTTTTTGGTAGCCAGATTGCCATTGCCAACTCAACGGGTGCCAGCTATACCGTTCTTTCCTTCACTCCGCCCACTCCCCCCGCAGTAAGCCTTTGTACTGAGTCAGATAGCAATAACGCTGACCTGCCTGTAACCATTGAAGGCAGATTAACTGCTGGCTCCACTAATTATAGACAAACTATCATTCGCACCATCAGGGTTTGCGCGCCAACTTTAACTCTAAATACACTTAGAGTCAGAGGTTTCAAGTGAAATTTATGATGAAATTACACCCCAAACAACTTAATTTGACTGCCACTGATCGCCTTCTAAAGCCCAAATCAAAAAATCATATCTTTAAAGTCACTTCTAGCCAAAGTAAAGCGATAGGTTCCTCAATGATTGAACTACTTTTAGCCACGGCCTTGACGCTCTCTGCCACAGTTACGGCGGCAAAAATAATGAATAATCTCTATAATAGTGGCATGAATCGTCGAGCTGCAGCCACAAGCGCGATTGACGTCGCCATCAGCAATGATTTGGCATGGTTTCGGCAGTACGCCGTGCTTTGGCGACTAGAAAGAGGTCCCTTTCAGGCGCTTTCAACCGATGTCACCCGTACGAACACTTATGGGCCAAATCAATCCAATGAATCCAGTAAATACGATCCCATTCATTGCAATGCAAGTGCAATGGCAATCGCTTTCCGGGATGACGCTGCCAATTCAACAACTTACGTGGCCCCAATAAATAGTCCACCCAATCCAGTCCGTAACAATAATGCAGCATCACCAATTGCCCTTCCAGCAGCAGCCTCTGGTTACACTTTGGCCAGAAGAATACAAGCTGGTCCAACATTTGGAACCTTGACAATCACCTACGCCCTCAGCGACTCAGTTACTACTCTTTTTGAAAGAGCCAGCTCTCTTTATCTGCCAGCAGCGGGTTGGTGTCCATGATTCTCAATTCTCGGCACAACCACAGCCATCGTTCCAGGAAGGGTTATACCAGGACGGGTTACACATTGGTTGAACTCCTGGCTTCTTTAGCTGTTTTAGGGATACTGGTTTCGATTGGCTTTAACTCCGGCGTTGAATTCTACCAACAGCGCCGCCTGCGTAGCGCGGCCCTGGAAGTGATCGCCATGATTCAGGAAAGACGCGCCATGGTGGCAGCCCGGCTGACTCCACCTTCCAACTGTCTCTCCCTTAACCCAGCGGATCCCTCCAGCCCAATCAATCAGGGCATGGTCACAACAATCACGGGCCTAGGGGTAAGAACCGCAGCCGGTGGTGCCCCTGCTCCTATCTGCTTCACACCTGAAGGGTTGGTTCTGACCCCGATGACCCTGGTCCTCAGCTCCCCTGCGGTTGCCATGCAAGGCGATTGGTGCATTGTCATCAGCCCCCTTCTGGCCCAGCCCCATCTCGATTGGAGACCCAACGGCCAAAGCAGTTGTCGCTCTGACGCTGCAGGAGGTTCGCTGTGATGACGGCTAAAAGGATGCTGGGCCAGACGGTTCGACGTCAACCACGGGCTTGGCGACGGCAAGACCTCTTGCCGATCCCCAGGCTGGATCGAAACAAAGGTTTTAGCCTGGTGGAGCTGATGAGCGTGGCCGGGCTGACGGCGTTGGTTCTCGCTGGCCTTGGAGCCCTCACCTTGGTTTTGGATGTGCAAGTGTCACGCCGCAGTAATGCGATTCAGGAGGCCCAGGAGCAGTGGGGCAGGGCGGTCACCTTTATCCAAAACGAAGTGGCCTATGGCGCCACCCTCTCCGCCTATGGCTCAACCCTCCCCTCGGGGCCCCTGAGCGCAGCTAACTATCCCTGCATAGGCGAACTGCCCGATCCCGTCCTGGTGCTAAATGGGCCCATCAACCCAATCGACTTGAACCCGTATTGGACCGTCATTTATGGTGTCCGCAATCGCGCCGTTGGCGAAGAAGGCCTTTATCGCGGCCCCAAACTGCTGATTCGTTGTGGCCCCCTCCCCCTGGCGGCGGATCGCAACCAATCTGATCCCCTGCTTCACCAACTGACAGCCAATTTTGGCAACCTCGATGAGAACACCATTCTGAGCGATAGACAAACCGTGCTCCTCGATCGCCTGCCAGCCGGCGATCCCCTGCAGGTGGTGCTGCTGGCGGATACGGCCAATGGCCCCGTCCAAAACGCCCAGCTCACAATCACGGTGAAAGCCGGCACCGACAACAGCACCTTCGCCGGGGACCAACCCTTCCGGGTGCATGTGCAACGCACTCCCTGACATCAATCTTGCTGCGATGAGTCCATTGGTGCCTACTTCCCCATTGAATCCCGCCAGCGATGGCGAAATTGTTCTCAGGGCCTCTGAGCTGGTCAGCCAAGGCGAGCTTGAACAAGCCGAACAGTTGCTGCGCCAGCTGGTCAATGCAGGCTGCTCCCTACCCATGGCCTGGATGAACCTGGGGGTGCTCGTGGGTGATCGGGGCGATAAGGATGAACGCCTGAAACTGCTCCACCACGCCCGGGAGCTGGACCCCAACAATGCGTCTGTCCTGCTGAACCTGGCCACCGCTTACCACGAGAACGGTGATGCCGACAGCGCCGAGGCGCTGATCCGCCAGGTGCTGGATCAAGATGGGAAGCTGGTGACAGCCCACCACAGCCTGGGGGTGGTGCTGGCCAAAGCCGGCAGATCCAGCGAGGCCAGGGTGGCCTTGGCCGCGGCCCTGGAACTGGATCCACTGCATTGGCAGAGCCTGGATCAACTCACAGAATTGAAATCGGCAGCAGACCTGCGGCTTGCCGAATCAGGCTATCGGCGGCTGATCGCTGCCGATGCCAACAATGGCTCACTGCACCGCAAACTTGCTGTCAATCTCGTCCGCCAATATCGTGTGCCAGAAGGAATTGAGAGTTATCGCACCGCCCTTAACCTAAATGCTGCCGATGCTCAATCCCTGATTGGCCTTGGCGGGGTATTGCTGAATCTAGGCCGAGCCGATGAATCCCTGGTTCTGTTTTTGCAGGCTCTGGCCCTTGACCCCGACAATGCCGATGCGCTGGCCTGTACTGGATTAGCCCTGCACACCCTGGGGGATCAAGGCCAGGCCATCGAAATGCTGGACCGCGCCTTGGTGAAAATGCCCGATCGCTCTGATATTTTAAATGTCAAAGGCGAATGTTACTCAGAAATCGGCCAATTGGATCAAGCCCTGGCCAGCTTCGAGAAAGGGCTTGAACTGGACCCGAGCAATACGCTGATCAAGTTTAATTTAGCCAATATCTTAAGAACTCGAGGTGAACTTGAAGCAGCTCGGATCAACCTTGACGAGCTTCTCGCTGAAACCCCCCTGGATCTGACCCTTTTCAGCTCCCAGATGTTTTTGTATTCGGTGGCTTCAGAGCGTTGGGCGCCGGCGGCCCTGGAACTGGGCAAACGCTTTTGGCCCGAGTGGACCCAGGCCTTTGCCGCCGAGCTGGGCCCCTTGAGCAGCGACAATTTGGTTTCGGATCCAACCAACCACAACAGCAGCAGCAGCAGCAGCAGCAGCCTGATCGACAGCGCCGACCCCCGTCGCCGTGGCAAGCTGCGCGTTGGCATCCTCAGCGGTGATTTAGGCGGTCACGTGGTGGGCGGGTTCCTTTCCGCCTTTCTAGAGCACTACGACCACGACAAACTGCATATTGAACTGCTGTCGATGCGGCGTCGCTACGAATCGCGCAGTGAAGAATTGATCGCCTTAGCCGATGGTGCCATGACCCTTGAGGGTCTAAGCGATCCCCAGGCCCGCGAACTGTTGCGGAGTCGCAATTACGATCTGATTTTAGAAACGTCTGGATATACCAGACATGGTGGCATCAGACTGCTAGCCCAGCGTTGCGCACCGGTTCAATGTCATTACATCGGTTATCACGCAACCACTGCCTTGCCTGGGATGGATTATTTTATCGGTGATCAAGAAACCGCCGATCCCGCCTTTCAGGATCAATTCAGCGAACAGCTTTGGCAGCTACCGCGACCCTGGCTGGCCTACCCCAAGCATCAGGTCTTCCCGGCAGCCGAGCAGCTGGCGGCCACGGACCTGCCCGTGCTGGGCGCTTTCAGTCAAGTTGGCAAGATTGGCGCAGAAACCCTCAGCTTCTGGGGGCCTGCCCTGAAGAAGGTGCCGGACAGCCTGCTGGTAATCAAGGATAGATGCACCATAGATCCCAATGTTTGTGAGCGAATCGCCGACGTGCTGGCCAAGGAACACGATGTCGATCCGCAGCGACTGCGGTTCTTACCGATGCTGGGGGAATGGAAAGACCATGTTGATTGTTACAACATTCTTGACGTGGCCTTGGATACGACCCCCTGGAGCAGCGCCACCACCGGCTTTGAAGCTTTGGCCATGGGGGCACCTTTGGTGGCCATCAAGGGAGGCTGTACGGCAGCTCGCATGAGCACCTCCTTGGTCCAGGGCTTGGGTCGGCCGGAGTGGGTGGCCCGCAGCCCGGATGAGTTTGCCGCAATCGTGGCCGAGCTCTGCTCCGATTTACCTGCTCTGCGGGCCGGGAAGCAGGAACGCCAACATCAAGCCCAAAAAAGCAGCCTGTTTGATGGCATTGATCTGGCCAAGCACCTGCAGGCAGCCCTGATCGCCATGGCGAGTGGGGCAAAACAGGCTTGAACCCAGCCCTTAGTAGGTAGGGCCGTTAATTGTACAACTCAAATCACCGTTTGCGTAGACTTCGATTATCACGCCGGTGCCGCCACCGTTTCTCACACCAAGACAACGCAGACCACCCGAAACCGGACCATAGGTGGGGCCCCAACAGCCTCCAAAAATGGAAATGGTAGTGGAAGTGGAATCTGGTGCGAATTGGCATTCAGTCGACGGTTGCGCACCAAGCCCACCGGTGATAATCCAGGTGGCACATTCTTTGGCCAGGGCTACTTCTCTACCAATAATGCTGCCGGCCCTGGCGGCAGCCCTGGCCTGCAGATATCTTGGAAGTGCAGTGGCAGAGAGCATGCCAAGGATGGCAACGACAATGATCAGCTCCACCAAGGTAAAGCCCCGTGCAGCAAGACGGGATCTTTTGAGACTGCCCAAAAATTCTAACTGAAATTGAGTTTTCATTTAGAAGACAACCAAACCGGCCCTATTGAAACCACAATAACCGATCATCTCAAGCTGAGACAGGCGTCGACTGCAACCTTGATGAAAATCTTACCATAGATAACGAGGTCTCAAAAAAAACCGGGGGCGTTGGGCCCCCGGTTGCTTTTTGACTTGTTGGACTAACGCCTACACCGTTATGACATGGCGCAGGTAAGACCACCAGTCGAGCTTACGGTGATGATGGCCTGCATGGCACCAGCGTGTGTGGTGGTGAGGCATCTCAGGCCTGCAACTGTCTGGCCAAACTGAGACCAGTTTGCAGTGAAAGTACCACCACCAGTGCTGCAGCCGGGGGTTGTGGGGAGTTGGCCCACACCGCCGGAGGAGATAAACGTGGCACATTCCTTAGCCAAAGCTACATTTTCAGCGATGGCGGAACCAGCGCCAGCTGCGGCACGGGCGGCCAGGTAACGGGGCAGGGCGACGGCAGAGAGGATGCCGACCAC
>JBBASD010000082.1:0-11233 GCA_040399485.1 Cyanobium sp. | reverse complement strand
TCAGCCCAGGCTTTGGCGCACGATCTCGCTGAGCTTGCCGGCTTCGAGCATGTAGGCGTCATGGCCCAGTTGGCTCTCCAGGGTCGAGAAGGTGACGCCGCTGCGCAAGCCGGCGGCCAGTTCTTGGTGGCGGTGGGGCGGGAAGAGTCGATCTGAGGCCACCGCCACCAGCCGCACCCGGGCTGTGATCGTCGCCAGGGCGGCGTCGATGCCGCCGCGACCGCGACCGACATCGTGGCGATTCATGGCCTGGGTGAGGGCGATGTAGCTGTTGGCGTCAAAACGGCGCACCAATTGCTGGGATTCCGCCGCCAGAAAGCCGGCGATCGCCTGTTCACGGCCGAGGGGATCAGCAGCGGCGAAGCGTTGGTCCAGCTCCCGTTCGCAGCCGTAGGTGATCGTCGCGATCGAGCGCGCCAGGGCAAGACCCCGTTGGGGGCCGCCGCTGGGATCGTCGTAGTAGTCACCACCCAGAAAGTTGGGATCCTGGCGGATCGCCTCGATCTGACATAGATGGAAGGGGATGTTTTCGGCACTGCAACGGGCGGCCGTGGCCAGCAACAACAGTCGTTCGACCCGCTGGGGTTCTTCAATCGCCCATTCCAGGGCCCGCATGCCCCCCATCGAACCGCCGATCACCGCATGCCAACGGGAGATGCCTAAACGGATGGCCAGTTGCCGCTCCGCCGCCACCAGATCGCGGATGGTCAAGGCCGGAAAGCGCGGCCCCCAGGGCCGGCCGTCGGGCGCCGGGCTCGAAGGTCCGCTGCTGCCCTGGCAGCCGCCCAACACATTGGGACAGAGCACAAAAAAACGATCGGTGTCCAGGGCGCGCCCGGGACCAATCAAGCCATCCCACCAACCCGGTGCCCCATGGCCTGGCCCGGCAGGGCCAGCGGCATGGCTGTCGCCACTGAAGCCATGCAGCAGCAGCACGGCATTGTCGGCGGCGCCATTGAGCTGGCCCCAGCTTTCCCAGGCCAGGGTGAGGGGGCCTAGGCGGCCCCCCAATTCGAGATCTAGTGGGGTTTCACAAAAGAGTTGGCTGAATTGGCGCTGGCCACTGGGATCACCCGGCCGCCAGCCGCCATGGCGATGGCAACCGGCGCTGGGGGCGATGTCAATGGTGAGGGGATCCATGGCAAAAGCTCAACGTTTTTCTGCAAACAGTTGGTCCCAGATAGCCCCTTTGGCAAAGAAGGTTTGGTCGATGCTCTGCCAGCCGCCAAAACTGGCCGCATCAAAGAGGGTTTTGACGGGGGCAAAGCGCGAACGCACTTGACTCCACACCTGGGGGTGGACGGGACGGAAACCCTCTTCGGCAAAAATCCGCTGGGCCTCTTCGCTGCTCAAGTACTTGGCCAGGGCTTCGGCCGCCGCCCGGTTGCCATGGCGATCGACATTGCGATCAACTATGACCACCGGTGCCTCGATTCGCACATTGACCTCAGGGACCACAAAGGGAGTCTTGAGATCTCCGGCCTTGGTGGCCTGGATGGCTTCGTTTTCATAATTCAAAAGCACATCCCCCTGGCCGCGCTTGAGAAAAGTATCGGTGGCCTCGCGGGCATCCTTGGGCAAATTATCAACTTTGCGGTACACCGCACTCACAAAATCCTTGGCCTGGGCTTCGGTGCCGCCCGTGCGCGCCACCGAGCCCCAAAGGCCAAGAAAGTTCCAGCGGGCCCCACCCGAGGTCTTGGGATTGGCTGTGATAACGCTCACTCCGGGCCGAGCCAGATCAGCCCACTGGTTCACACCCTTGGGATTGCCGGGACGGGTAAGAAAAGCCACCACCGAATTGGTGATGATGGAACCATTGGTAAGCTCCTTTTCCCAACCAGGATCGACCAAACCGGCTTTTTCCAGCTTCAGCACGTCACCGGCCAAGGCCAGGGCGGCCACATCGGCATCCAGGCCATCGATGATGGCCCGGGTCTGGGAGGCAGAGCCGCCGTAACTGGTGCGAATCGCCACATCCTTACCGGTTTGGGCCTTCCAGGCGGCCTGGAAGCGGGGCAGGATGCGGTCGTAGGCACTCTTGGTTACTGCATAGCTGACAAGCAGCAGGGGCTTATCAGCTCCTGCTGGGGTTGACCCAGAGTTCTGGACCTGGCCTTGCTTTACCTGGCCGCCGCAACCACCCAACAGCAACGCCAGGCCCAGGCCGCTGGCCAAAGCGGCACGGCGACGGGCGTGAAACGGGAAGCGATGGCGTGAAACCACGGTTTAGCGATGAACAACCAGGGGTTACATTACACGCTAATCCGCTAGGGGTATGGGATTGGCGCCTGGCCAACGCGAGGGGACCTAACGGGTCTGGGCGAAAATCTGATCCCAGATGCCGCCCTTGCCGAAAAACTTCTTGTCGGCCTCACCCCAGCCGCCCAGATCGCCGATGCGGAAGAACTTGACATTGGGGAACTTGCCAAGGGCATAGCTCTTGCCTTCGGGCGTCACCGGCCTGAAGCCATTATCGACGAAGACCTTCTGGGCCGCCGGGGTGTACAGGAAACGGGTGAAGGCTTCGGCGACTCTGCGGGTGCCATGTTTATCGGCATTCTTATCAACTACAGTGTGGGGCATTTCCGTCAACACGTTAGGACTGAACACCCGATACCCTCCGGGCAGTTCACCATTGCGTTTGGCCAAAAATCCCTCGGTTTCCCAATTCAAGAGCACATCTCCCTGGCCGCGCTTGAGAAAGGTATCGGTGGCTTCGCGGGCGTCCTTGGGCAGCACTTCAGCATTTTTGAAAACACCGGTGATGAAACGTTTGGCGGCGGCTTCGCCGCCCCCACTTTGGCTGATGGCCCCCCAGAGGGCGACGAAATTCCAGCGGGCACCACCGGAAGTCTTGGGATTGGCAAGCACACTTTCGACGTTCTTATTATCGAGGTCACTCCAGGTGAAAATCTTTTTGGGATTGCCTGGCCGCAGAAAGGTGGCCACGGTTGAATTGGTGGCTACTGATTGATTGGGCAGCTCATTTTGCCAACCAGGTTTGACCAAACCAGCTTTCTCCAGCTTGGTGATATCGGCGGCCATCGCCAGGGCCACCACATCGGCCTCAATGCCGTCAATCACCGCGCGGGTCTGGGAACCCGAGCCGCCATAACTGGTCTTGATCACGACGCTCTGGCCGGTCTTCTTCTTCCAGTCGGCGACAAACAGGGGAATGATTTTGTCGTAGGCCGCCTTGGTGACGGCATAGGTGACCAACAGGATCGACTGGGGCTTGCCTGGGGTCTGGGCCGCCGCCGGCTGGGCCAGGGGGCCGACACCAAGGCTGAATAGCAAGGGAACCCAGGCCTGGCTGGCCAAGACAACGCCAGCTATTGAGGCTCGCGCCGAGCGAGGGGATTTAGATACCACGGTTGTCCGATTGGATTGCTTGCCAAAGTTATCCAGCGCCCTGGTCCCGCCATGTAATCCCAACTACATCGACAGGGATGGCCCTTGCCTCTGGCACAATCCCTATGCCATTACCGGGGATCAAGCGTGGGCTTCAGCGCCAAAACCGAGTACGGCATCGTCTCCCTGATCGAGCTGGCGGCCGTTTACGACCAGGGGCTGGTGCTGCAGGTCGCCGAGATCGCCCAGCGCCAAGGCATCCCCGATCGCTACCTGGAGCAAATGCTGACCAGCCTGCGCCGCGGCAAGATCCTGCGCAGCATCCGCGGCCCCAAGGGTGGTTACCAGCTGGCCCGTCCCCCCGCGGAAGTCTCGGTTGCCGAGGTGGTCAGCTGCCTGGAAGGGGAAGCTTCCTCACGCAGCAGCTCGGCCCGCGCCACCGCAGAATTTGAGGTGTTAGGCCAGCTTGCCGCCCGCTTGGATGGGGCTCGCCAGCAAGTGCTGGTAGAAACCACGCTTCAAGAGCTGCTGGACCAACGCAATCAACTCGACCAGTCCCAAGTTATGTATTTCATCTGAGACGGCAACACCAGGACCAGAGCCAGTCTCAGTTGGATTTAGATGGAATAATCGGGCACGAAGGTACGCGCCTGACGGCTGACGATGTGTACCTGATCCCCCAAGGCCAGGGATGTGTGGTCTAACTGGTCGCGGGGCACCTGGGCCACCACCACCTCGCCGCTCTCCAGCACAACTTCGACCTGAAGATCACGGCCCATATGACTCAGGCGTCGCAGCCGGGCCGGCACAGTGTCTGCGCCCGGGTGCAGGGACACCTCGACATCGTGGGGCCGGAAAAAGACAGGCTGCTCTTGGGCTGGCCAGCTGCCATCCCGGGGGCCGGCCAGGGGCCTTTGCACCGGTACGGCACCCGAAGCCAGCATGTTGACGGCGCCCACAAAACTCATCACAAAGGGGCTGGCGGGATGGTCGTAAATCTCCGCCGGTGTGCCGATCTGCTCAATGTGGCCTTCGTTCATAACCACAATGCGATCGGCCACCTCCATGGCCTCCTCCTGGTCGTGGGTGACGATCACGGTGGTGACGTGCATTTCATCGTGGAGGTTGCGCAACCAGGCCCGCAGCTCCTTGCGCACCTTGGCGTCGAGGGCGCTGAAGGGCTCATCGAGCAGCAACACCCGGGGTTGGACGGCCAGGGCGCGGGCCAGGGCCACCCGTTGGCGCTGGCCACCGGAGAGCTGGGAAGGATAGCGACCGCCGTAACCCCTGAGCTGAACAAGGTCGAGCAACTCGTCCACACGGCGGCGAATCGCCTCCTTTTTCCAATGGCGCAGCTCCAGCCCAAAGGACACGTTCTGGCGCACCGTCCGGTGCTTGAACAGGGCAAAGTGCTGAAAGACAAAACCCACTTGCCGCTCCTGCACCGACCGGTCGGTAGCCTCTTCACCAGTGATCCAAACCCGGCCGGCATCGGCTTGCTCCAGACCGGCGATCAGCCGTAACAGCGTGCTCTTACCGGAACCAGAGGGACCCAGCAGGGCCACCAGCGAGCCTGAATCAATGTCAACGCTGACATTGTCCACCGCCTGAAAATCGCCAAAGCGCTTGCTGACATTGGCCACGCGGATCCCCATGGCGGCGCTTCTGAAGTGCAATGACGATAACAGCGTAGACAAACCGTCTTATGGAGGCGGCCCCCTTCAAAACGGTGATACGATCGGGTTACCGTTCAATCAGAATCCATGGTCGCCGCATCGCCATTGCCTTCTGGCCGAAGGCTGGCGGGCCTGCCGCGCCAACTGAAGCTACCTAGCTGGCCCTGGCGCATCACCTGGACCTACTTGGGATTCGTCCTCTTTCTGCCCCTGGCCACCATGCTGCTGAAAGGGTCGGCAGTGGGTCCAGCCGCGTTCTGGCAGATGGCAACAACACCCGTCGCACTTGCCTCCTACAAAATCAGCTTTGGCATCGCCGCCCTCGCCAGTCTCATCAATGGTGTTTTCGGCCTGATCATCGCCTGGGCCTTGATTCGCTGCCGTTTTCCCGGCCAGCGGTTGCTGGACGCCCTGATCGACCTGCCCTTTGCCCTGCCGACCGCCGTTGCCGGCTTGGCCCTCTCTTATGTCTACAGCAAAGAGGGTTGGCTGGGTGCACCGTTGCAGAGCATGTTCGGCCTCAAGGTCTCCTACACGGCCCTGGGGGTCGGCGTGGCCATGGTCTTCATTTCCCTGCCTTTTGTGGTGCGCACGGTCGAACCGGTGTTGCGCTCCCTAGAAAAAGAGCAGGAAGAAGCTTCCTGGTGCCTTGGCGCCAACCCGGGCCAAACTTTTTTTCTAATTATTTTGCCCCAACTGATGCCGGCCATTCTGGGTGGAATAGCACAGGGCTTTAGCCGAGCCGTCGGCGAATACGGCTCGGTAGTGATGATAGCCAGCAACATGCCCTTCAAGGATCTGATCACCCCTACTCTAATAATTCAGCATCTAGAGGAATACGACTTTGCTAGCGCCACGGTTATTGGCTGCGTCATGTTGATCTTCTCCCTGCTCAGCCTGCTGGTGATCAATGCGCTCCAGGTCTGGGGACAGCGATATCAGGGAGGCGAAAGCACCTCCTGAAACAAATTCTCTTTACTGCCTATTGACGCGATTGATCTTCCGCCCATCTCCCCAACCATGGCCTTCACAATCCCGCCGCTCAGCGACACAAAACCAGCGCCGGCCTCGAATCCCGGCGTCAAGGTCAAGGGTGTGACAATCTGGCCGCTGCTGATCATCACTGTCGCCTGCCTTTATGTGGGTGTGGTGATTCTTTTACCGGCCTTATCGGTTGTGTTTCAGGCCTTTGCCAAGGGGCCCGGTGTGTTCCTGCAAAATCTTGGCGATAGCGATTTGCTGGCGGCCCTACGTCTCACGCTGTTCGCCACCGCCATTGCCGTGCCCTTCAACACGATCTTTGGCCTGGCGGCGGCCACCGCCATCGCCCGACGCCGGTTCCGTGGCAAGGCCCTTTTACTGAGCATGATCGACCTGCCCTTCTCGATCTCACCGGTGGTGGTGGGGCTGATGTTGGTGTTGCTTTACAGCCCTAGCCATGGTTTGTTGGGTCCTTTGGTCAATAGCTGGGGCTGGAAAATCATCTTTTCTTGGCCTGGCATTGTTTTAGCCACAATTATTGTTACCTTCCCTTTCATGGCCCGCGAGGTGATTCCCCTGCTTGAAGAAGAGGGCTGGGAACAGGAAGAGGCCGCGCGGACCCTCGGGGCTACCGATTGGCAGGTGTTCTGGAAAGTCACGCTGCCGTCCGTGCGCTGGGCCGCCCTCTACGGCTTGATCCTGACCACGGCCCGTGCCCTTGGTGAATTTGGCGCCGTTTCGGTGGTGAGTGGCAATATCCGCGGCGAAACCCAAACCCTACCCCTATTTGTTGAAGATGCCTATAAGCAATATCATACTGAATTAGCCTATGGTGCGGCCTTGCTCCTGGCCGGAGTGGCGATTGTTTCGCTGTTACTAAAAATCCTCGTCGAACAAATCATGGAAGGTAGCCGCAAATCCATTGGGGCTGAGTTGGATACTAAAGATTCCTGATCGTTGGCCCGTTGAACAACACGATTCTGCTCAGTGGTCTCAATCCTGCTCAAGATCGATCTGAGGCTTGGGCTGATCACAACTTTTATGTTATTCATTTTGGTCTCGATTGGTCTGGGCACCATGCTGATGGTCCTGAGGTGCACTTTGGTAGCTTCCCCCCTCCTGCATCGCCAAGCCGTGTTGCTCGGGAAACCCTGAAGCCACCCTCCAACGGCGCCGCCAGGCACTGCTACTGACAGCGCTGCTCTGGCTCTGGCGTAGCTGGCGTTCCGCCAGCAAGGTGGCGGAGCAGGCCTGGCCAGTGGGATCCCGGTAGGGCTCGGCGGCGGAGCAGAGCAGGTGGTCCCATTCCATGGCGTTGAGGCAGCGCAGGGGAAAAGACTCGGCCAAAGGCCTAGGCGAAGCAACCGTGCCGCTGCTCCATTGCTCCGAAGCACTGGCGGCGATGCTGGCCAGCTGCAAACCCGCTGCCACCAGGGCGGCGCGCACGGCAGCTGCACTACTGTATGTAATTAGTCTTCCCTCCGGCTTGAGCAGCGCCGCCAGCTGGGCCAAAAATTCGAGGCTCCAAAGCTGGGGGCAGCGGCGCGGTGAAAAGGCATCCAGCCACACCAGATCGCAGCCCCCTTGCAGGGCGGTGGGCAAGCGGCTGACGGCCTGGCGCCCGTCGCCCCAGAGCAGCCGCTCACTGCGGCCCAGGACTTCAAGGCGGCTCACGGTGGCTTCAGGCCACTGACTGCGGAAGGCCTCCGACGCCAGGGCCAGGTCCAGGGGTTGGCGATCCTGCTCCAGGCCCCACCACTGCAATGTCAAGCCCAGGCCGGCGGCGGCCTGGAGCAGGGCGGCGGTGTTGGTGCCAGTGCCAACGGCAACTTCCACCACCACCAGTTCCTGGCCAGGCCGCCAACGCTCGAGGTGGCTGGGCCGCACGAATTTCTGCTGGGCCTCACTGAGGGCACCGGCGGCACTGTGGAATCCCTCGCCGAAGGCACCACTCCAGAGACTGAAGCTGCCGTCAGCCCCGCTGCGGGGCGTCAGCTCAGCCGGCCCAGCGCCCGGGTCCAAAAGCCAGGTCAATGGTGCAGCCGCGCCAGGTCCTGCCAGAACTCGGGATAGGACACGGCCGCCGCCTCGGGCCGGGCCAGGCGGCTGGGCCCCTCCGCCACCAACGCGGCCACCGCCAGGCTCATGGCCACCCGGTGGTCTGTTTCGCTGTCGATGTCGCCCCCGCGCAGGCGGGTGGGGCCCGTGATGGTGAGGCCATCAGAGTGCTCTTCGATACTGGCCCCCAGGGCCTTGAGCTGGCGCGCCATCACCGCCAGCCGGTCCGTTTCCTTCACCCTCAGCTCGGCAGCGCCACGGATGCGGCTGACGCCTTCGGCGCAGCAGGCGGCCACCGCCAGGACAGGAATCTCATCCACCAGGCGGGGGATCAACACCTCATCAATGTTGAAGGCCTGCAAGGGACTGTGCTGGACCAATAGGTCAGCAACGGGTTCACCGGCCACATCGTGGCTGTTCTCCAGGCTGACCCGGGCCCCCATCGCCTCCAGCACCTCCAGGATGCCTGTGCGGCTGGGATTGAGACCGACATTCTCGATCGTCAATTCGGATCCGGGGGTGATGGCGGCGGCCACCAGCCAAAAAGCGGCCGAACTGATGTCCCCCGGCACCACCACCGACTGGCCACGCAACACAGCACCCGGACGGACCATCACCTCGGTGCCTGCCGGCCCGTTCACCTCAAGATCGGCCCCAAAGGCCCGCAACATGCGCTCGCTGTGGTCACGGGAAAGGGCCGGTTCGATCACGGTGGTGGGGCCCTTGGCCGCCAGGGCGGCCAGCAACAGGGCACTTTTGACCTGGGCCGAGGCCACCGGCGTGCGAACCGTCGCCCCCGCAAGGACCTGGCCCTGCACCGCCAGGGGCGCCAGGTTGCCCCCCTGGCGTCCGTGAATCAGGGCCCCCATCTGGGCCAGGGGCACGGCCACCCGGCCCATGGGTCGGCGCCTCAAGGAGCCGTCGCCGCTGAGCACAAAGTGGCGACCGGCCCGACCGGCCAGCAGGCCCAGCAGCAGGCGCATGGTGGTACCGGAATTGCCGCAATCCAACACCGTTTCCGGTTCCCTCAGGCCGTCGAGTCCGACCCCTTGGATCCGCACCGTTTGTCCGGCCACGATCGGGCCCACCTCCACCCCCATGGCCCGCAAGCAGTCGGCGGTGCTGAGGGGATCCTCGGCGGGCAGCAGACCGTCTATGCGGGTTTCACCCTCGGCGATGGCCCCAAAAAGCAAGGCCCGATGGGAAATCGATTTATCCCCTGGAACCCGGACCCGCCCCTGCAAACACCCACCCGCCTGCAACTCCAGCAGGTTGGTGCCAGCGGCATCAGGCAAGGTCGGGCTGGCAGACACGCAGGCAATGACAGAGAGCGCCAGGATCCTATGGAGCCCGGCGCCGCGCCGCCGACCAAGCCCAGACCACAAGCACGAGCTGGCGCCAGGCCTGGATCACCTGCAGGTGGAGGGCCATGGGCGCCACCAACAGAGAGTCATGGTTCGGCGCCAGGTTTGATTTATACCTTACGCCATAAACTACAGGGATCAGAGGGTGAGCTTTAGGGCCCAAAGCAGAGAGCCAAAGTGCCAGCCAAGGGCGTCAAAGAGAATCACAGCCTGGGGGTCGTCAGCATGAACCAAAGTTTCGGCAAAATGCCTGATCAGATCTGGCGCACTGAAATAAAATCCTATCTGAGTCGCAACTGCAACAACACCTTCTGCGGTAGTAATAGGACGAAGTCTTTCTTGAAGTTCATTATCTTCGGAAAGTTTCTTTAGAAAAGAAGCCAAATCATCGTTGGGGCAGATGAGCGTTTCAGCGAAGTGATTGATGAGATCAGGTTCGGTGAACCTATAGCGTCCGCTTGAGCCGACCTCCACAAAATCCTGGACGGACGTTGTTTCACGCAAGGTTTGCTGGAGTTGGTCATCAGCGGAAAGTTCGTCAAGAAACGAAGACAGCCCCTCTTTCATTATGTTTAATAGATCCTGATCAAATTAGCAGCAGAGCCAGCGAAACTCAAAAAACACTTCACACTCTCAACGATGGTTCATATAAGTCAAGCTTTCTCAACCAAGCAGCATGCCGCCAGTAGGGCTGAGCACCGCTTGGGCGCTGCGCAGGTCATAGTGCAGATCGGCCAGGCTGCATTGGCCCAGCTCCCGCTCCAGGGCCGCCCTGAGGCGACGCTCCAACAACTGGGCCACCCGATCGGCCGCCGTGGCGCTGCCAGGGTCGCGCTGATCGACGGCCTTTGCCTGGCACTGCAAAGCCCCCACCACTTCGGCCAGGGAGATCAGGGGGGCCCCACGCGCCAGGCGATAGCCCCCCACCCTGCCGCGGCGTGACTCCACCAGCCCCGATCGCCTCAAACGCAGCAGCAACTGCTCCAACATGGGTGCCGGCAACGCCTGACAGGCGGCCAGGTCAGTCACCGATCGCCAACGGGGAGGGCAGTCCTCCGCCAGCTCCAGCAGGGCCTTAAGGGCATGCACAACCTGGCGACCCAGCAGGGGGCTTGGCGGGCCGCTGGCCATCAGAGCGGCCGGCGACCCAGGGTCAACCGTTCCAGCACATGCTCCAGGGTGTAGCCGAACAGGGCCGGATCCGGTTCGCGGCCCCCCAGATCCGCCAGGCCCAGTTCCGCCCAGCGCTGGTCCACGCGCGCCTCGATGGCGCCATCGCGGCTCAGGGGTTGGCCCCAGTCATGGCGTTTCTCAGGACCCACTTTGGTGGTGGCGTCGATGGCCAACCGGCCGCCCAGGCCAAGGCGCTCACTGGCGAAATCGAGGCTGTCAAAGGGGGTGTCCTCCAACACGAACAGGTCCCTCTGGGGATCAACAAGGGAACTGAGGGCCCAGACCACCTGGCGAGGATCGCGAATGTTGATGGTTTGATCCACCACCACGACAAATTTGGTGTAGGTGAACTGGGGCAGGGCGCTCCAGAACGCCATGGCCGCCCGGCGGGCCTGGCCCGGATAGGCCTTATCGATACTCAAAATCGCCAATTTGTAGCTGAGGGCCTCCATCGGCAAAAAGAAATCGACGATCTCAGGGATCTGTTGCCGCAGGATTGGCGTGTATAGGCGGTTCAGGGCGATGGCCAACATCGCCTCTTCCTTGGGGGGCCGGCCGCTGAAGGTGGTCAACAGGATCGGGTCCCGGCGGTGGGTCACGCAGTGAAAGCGCACCAGGGGGGAGGCC
>JBBASD010000081.1:0-11342 GCA_040399485.1 Cyanobium sp. | reverse complement strand
GCGCAATCACCAAAAAGTCACTGACCGCATAGCCGTGGTACTGGGGCGAAGCGAAAATCGGCGTCAGCCACAGGGTGTCAACACCCAACTCGGCGATGACATCAATTTGGTCGACCAGCCCCCACAGGGTTCCCCCCAGGCGGGCATTGAGATCATCCACTGGCCCAAAGCTGCTGCCCGGGGTCGGCGCAAAGCGATCCACAAACACCTGGTAGATGACGCCCTGCGCCAGCCAGGCCGGTGGTTCCAGCCGGTCGACAACAACCGCCGCGACATGGGGCGTGCCATGGCGATCGCGATCGGGCCATGGACAGGGAATCAGGGCTCCCGAAGCATCGACCCCAATCGCCGCGTAACGCAGCAACGTGCCTTCGGCCTGGGCCGGCAGGTCCAGCTGCCAGTCCTGGCTGTAACCCCAACTAAGGGTGTCCCAGGCCGGATCAAGCGCTGACGCTTCGGCCACCTGCGTGGTCCCTTGGGCGGCCAGGGCATCGTCCCAGGCCGGTGTGGAGCCGTCGCTGCTCCAGAAGACCAGCAAACGTTGAATGGCCACATCAACCCCGCAGCGGCAGCGCAGGCGCACGGGCTGGCCAGGCAGCGGATCAAGGGGTTCAAGCAAGGCCAGATCAAAGAAGCCGCTGTGCTCCTGGCGCGCCTCGGCGATGCGGCCTGCTGGCCTGGAGAGGGGTCCGAACAGAAACTCCTCCGCATGTGACCCTGACGCCGATTCGGAGTCCGGGGCTTTGTTTTGGGTTGATTCAGAGGGTGGGGCCAAATCCGGGGAGCCGCTCATCCCAGGATCACCATTCCCGCCGGAGGCAGGTCCAGCCGCACCCAGGCCCGCCCGTCGTCGCCTATTTGCACCGGCACGGTCTCGTCAGTGGGGGGCTGGCGCAGTTGCTCGTCGCTCCAGTCGGCCCGATACAGCACCCGCAACAACGATCCAGCTTTGTGGATGGCCGCATCGATCGTCACCTCGGCGCCGCGGGGCTCGAGGCCATGGGTGTTGAGGGCCATCAGCACCTCGTGGGCCGCCAGCACCCTGGACCAGGCAAACAATTCGCCAGCACCAGGCAGGGCAAATGGGGCCTGGCTGTATCGGGTTTGACGGGGATAACAGACGCCCATGCGCAAAGTGCGGCCGACGTAGTCATCGCCCTGGCGCAAGCGGGCGATGGCGGCGATGCGCAGGTAGGTCGGGTGGTTCGGGTTAAAGAAGTGGCAGCCCGTCGTCACCTCAGCGCCAAAGGGCCCGCCAAAGAGGCATTCGCGTACATAGCGATCCTCGCCAAAGCGACTCGGTTCGATGCTGTAGTCGTGGTTTTTTTCGTTGCCGGTGAGACCCTGCTCGGTGCCGTAATAAATGCAGGGAATCCCCGGCACGGTGAGCTGGACGGCGACGGCATGGGCCGACTGCCAGTGGCGATGGGGAGTGGTGTTGTGGGCAGCAAAGCGGGCCTTGCGCGGCCGGCAGGACATGTCGTGGTCATCGAGCACCGTGACGTGCAAACCCCCGGTCTGGATATAGCGACTCACCTGGTTGTCAGTGCGGAAGCGGCCGAAGTAATCCAGGGGCGATTCACTGCCCCGCACGGCACCGGCCAGTTGGTCGGGGGACTGGTTGATGTCCAACACGGCACCAAGGGCCCGATCAAAGATGCTGCCAAACAATGACAGGTAATTGATTGCGATCATGTTGTCGGTGATCTCGCCCACCAGCAGGAAATTGCCCTTGCCAATCGACTGGGCATAGCGGTAGATGGCGAAACAGAATTGCTGACAGAGGTGCTTGGGAATGTGCTTGGCAGCATCGATACGAAAGCCATCGCAGTCACTGAGGGCAATCAGGTGCTGATATGAGCGGATCACCGCCTGCATCGTCTCGGCGTCGTAGCCATTCAGCTTCTTGAGATCAAAGAAATCCCCCCGGCGATACTCGGCGTTGGTGTCTAGCGGGTCGGGACTGGACCAATCACAGATGGCGCCACAATGGTTGTATGCCTCCAGCCGCTGCAACTCCGTCGGCCAGCAACCGTCTTCGCGAGAGGTAATGGCGGGGATGCACTCGCCTGTTCCCGATCGCCAGCCGCCGAAGCTGTATGGGGGTTGGTAACGGTAGGGGAGCGAATCCTCAATGATGCCGGTGAGATCGGGCCCATAGAACCAGTTGTTAGCCGTGTGGTCTATCACCACATCCAACACAACGACCATGCCCCGGTCGTGGGCGTCATCGATCAGGTCGCGCAGGTCCTGGAGCGTGCCGAAGCGGGGATCGATCTGCAGAAAATCCTGAATGGCGTAGCCGTGGTAGGTCTGCAGATCGGCCCGTTGTTTCAGCACCGGATTGAGCCAGAGCCCGGTGACGCCCAGTCCCTGCAGATAATCCAATTTGCTGCGGATGCCCTGCAAGGTGCCGCCGTTGAACCGCAGGCCCGCCGCCATCCAAGCCCGTTTGTCGCTGGCATGAAACGCCTGGGGCTGGTGGGGGTCGTACAGCGGCCGGCCGGCCTCGCCGCCATCACTGAAGCGATCCGGCAGGATTTGGTAAAAAATGTGGTCATTCCAGCGCACCGGGCTGGCCATAACCCGGCCCCGGGGCTCCAGATCCAGCTCCCGGGCACTGGCCGGGGGGTCGTTGTTGACAGGGGTGTGGGTTGTTGTCATGGCCAGCTCACGCTCGGCCCAGTTTGGGGGCAAAGGGGCGTGGGTGGGGGTAGAGAGAAACACAACCATCCAGACCGGCCAGGCGCCGCGCCGTGGGCCCCGGATGGCCGGCCAGCCGATGTTTCCTGGGTGTACCAAGCAGCATTTGATTTACAAACAGTCCAGGCCAGCTAATTATTATTGATAGCTGGGGTAATCTCAAATCTAGATAGATAATAAATGCACAGTATCCTGGCTAGCCCTTGTGCGGAAAGTGACAAAGATGCGCGGTATTGAGCTCGGCTTTGCTGTTGACAGCGTCTTTGCCGGCTACCAATAAACTGAGCCCTTTAAGCCCTGAAAGTCATGAAGAAGCATGAAGAATCTTTGGCGATCCCAGCATTAGGACTAGACATTCAACAGAGGAAATCATCGAGCAACCATGCCCAACACACCACCACCGGTCCCTGCTGCGGTACGTTTAATTTTTGAAACCGACGGCAGTCAGGTTCGCCTGATCAGCGAACAACCCGTGGATGTAGCTATCCCAGGCTTCGATATCGCTCAGACATCTGATCCCGGCTATTACATCGATACCCGTGATGCAGGCGGCAACACCCTAACGCGGGTGGCGGCCAGGGACGCCTTCCCACCCAGTGTGGAAGTTTTTCCTGAGAAAGCGGGAGACCCGATTCAACGCATCGCCCCACCTGTGAGGAAGGGAGCTTTCAGCGTGCTTGTACCAGCAACCCAGAAAACCAGATCCGTGAGTTTGGTGAAACTTGAAGTTGGCACTGAAGTGCCAAGAGGGATCAGCGAAGGCACAAGCGGGCCCCTCCGTGCAACGACTACGGTCAAAGAAATCGCTACTTTTCAACTCACGAGCACTACCAAACAAGGAGAACAGCCATGAGTACAACCGATGGCGCCGTGATCGGCACAACCCAGATCTTCGGCAGCGCCCCGCAGAATCGTGGCTTCAATGTGGTGCTTCTTGCCGAGGGCTTCACAGCTGCTCAACAGTCCAATTTTGATGCGGCATGTACTGCCTTTAAAGATCAGTTTATCGCCACGGCACCCTTCGATGAACTGCAACCAGTAATCAATATTTTCCGAGTTAATGTAAGGTCTACCGATTCCGGTGCCGACGATCCAGCCGCAACCGGTGGCACGGGCGCCAGCGTGCGCACCTACTTCGATGCCACCTTTGGCGCCGGCGGCATCCGACGGCTGTTGGTATGCAACAACAGCACTGCCCTACTAACGGCAGCTGCCCAAGTACCGGCTTTCACTGTCGTGTTAGTGGTGGTGAATTCCACGGTGTATGGCGGCAGCGGTGGATCGGTGGGCACCTTCTCCCTGGCCGGTGGCGCCAATGAAATCGCCATCCATGAAATGGGGCATACCGCCTTTGGTCTGGCTGATGAATACGCCTACTGGGCCGGCGGCAACGAAACCGGTCGCGATCGGCATCCAGCCGGTGAGCCCAGCGAACCCAACGTAACTCTCAATACAAATCGCACCACCTTGAAGTGGAGTTGGGCCGTGGCGGCCGCAACGGCGCTGCCCACGATGAGCAATCCAAACTGTAGCCAGGTGGATTCCCGTGCAAGCACTGTGGCCGCCGGCACTGTCGGTCTGTTCGAAGGGGCCCACTACTACCACTGCGGTGCCTACCGCCCCGAGTACGACTGCAAGATGCGCAACCTGGGGGTGCCCTTCTGTCGGGTCTGCCGCCAGGTGATCTGGAACCGACTGGGACCCCTCGCCACTCTTCCGGCTCGCACAAAAACGCCACTTCAGGTGATCGCCCGCTACCCCGAGCATCTTGATGTCTTCGGTGTGGCTGCCGACGGGCGCACGATGAGCAACTGGTGGGATCAGAGCAGTGGCTGGGCTGGTTGGTTCCAGGTGCAGGGTGGCATCGCCTCTCCCGGCGGCACCGGCTCCCCGATCACGGCAGTTGCCCGTTATGCCGGGCATCTCGATCTATTCACCCTGGGCACCGACAGACGTGTCTACAGCTGCTGGTGGGATGCGGCCAGCGGTTGGCATCCCTGGTTTCCAATCGGTTCGCTTGTCTGCCGCGCAGGCTCAACCGTGAATGTGGTGAGCCGGTACAGCGATCACCTCGATCTGTTCACCACCGCCGCTGATGGCAAGGTGATGTCGACTTGGTGGGATGCCAGCACTGGCTGGGCCAACTGGTTCCAGGTGATGGGTGGGGTTGCTGCGGCCGGTGCACCGGTCACCGCCATCGCTCGCTACCCATTCCATCTGGATCTGTTCACGGTCGGCGCCGATCAACGGGTCTACAGCTGCTGGTGGGATGAACGGGGCGGCTGGCGAGGCTGGTTCCAGGTTGGTAATCTCACCTGTCGAACAGATTCGACAATCACCGCCGTGGCGCGTCATCGCGATCAGATTGATCTGTTCACAACCGCCGCTGATGGCAAGATCATGTCCACCTGGTGGAACGTCCGCTCAGGTTGGGGCAGCTGGTTCCAGGTGGCTGGCGGTGTGGCTTCGCCAGGCTCGCCAATTACAGCGATTGTTCGCTACAGCAACCACCTCGATCTATTCACCCTTGGCACCGACAACCGGGTATACAGCAGTTGGTGGCATGAGGGTCAACCCTGGGCTGGCTGGTTCAACGTCTCCGGTGGAAGCGGCATGGCAGGAGGTCAGGTGGCTGCGATTTCGCGCATCGCCGAACACCTGGACCTGTTCACTGTTGGCGGTGATGGCCTTGTTTACAGCACCTGGTGGGATGCCAACGGCGGCTGGGCCGGCTGGTTCCAGTTGGGGGTGAGTTAGCAGCACGGCCCAAGCTGAGCTTGGGCGACAATACGGCGAACCTGATTTGGCTGGAGGAGGTGTGATATTGCCCCAATACTATGGAAAAAATCCATAGAACTGGCTGATCCCCTGCCAGGCCATGGGGATGGCTGCTACATCCACCATCAAGACTTATGGGGCCTGAAAGCAGTGCAGCCGTTTGAGTCATTTACTCGCCTGGGCTGCTCGTAGCATCTCGGGTTCCGCCGGCGGCAGGTTCAGATAGCGGGGCGCAACGTCCTTCTGGTTTGATTCGCAGAGGTGGAAATAGAGATCCTCGGCCTGGCCGTAGGGATCTCTATAGATGTTCTGCCAGGAATAGCCATCACTGGATACGTTGAAGGTCTTGTTGGTGCAGTTCATCACCAACCAGGTGGTGCGCACCGCCTCACCGTCGGATTTCAGGGCCCGTTTAAACAACCCCAGGGTGGCCCAGTTCGCCGCCGTCGACACCACGGGAATGTTGCGGGCAAAATCCTTGGCGGCATCGCCACCTGGCTTGATGCGACGCTTGACTCGAACGACAAAACCATCTTGAGTGCGCCGGGCCGACATCAGATTCACCCCGATGTTCTGATAAGTACCATTCCAGTCGCCATGGGGCTGGGCCTCCGTGGTGCCGTTCAGGAGGGTGCCGCCTGCAGATCCGGAGGGAGGGAGACCCGATTGGGATGCCTGGGCCCGCACCGCATCAGGCAGCAGCAGGGTTATGGCGAGAAAATACAAGGCCCAAGGCAGGTTAGCGGCCATGGTTGCGGTTGTAAATCAGTTAATACTAGCAGAGGGATTGCTAGCTAGCTCTCCCAGCAAGAACCGCAGGGTTGGCTGGGTCGTCCCAACGGCTGGGCCTTACCAAAAGCAGTAGCAGTGGCGACCGTTCCTTAGCAAAGGACCCCAGGCTGGGTACCGCCAGCCAGTCCGCTTCTCATATCTCAGCCGCTAAGGCTCCCATCGCAACCAACCTCTGCCTGAGATGCACACTGGTATTTTACCGCCTTCAAGGATTCAGCAGGGGGCAGCTATAAAAGCAATGTGCGTGGCCGGAGTCATCAACAAAACAGGCAATATTTCCGGCTATGTATTGAATATTTGCATTGCTCTCCCTTGCCTTTCGTTATTGAGTCTCAGTTCGATTAACTTCAGATCGAAGAGTCGCCACAAGCTTCGCCATGTTTCCATCGAGTCCTTACTTGCTATTGCCTCCAAAGGTAAAGTGACCTTTGAGAGTGCCATGGTTAAAGGTATTGCATCCACTGAAATCCAAGCCATTAATCCGACAATGGTTGCTGCAGTACGGTGTTTGCCCGGACAATTCCTAAGCAAATCCGGGGCTGAACTCCTGCATTTTTCCCGCCGCGGACGCCTCCTTGGACCCCTCACTAACTACACTACCTGTAGCGTGCCAATTGGTTCCTCCAAGGAGCCACTCGCAAGTCAATGGCCCCAGGTGGATACCCGCAGCACAGCGATTAGCCCAGTCGCGTGATCCGTCATATCTCACGGCGATTAGCGCTCCCAAAACGGCCCACATAGAAATTCACACCCTTACATCCAGAAGCCTGTCTCTGTTCGACTTAGGCTCCCCTTGGCTCAACTGGCGCCAGTCCTACCCGTGCGCCATCCCCCAAATGCTGGGCAATCTATAGAGCCAGGGCTATTGGGAAATGGGTCGCGTCGGATTCGAACCGACGACCGATCGGTTAAGAGCCGACTGCTCTACCGCTGAGCTAGCGACCCACCCAAAATCTTACAACCCGCCCCCAGCCCCCCCCCTCGGTTCAGCCAAACCCCCAGGCTCAAGGTCCGTCGTCCTGGGGTGCCGGCAGCAGCGACTCCGCTGCGGTGGGGGGCTGACCTCGTTCGGCCAGCAGGGTTGCCACCAACAGGGCCAGGGTTTGACGGTTTCCACCGGCATCGCGCCAGACGGCAAGCCACTGCTGCAGCAAACCAGCCGGCGGATTGGGATCGCCAGCTTCCGTTCCTGGCCGATCTGCCGATCCCGCCAGCCGCTCCAGGAAGGCGCTGGCATCATCAAGGCAGGAGTCGCCGGCGCCGAAGCCATCGAGGCGGGGATCGAGGGCCGCCAGGAGTGTTTCGAGGTCGGGGCTGCTCAAGCTGGGCAGGGGATCTGGACTCATGCCGTCCGCAGTTGGGCTGGCACCAGCCCCAGAACGTTTGCTTCCCAGCATGGACCCGCGCCCCTCAGCGACGCCGGGAAGGGGCACCGGCAAGGTGGTGCACGGCATGGATCACCACCCCCCACAGCTCCGCACCGCCGACCCCCTCCCCCTGGAGTGGAATCGGCAGCGTGGTGCCGTCGCTGGCCAGCAGCCACAGTCCTCCCTGGCGCTGGGCCAGGCGCCGCACCACAAAAATGCCTTCGTACACCGCCACCACCACCCGCCCGGGACAGGGGCTGACACTGCGGTCGATCACCAACAGATCGCCCTCCAGGATGCCGTCACCGCCCATGGCATCCCCAGCCACCCGCATGAAAAAAGTGGAAAGCGGCGAGGGGATCAACTCGATGTTGAGATCAATGCGGGCTTCGACGTAGTCATCGGCCGGACTCGGAAAGCCGGCTGCCACCGGTTCTGCCACCAGCGCCCCCAGCAAGGCCGGCGGCGGATCCCGCAGGCAAACGGGCACCCCCAGGGGACAATCCGGCGCCAGCTCGGACCAAGAAACAGCCGCCTCGGACCAAGACAATCCCCTCTCGGATCCGAGATCAGCCGCCTCAGACAAAGGAGCAGCCATGGCGGGCAACAATCACAGGGAGACCCAGCTTAGTACATGTGTACTAAGTCAGTGGGTCGGCGAGGGGTCCAGCCGCCAGCCCCCTCGCCCATCCAGCTCCAACAGGCGATCGTGATAAGGCCGCAGGCTGGGTCGATGGCCGACGCTGATCAGGCCCATGCGCCGGCGCAGCAGCTGGGCATACAACAGTTGCTCCGCCGCACCATCGAGGGCGCTGGTGGCCTCATCGAGCACCACAAAGCGGGGCGAACAAAGCAGCAAGCGGGCAAACGCCAGGCGTTGCTGCTCACCCAGGGACAACAAGCGGGGCCAATCCTGGCGAATGTTCAGGTCGGGGTAGCGCCGCGGCAAATCCGGCAGCAGTACCTCTGCCAGCACATGGCGCAGCTGGTCATCACTGAAGGCCTCGGGGTCCTGGGGATAACAGAGCTGCTCCCGCAGGCTGCCGAGCAGCATGTAGGGCTTCTGGGGGATGAACATCAGCTCACCCACCGGCGGCCGCTGCACCTGGCCGCTGCTGGCCGGCCAAAGACCACTCACCAACCGTAGCAAGGAAGTTTTGCCGCAGCCGGAGGGGCCCATCACCAGCAGCCGCTCGCCCTGCTGCAGGCAAAAGCTGAGATCGCGGATGAGCGGCCGCTCGCTGCCGGGGGGAATCAGCTCCACATGGGAAAGACGAATAGCCAAGGCAGACGCCCTTCTCCCCTGCTGGCTGTCCCCTGGGGGGGCAGCCAGGGCGGGCCGCAGGGCCAGGGATTCCACCTCGCTCTGGAAACTCTCCAGGCGCTGGATCGAAGCCGAAAAGGCGGCCAAGCGATCAATGTTGTTGACCAGATAACTCACGGAAGCGAGCACCTGGGAAAAGGCGATACCGGCCTGGCCAAAGACACCGAAATCGACCTGGCGGGCGAAATAGAGGGGGGCAATCACCAGCCAGGGCAAAAAATCAGAAAAATCGTTATATGAAGTCTGGATCACCCCGATCAGAGCCTCCCAGGTGATCAAGCGCTGGGCGTTGCTGATGGCGCGACCCAGGCGCCGCAGGGCCTGCTCCCCTTCACGGGCTTCGCCCCGATAAAAGGCAATCGACTCTGCGTTATCACGCAACCGCACGAGGCCATAGCGGAAATCAGCTTCCAGACGCAGCTGCTCACCGTTGAGGGCCACCAGCTGGCCACTGGCCAGCAAAACCAAAGCGGTGCCAAAGACGGCATAAACAAGTAGCAATAATGCCAATCGATAATTGATAGTCCAGAGCACAACAATGAAGCTGAAGAAGCTTAATACTGCCTCAAGAACTCCCACGGCGACGCTGAGGCTCGTGCCGGTGAAACTGGCCGTATCCTGGGAAATTCGCTGGTCGGGATTGTCAATTTCGCTCGCCTTAGCTGCCAGCGATGAAGTGGTTTGCTCAGGCGGACCGTGGGGGCCAGCAACGGGAACAGCAGTGAGGCCCGTATCAAGACCGGTATTCAGGCAGTAATAGGCCCGCTGGCGCAGGTAAAGGGCCAGCAATCGTTGGCTCAGCCACTGCCGCCAAAGCACGCCAACCCGCGGAATCAGATAAAACTGGCTAGCCCGAATTGGCAGAGCCATCATCAGGGCCAGACCATAAATCGCCACAATCCGCCAGAAGGCCTCGCTCTGGTGATTCACCAGGGCATTATCGATGTTACGGGCGATAAAACTAATCGCCACATTGATGCCGTTAATCACCAAAATCAACAGCACAATCAAGCCCAAAAACAGCCAGGGCTGCCACCTTCCCTGGTGCAGCTGGCCCCGATAGCTCCAGAACGCCACCGCCCCAGCCGCCGCCAAACCCAGCAGGCCCCAAGCGATCGGTCCGTGCCAGAGGCCCATGACCCCGGCGGCCACCCCCGGCAGGAAACGGGCCTGCCACTCCGGGATGAGCACAGCGCTGAAGGCCAGCGCCGTAGTAAGCAACATCAGACTCAAGCCGGCCACCACCGCCACGAGGGCGGCAAGCAGCAGGGCGAAGGAGCCGACACCAGCCTCCAGGGGCAAGAAATAGGGCTGACTGAGGCGCCGCAGTCCCCCCAGAGAGGCCATCAAAGATGACCACCACTTCTTCAACGTGCCACCGCGGTCAGGGGGAGACGGGGACGGAAAACCATGGAGGGGATATTGGGGCAGACAGGAAGCCTGATGCCGAGCATGATGCCTTCAGAAGCGAAGCAATCAGGGCGATGGCCTGTCCGAAGTGCGGCAGCTGGGCGGTGCGGGCCGACCGGAGCCTTTCGGGTCGGATGGTCTGCGCCCGCTGCGGCCATCCCTTGGGGCAGCGGCTGGCTGATCAGAGCCGGCGGTCCTCGTCAGGAAGGGGGCGGGGCTGGCGCCAACGTCGCTGGCTGCTCTGGTCTGGCCTGACGGCCCTGGTGGCCCTCTCAGCGGTATTGGCCGCCAAACAGCCCGGAGAACACCAAGGCGGAGCCAAGCGAGAACCAGCCGGCTCGTCGGGGTTAAGTGTGCCCATCCGCTGACAGTTTGGGCCCAGCAGTCATCCATCCCGGATCATGGGTCTAATTGTGAACGAATGCGAATGGCCGGCCAAAACCCGATTTCCAATCTGGCCGCCGTCAGCCTGCGTCAATTGCGCGATCTGGCCCGATCCCTTGGCATTCTTCGCGACAGCGCTGAATCAAAAGCCCGTCTCACCGAGGCCATCAACGACAAAGTTTCGCCTGCTCAACAGGAGTTGTTGGGCGATCGCGTCAAAACAACTGGCATTGAGCTTGGTGTAGCGACCACCAATCTCCCTGATTCAGACGTTGTCCCAACCCCAGTCATCAAGGAAGCGCCACAAGAAGCGCTAAAAGAAGCGCCCGTAGTTCCAGTGGATAGCCCCCTTGTCGTGGGCAGCTATGAAAACCAAACAGTCCTTAAGGTAGGCAGTTACTTATCAGAATCCGATAAGGTTTCGGTTAGCATTCCCACACCGACTGAGCCCGCTTTTGCCGCTTCTGTAGAGCCGGAATACGTCAACCCCGCCACCGAATTGATTGAGCTCGACGCAATGGAGGCCCAGCCAGAAGACGCCGCCCGGCCTGAGCCCGAAACCCGCGTCGTCTTCCTCCCCCGCG
>JBBASD010000080.1:4487-11375 GCA_040399485.1 Cyanobium sp. | reverse complement strand
ACTCGCCATGCTGCTCAGGGCCCTGCCGCTCAGGCGGGAAACACCCGCAATCGCTGCTGGTTGCCCTTGCCGAAGACGGCGCAGCGCAGGCGATAACGGCCCACCAATTCTGCCTGCATCTGCCGCACCCGCTCGCTGCGGGGCAGCAGTTCGACGGGGCGACCCTCCGGCAGCACCACCCGTTCGACGGCGAGGCGGCATTCCTCCAGGCCCGCATGGCCGTCCTCGTGGGCCCAGGCTGGGGCCCCGGTAGCTCCGTCGCTCCCGTCGCTTGGCTGGGCCGCTTGCCGGGATGGTGTCTCGTCCCGGCCGGAGCGGGCCAGCAGTCGCTCCAGGGCCCGCTGGATCAGATGGGGGCTATCGCTTTTGATCACCAGGATCGGCCGTCCCGCTGCCTGGGCGCGGCGCCTCAGCTCCGGGTCCCGGCCCAGTTGGCCCCGCACGCTCAACACCACTTCGGCCTGCTCCACGTCGGCGACCAGCCGCACCGGCAGCTGGCGGGCGCGGATGACTTCCAGCAACCGGGCTGGGGCCAGTCCCAGCACACAGAGACGCAGCGGTTCGGGCTCGGCGGCGCCAGCAGCGTCCGTTGGCTCCACCGAGGGCTCGGGTATCGCCTGGCGGTGAGGGGCCTGGGCGGTGGGATCGGGCAGGGGCACGGCGGCCAGGGGACGGCGGCTGGCCGGTCGGCGGGGGGGCACGATCTCGCCGCTGGAGCTGCTGGCGCCGTTGGGCCCCGGCGCTTCCGGGGCGGACTCCCGCAGGCGCCACTGGCCATCGGCCTGGAGCTCCCGGATCTGGGGCCGGGGGGGCTGGCCGCGCAGCAGTTGGTCCACCGTGGCGGCCACATCCCGATGCACCAGCCAGCGGTGGCGGCTGTGCATTTCCACCGCCTGGGAGAACGTCGGTTCCGCCGCCCGTTCCAGCACGGTTTTCTGGGTGCGGCGGCGGCGCGCCTCCTCATCGCCCAATGTGACCGACTCGATGCCGCCAACGAGGTCGCTGAGGGTGGGGTTTTTGATCAAATTGGCCAGGGCGTTGCCGTGGGCTGTGGCCACCAACATCACGCCCCGCTCGGCGATCGTGCGGGCCGCCATCGCTTCGGCGGCGGTGCCGATCTCATCGATGACGATCACCTCGGGCATGTGGTTTTCGACGGCCTCGATCATCACTTGATGCTGCAATTCCGGCTGGGCCACCTGCATGCGCCGGGCCCGGCCGATGGCCGGATGGGGGATGTCACCATCACCGGCGATCTCATTGCTGGTGTCGATCACCACCACGCGCCGGCCCAGCTCATCGGCCAGCACCCGGGCGATCTCCCGCAGGGCTGTGGTTTTACCAACCCCGGGCGGGCCCATCAGCAGCAGGGATTCGCCGCTGTCCAGCAGGTCGCGCACCATGGCCACCGTGCCGAACACGGCCCGTCCCACCCGGCAGGTGAGACCCACCACCTCGCCCCGCCGGTTGCGCAGGGCGCTGATGCGATGCAGGGTGCGCTCTATGCCAGCGCGGTTGTCACCACCAAAGGGGCCCAGGCGCTCCAGCACTCCGGCCAGGTCGGCCCGTTCGATCGGCACGGTTGCCAGCGCCACGGCCCTGGAGGGGTAGCGGGCCTCCGGCACCCGGCCCAAATCGAGCACCACCTCCAGCAGTTGGTCGCGGCATTCAGGCGGCTGCAGGGCCTGCCGCACCGGCGCCGGCAGCACCTCCAGGAGCCTTTCCAGCTCGGCGTTTTCGTTCTGGGTTGCCCCCTGGGGGGCCGGCGGGGCTGGGCAGTAAAGGCTGAACGGCGCCGGGGGGTTGCCGCTGGCGGCGAGGCTGGGCAAGGCGACAGAATCCGATGGGATGGTTGCGCTGCGGTTGTTCTAAACCTGCCCCCCAAGGCTGCCCGCCTGACCCTGATGGCGGATAGCCGCCAGAGGGCAGCCATGGCGGGCCGCGTCGAGGGCCAAGCCTGGGGGCCTAGCTCAGAGCAGCTCGGCCAGGGGGCGCCAGCGCAGGGCGCGGGAGCCCCCCATCTCCACCACAATCTTGAGGCGGGGTTCCCGGCGGGTGAGGGCCAGCAACGAAGCCAGTTCGGCGCTGGAAAGCACCTGACCCTCCAGCAGCCAGAGCAGGATCGGACCGCTGCCTACAAGGGCGGCACCTAGTTGCGGCATAACACGCTCGACCGTGCCCACGGCGGCACCGCGACCGATGCTTTGGTGACCCAGGTGGGGGGGGCGGACCCCATGCAGCGAAAACAGGAACTCCTCGGGATCGCCCAGGCCCCGGGCCGAACAGAGATGGGCGCGGTAACCGGCCGCCCGCAGACGCCGCAGCAGTCGGGTTTCGCTGCCCCCTTCCAGCGGCGCATAGAGGGCCAGGGCGCCGGCCTGCTCCAGGGTCTGCCGAAAGCCGCGGCCGGTGAGGAGCAGGGGCATCGGTGCGATAGAAGGTGGGTATGAGTCTGGCAGCCCGAGGCGGTTCTGGGGGTGGGCTCGCCCCTGGCCATGTCTGCAGAACCCGTCAGTTCTGGATGGTCACCGGGGTGCCGACGTCCGTGTGGCCAAACAGCCAACGGGCGGTGGCGCTGGAGGTGCGAACGCAGCCGTGGCTGCGACGCACGCCAAAGGCCTGGCCTGCCGCTTCCTGCCAGGGGGCTGGATGCACACAGATCGAATCAGGCGGCAGCCCCTCTCCCCCCAGGCACATCACGTTCTCGACCACCGGGATCTGGTAATCACGGCCCGTCATTTGGGTCTTTTTGTACTTCGTCTTCACGTAGAAATCACCCTTGGGTGTGGGGCTGGCCGCTACGCCGGTGGACACCAGTTGGCGATAAAGCATCTGGTGGTTCCTGTCAAAGGCGGTGATGCGCTGCTTGGCAAGTTCCACCACGAGAGAACCCACTGGTCCCGGCAGGGGTGGCGGTGCGCTCAGCGGCTCTGCGGCCCCCGCGGGCGCCGCCACTGCCGTCGGCACCGCTAATGCCGTCGGCACCGTCGCTGCCGCCAGCAGCATCAGCACCCAGCCCGCCCGCCAGGGGGCCCGCTGGTGAGGGCCAAAAAAGCTGCAAAAGCGGGGCAGGCCAGGGATGCCGCGGATCATCATGGCGAAGCAGACACCATCCCCCATCCTGCTCTGCAGCCACCAGTCCACCTTGGTCCGGCAGTCAGGGTTGCTCGATCAGGGCACAGGAGTGATGCGCAGCTCCCGGAACCGTTGCTTGGGCCGGGGCAGATTCTCACAGCGCTTGCCATCGATCGCCAACTTGCCGTCGTCACTGAGCAGCACCAGGCTGTCCCCCTCCACAAACAGCGCCTCCGGGTTGAACAGCGACTTGCCGAGTTCGCTCCCGAACGATCGCAACAGTTCTGGGGCGCTCTCGAACTGGCCGTTCCAGCGATAAAGGGCTGAGGGGATGGCGGGGCCGTTTTTGGGGTTCCCCGGGCCGCTGGGGCCCGCCACGATCAACAGGGAGCCGTTCACCATTTCCAGGCTGCGGATGCCCAGCCCGCCCAGCTCCAACAACACCGGCTCGCCAAAGCGCGCCGCTTCGCCCGCCAGCACCGCACCGGGGTTGGTGAGGGGCGCCACCAGGGCCTTGCCCTGGGGCAGGGGATTGCGGAAGCCGATCAGCAGCTGGCCGTTGGGCGTCGCGGCCAGCCCCTCGATGTTGAGACCGTCCTTGGCTTTGCCGGGTCGTTTGGCGGCCTGATCCAGGCCAAAGGGGGCGTAGCGGGGATCGGCCTCCAGATCGGCCAGCAGGGTTTGGTAGGGAAGGCCCACCGGTTCCACCGTCACCGCCACTCCTTTCCCCTTGTCCCCACTCTCCAGCCCCAGACGGGTGGCGAAGAGCCGCTGGCGATTGGGCCTGGGAGCACCTGCTGCGCCGGGGCCGGTGCCTTCGCCGGCGCTATGGGAACCGATCCAGTAAACGAGCGGGCCCAGGCGGGCCGCCCCTTCCAGGTCCATTTCCAGAGAGCCGTCCGCCACCTGGGCCACCGCCTCCTTCGCAATCCGCCCCACCGCCAGCTCGGGCCCGCCCTGGCCCGCTTTGTAGAGATGCAGCAAGGTGGGCGCCGCATTTTCGTTGTCCGCTACAACAAACATCCCCTCGCCGAACCGCAGGCCCGCAGAGGCATTGCAAAGGCCGCTATGCGTCACCAGGCTCACTGGGCTCTCAGCCGCCTGTGCAACCACGCTGGAGGCCCCAAAACCCAGCAGCGTCAGCACCGTGATCACTGCCGCCCAGCCGGTTTGGCCGAGCCTGCGGCGGGCCTGGGGGGCTGGGGTGGCCTCCGGGGGCGAAGATCCGGCAAGGTGAGCTGGCATGGCGGAGGCAGGGGTTCGGGACATAAGGTCGCCCTTGGCGGCCGTCAGCATCCTGCCAACTGGCTCCGATCAGGGCTTGGGCGTGCGGCGGGGATCGGGCACCGGCCGGTTGCCTGCGGCCTTGGGCCAGCGGGTCACGACCCGGTGGTAGGTCACGGGGGCGCTGGAAAGCCAGAGCACCGCTCGCAAGCCATCGGTGACATAGGGGTCGCCGGTGTAGTTGGTGCGGGGATTGTTCCAGGTGGAGACGCCTACACCGGGCACAAAGTTGAAGCTGTGCAGGCTTTCTGAAAAGAACAAATCCTGCATCAGATACCAGCGGGTTTCATCCACCTCGGCATCAATCTTGTGGGTGGTCAGGGTCTTTGCAGTCAGCCGCACGCCGATGTCACGGCTGATTTGGCCCACCCATACGGGTTGGCCCCGCAGGGTCACTGGGGCCAACCAGAGCCGCATGTGGTTGCGCTGGTTGACGTTGCCCCGCGCTTTCTGCAGGGCAATGTCCTGGGGCCGTCCAAACAGGTAAAGCGAAGACACCGGCGAGTAGCGATAGGGGCGGCCCAACAGGGATGAAACCAGCGTCCGCCAGGCGGAGGTGACCGAAAGCGTCTGGGTGACATGCCAGTCCCGCCTTGCCAGGGGCGGCAACACCGTGTCTACGGAGCCAATCAAGACGATGTTGAGGGGATCGGCTGGGGTACGGCGGTCGCCGCCAAGGGTGCAGCAGGTCAGAGCTTCGAGCCAGCGCCGCAAGGCTGGCTCATCCAGATCCTGTTGGCGACCGGGGGCCAGCAGGTGCTGCCAGTTGACTCTTTGGAAATCCGTGCGCAGCCCCGGCACCTTGACCAGAAAGGGAAATCTGCGGACTTTGCGCTGGCCTGGGGCCACCAGTTCGACGTTGGCGTATTTGAGTCCTTCGTCGCGGTTGGTGAACACGTAGCCGCCCACCATGCCCCCCGGTTCCACCGCCTCAGGCAGATCCAGGCCCCGAAGACGCTGGTCAAGGCGGAGATTGCCAGCGGGGTCGAACCAGCGGTGCCCTTTCCAGGCCACCTCGTGGGGGGAGAAGTAGTCGTCGTCGATGCTGATGGGGGGGATGTAATAACGCACTGCTTCGAGATTGCGCACCCTCACCCACACCGGTTGAATGCCGGCTTTGGTGATGTCAAACCCCACAAGTGCATTGGCTTCGGCGGCGCTCAAGGCCGCCAGATCGACGCTCACTCCCTGGGCGGTGCGCCGCTCGGCCCGACGCAGGATCGGTTCGGGATCAAAGCGACCCTGCGGAATCGCTGGGCAGCCGTGTAGCAGTAAAGGCAGCATGAGCGGTACCAGCAACGGCACAAGTACCAGCCGGCCCCTGGACTTCATCGCTTGGCTCATTCCAACTGCAAAACGCCCTTGGTCCGTTCGCGGCGCTGCTGATCCTTGACTTGGAACCGGGCCATGCAGTTGCCCCGCGGCGCCAGCAGACAGCTGACATAGTCGGCGGCCTCGGTAAGTGCGGCCCGCAGCGCCTTGGCGGCCGGCGTGCGTTGGGCCTCGCTGCTGCGGTTTTCAAAGTTGAGGGTCCCGGCCGCCCCCGTCAACACCTGGCCGGTGCGGCCCATGTTGGGGGCCAGTAGCAGGGCGGCGCCGGCGAGGGGCAACAGGCTGAAGCCGGTTTCCTTGGCGGAGGCCCCACTGCTGGCCCGCCCCTCCACGGTGCGGGAGCCCACGACTTCGCCGCTGCTGCTGTCCACGACCCGGATATCGATGGCCACGTAGTCCTTGGTTTCGACTTGCTGTTGGTTCTTGCCAAAACCCAACAGACCAAAGGAGTTGCCGGCGCTTTTTGCTTCGACGTTGGAGTCGTAGGAGGTGACGGTGCCGAGCACGATGTATCGGGCTCCCGTCATCTGGCCCTTGCGGGCCGCGTTGCTGTTGTTGCGCACCAGGCCCAGTTCGGTCATCTGTTGTTCCGAGAGCACCTCCTTGGTGTTGTTGCGCTCCACCACCTGGAGTTCACCGGTGGCCGAGAGTTCGTTGCTCAGGGCATGGGCCAGATCGTTGGCCACCGGCCCCTGCCACCACCAGGTGGGCTGGCTGACGCTGTTCTTGAAATCGGGCACCGAAACAGTGGGCAGGCCCCTGCCCCCCTGGGCCCACAAGGCCGGGGCCCAGGGCGCCGGCATCCAGGCGCCCGGCAGCGCCAGGGCCAGGCCAAGGACCAGCCCCAGGCCACCGGGACGGACCAGGGGGGAGAGCTTGGTCCCCTTGGGTGCGTCTTGAAAACAGGGGTTCCGCACAGAACGAAGGGCAGCAGGATCCTTAGTCTGCAG
Source organism: Cyanobium sp. (assembly GCA_040399485.1). Lineage (GTDB taxonomy): Bacteria > Cyanobacteriota > Cyanobacteriia > PCC-6307 > Cyanobiaceae > Cyanobium. The sequence goes on along the minus strand of JBBASD010000080.1, from coordinate 4,734 downwards.
CGGCACGCCAGGGGCCGCCAGTGGCTAAAGTGCCTGCGGAAAAGCGTTTTCCGTAGCGTCCCGCACCCTAAGTCAGACCTTTTCCTGGGTTCACTGGTTGTTTCTACGGATTGATTTGATCCGGTGGTTTGAATGACAAGTACCTTGCCTTCGAGGCCAGAGTCTGAGCGGCTTGGGACCCAAGAACGACAACACCAAGAACGACAGCGCGGGCCAGCAGGATCGGCGCCCATGTTCGAGATGATTC
>JBBASD010000080.1:0-4387 GCA_040399485.1 Cyanobium sp. | reverse complement strand
CACCAAGAACGACAGCGCGGGCCAGCAGGATCGGCGCCCATGTTCGAGATGATTCCCTATGAGAAGTTTCGCGATACTCCAGCGGTTAGATTTTATGACATTACGATTCCCACTTCAAATGCCCGCGACATGGTTGTCCATAGCGGGCCGGCCGTAAGTCCCCCTGATGACAGTGAATCTGGAGCCTGGCAGTTTTATCTGCACCCCCATCAAGAAGACAACCTATTGGCCATGCATGGCGGCCGTACCTTCTACCTTGTCAATCTGGGCTGGAACTACCCATTCCATATTGTGCGTCTTGATTGTGGCGGCGATATCCTGCGCATCCCCCCTGGCACCTTCCACCGTTCGGTTTCCGATCCCGATGGTTCTTTGGTGTTGAATCAGGCGGTTCGTGAGGAGGGTGCCAGCCTGTTGCGTGAATTTCGCGTCTACAACAGCCACCGTATTCCCCGCCTCTACGCTGTCACTTCCAAGACAGCTCCCTTGCCCAAGCTGCACGGGGTGAGCTGGTAAATTCCAGCTTTAACCCAGCCTTAGATCCACTGTAACTGCATCGCTGCGGCGGCGCCCCCGCCAGGCAGGGCGCACCCAGGTTTCCGTCGGTGGGTTGGGAGGGTCTGATTCAGCAAACTCCAACCCGTCCTCCCGCAGGGCAAAGTGTTGCTCGCCCCCGGTGCCACGCACCACTAAATTCAGGGGCCAGTGGGGCTCAATCGCCGGATGCAGGCAAGGATAAAGTCGCTGCTGACGATAACGCACCGCTAAAACTTCTGGTGTTTCTGCGAGCTCCAGGGGGCGATCGTTGATGATCAATTTGCAGCTAAGGCGGAAGGCGGAGTTGGCTTCCACCTCAAAGCGGCGCAGGGATCCATCAATGAAGCGACTGGTGAAACCTCCCTCGCGGGGAAAATCACAAATCAGGGGCCAGGGTTCCAGAGCTGGTCTCAAGATCAGTTCAGGGATTTCTTGATCGCCTGCGGCCGCGGTCGCCCCCCGCCAATGCAGCAGGGGCGCAAAGCGCCATTGCCAGAGTTCGCGAAAGGGTGCGGCATCCAGCGCCAAGCCGTCTTGCGCCAGTTCTGCCAGGATTGTTTCCAGATCAGCCCACAGTTGGCTGGGTAGCAATTGGCGATCATGGAGCCGCTCGCCCCAGTCCTTGAGGGCGGCGGGACGATGGCGGGGATCCAGCAGATAGGCAGCCAGGGCACTCCAGAGCAGGGCGATGGCGCTGGTCCAGTTCTGGTCTGGCACGCTTTCCAGGGCCCGAAATTCGATCAATCCCAGGCAACCGGCCGGGGTGCCGGGATTCCAGAATTTGTCGAAACTGATTTCGCTGCGATGGTTGTTGCCGCTGCGGTCGGCATGTAGGTGGCGGAGGGTCTCGCCGATCAGGCTGCGGTGATCGCCATAGGGCTCTGATGAAGGGGTTCCATCGGCGGCCTCGATGGCCCGATAGGCCAGCTCCAGATCAAAAAGCTCCCCGGCGGCCTCATCCGGCCGTGGCGCCTGGGAGGCGGGCCCCACCCCCGGTCCGCTGAAAAGGTAGGCCAGGGCAGGGTGGTGTTGCCAGTAACGCAGCACCCCAACCAACCAGGCGGGCCGGGAGAAAAACGGATTGCTGGCCAGGTTCGGCCCGCCCCAAAGCAGGTGGTTGCCTCCACCCGTTCCCTGCTGCTGCCCTGCGCTCGTCAGCTTCCAACTACGCAGCCCCAGGGAGCCACCGGCCAACTCCAGGCGCCTCAGCCAGGTGTCGTAATCCCGCCAGCCATGGCACACCGGCAGGTTGATCTCCAGCACGCCTGGATCGGCGGTCAAGCCCAGCACCTGCCAGCGATCGTCCAGATCGCTGGGCAGCATGCCCCCCAGGCCCGGGGCCGCCAGGCCGCCAAGGCTGTCAGCCACGGCCTGCAGCAGGGCCACCAGGGGATGGCGCAGCAGGGGCGGCAGAAACAGATTCCATTGGCCGTCTTGCAGTTCGAGGGTGAGCACCTGGCGGGGCACATCGTCAGGGAAGTGCTCCAGAGGCAGGCGCAGCCCTGCCGGTCCCGGGGCCCGATTGAGTTCGCAGAGGCGCTCTTCCAGGGGCCAGGCCACCGCTTTCCAATGGATTGGATCAGCGTCTTTTTCACTCAAGGGTTCGTCCACCGTCAGGGGAACGGCCCAGGTGCGGCGGAGTGGATCGAGGGGATCGCGCAGTTCCAGGGGATGCAGAGGCACGCCTAGACGCTGGCCCAGCTCTTCCAGCCAGGCGCGTGCTTGCCCTGGGGCTAATACAGCCCCCGGCTCTTCGAGTTGGCTGGATTCAGGCCAGCGCACCGGCGGGGTGCCGTCGCTGCCGGTGAAAAGCCGCAGGGCCCAACGGGGATTGACTTCGCCTTCGTAACACTTGCCAGGGCAGAACAGCAGGGTGCTGCCGGGCCAGACATCCCGCTGCAGGATTTGGGCCAGACGCCGGGCCAGGGGCAGTTTTGTCGGCCCGTCGGCGGTGATGCTCCATTCGGGGCCCTCGGGGTCGAGGGGCACCACCGTTGGTTCCCCCCCCAGGGTCAACCGCACCCCTTGGGCCTGCAACCGGCGTTCCACTTGCTGCGCCACCGTTTCCATCCAGTCGGGGGCTGGTGCGCTGAGGGGTAACGGGGCGTTCGGCAAAGCGAGCATCGGCGCAGATTTTGAACATCATGAACTCTTGCGGTCTTGCGGCCGCAGGCCATCAGACGCTGCAGGACATGACCGGCACCGGCTCGACGTTCCAGATGCGGGAGGCGTATTCCCGAATCGAGCGGTCCGAGCTGAAGAAGCCACAGCGGGCGGTGTTCAGCACCGACATCGTGCTCCAACGTTGCTGGTCGGGCCAGACCGCATCAACTTCATTCTGGGCGCGACGATAGTCGCCGATATCGGCCATCACCCGAAACGGATCATGGCCGCAGAGATTGGCCAGCAGGGGATGGAACAGTTGCCGGTCCCCTTCGCTGAAATGACCCGAACCGATCAGGTCAATGGCCTCTTTGGTGACGGGGTCGTTCTCCAGCCAGGGCATCGGGTGGTAACCATTGCGGTTGATGGCGGCGAGCTCGGCAGTCGTATGGCCAAAGAGGAAAAAGTTGTCCGCACCCACCTGCTCTCTGATCTCGACATTGGCGCCATCGAGGGTGCCGATGGTCAGGGCGCCGTTGAGGGCCATTTTCATGTTGCCGGTGCCTGAGGCCTCCATGCCGGCGGTGGAAATTTGCTCCGAGAGGTCGACGGCGGGGTAGATGCGCTGGCCCAAGCTCACGTTGAAGTTGGGTAAAAAGACCACCTTGAGGCGACCCCCCATGGCCGGATCGATATTGACGATGTCGGCGATGCCCACGATCAGTCGAATGATCAACTTGGCCATCGCATAGCCCGGAGCTGCCTTGCCGCCGAAGATCACCGTGCGCGCCGGCAGATCTTCGCCGGCCCGCAGCCGCAGGTAACGCTCGACCAGATGCAGGGCCGCAAGGTGCTGGCGCTTGTATTCGTGGATGCGTTTGACCTGGACATCGAAGAGGCTGGCCGGGTCGACGAGCACACCACAGTCTTGGCGGATCGTGGCCGCCAGCCGTTCTTTGGCCTGGCGACGCACCCCCTGCCAGCGCTCCAGGAAGGCGGGGTCTTGGGCCAGGGGCTCCAGGCCCTTCAGGGCATCCAGATCGCGCCGCCAGCCCTCGCCCAGGCTGGCGTCGAGCAGGTCGGCCAAGGGGGGATTGGCGACGGCGAGCCAGCGGCGGGGGGTGACCCCATTGGTGATGTTGGTGAACCGCTCTGGCCAGAGGGTGGCGAAATCATGGAACAGGTCTTTGCGCAGCAGCTCGCTGTGCAGCTGGGCCACACCGTTCACCTTGTGGCTGCCCACCACGGCCAGGTGGGCCATGCGCACCCGCCGCTGGGGACCTTCTTCGATCAGGGAAAGCTTTTCCAGCAGGGCTGGGTTGCCGGGATGGCGCAGGCGCACCACCTTGAGGAAGCGGGCATTGATTTCATAGATAATCTCCAACTGTCTGGGCAGCAGTTGTTGAAACAGTTCCAGGCTCCAGGCCTCAAGTGCTTCCGGTAAAAGGGTGTGGTTGGTATAGCTGATCGTGGCCGTGGTGATGGTCCAGGCCGAATCCCAGTCCAAGCCATGCTCATCAATGAGCAGCCGCATTAACTCCGCCACTGCGATGGCGGGATGGGTGTCATTGAGTTGAATCGCATATTTGCGGTGGAAGTCGCTGACCGGCAGGCCTTGCCCCTTGAGAATCCGGAACATGTCCTGCAACGAGCAGCTCACAAAGAAAATTTGTTGACTGAGCCGCAACCGCTTGCCCTGTTCCAGCTCGTCGTTGGGATAGAGCACCTTGGAGAGGGTTTCCGATTG
>JBBASD010000079.1:0-11508 GCA_040399485.1 Cyanobium sp. | reverse complement strand
CGGCGGGCATTTAGAAACATCATCAGGTTGTGGGCCTGGAAGATGAAGCCGACGTTCAGGCGCAGCTGGGCCAGTTGTTCTTTACTGGCCCCCAGCAGTTCTTGGCCAAGGATGCGCAGGCTGCCGTCTTGACAGGAGCGCAAGCCGCCGAGCATGGTCAGCAGGGTGGTTTTGCCGGAGCCGGAGGGGCCGGTGCAAATGATGATTTGGCCTGGATAAATGTCCAGGCTGATGTCCTTGAGGGCATGTTTGCGTTCATCGCCGCTGCCAAACCAGTGGTTGACGTGCTTGAGGGAGATGATCGGTTCAGCGCTGGATTCCCCGGCCACCGGATTGGGGGCAGCGGCCTCAAAAGACATCGGCGGGATCCAGTCGGACCAGTTTGCGGGTGGCCAGGGTGCCGGAGCCCACGCACATCACGAAGGTGAGCGCCAGCACCTGCAGGGCCCGAGTGGTTGTCATCAAGACGGTGAGTTTGGTGACGGTGGCCAGCAGCGAATAAAGGCCCATCGAAAGCAGGAGCCCGGGGACAAAGCCCACCAGGGCCAAAATAGCCGATTGCTGGATGACGATACTAATAACGTAGCTGTCTCGATAGCCCATCGCCTTAAGGGTGGCGTACTGGGGCAGGGAATTCATGACATCACCAAACAGAATCTGATAGACAATGATGCTGCCAACAATGAAGCCCACCAGAACGCCTAAGGAGAAGATGAAGCCAACGGATGAATTGCGTCGCCAATAGTCGACCTCCAGCTTGGAGAGTCCCTCGCGGGTTTCAATGCGAACGTCCTTGCTGATGAAGGAATTAATCGTGTTTTTGACAAGCTGGGGGTTGGCACCGGGTTTGAGCTTGATCAGGCCCACCTGGATTTTGCGCGGATCAGCCTTGGGGAATAAATAAAGATAGGTATTGTCTGAGGTGATCAGATTGGCTTCAGCAGCGAACGTGGCTCCCATGGTAAAAGTATCAATAATGCGTATTTGCCTGCCGCTAATTTCTAGCAAAGCTTTGCCATCTTTGCTGACGACTTTTTGGATGTCGCCGTATTGTTTTTTGGAATTTCTATCGAACAGAGCGTTGCGCAGAATCCTGAGCTGGCTACGGTTTTTTTCGATCTCCGCAAAGCCAAGGGAAGGTTTAGCCAGGTCAACCCCGAATACGGAAATATCATAGGATTGGCGCGTGGAAGGAGTAATCCAGTTGGCGCGGCTGATGCGCAAGGGCGCAACCGATTCCACGCCAGCAACCCCCATAACCTGATACAGCTGGCTGCGTTGAAATTCCTGCAGGGCCCCAAGATTGCTGTATTTGCTGCTGACCATCACCAAGTCGGCCTGAAAGTTATCGATTGGTTTGCGCTGGCTGTTATAAAGACTGTCCATCAACCCCAGTTGAAAGAACATCAATAGGTTGGAAAAGCTGACTCCGGCAACGCCGATCAGTAACTTCGTAGGGTTGTTGGTGGTCTGTAACCAGGCCACCGGTGTTCGCTTCAGAATCTTTTGTAGGGACCTGATCATGGCTTGGCTGCTTCCTGATCGGTTGGATCAAAGATCACATTTACCTGCAGGTTGGAGGCATGGCGGATGCGTTCGGCAATGGCTGGGGTCGATTCGATGCGTAATTTCACTTCAAAGACCCGTTGATCTTGGTTTTCTCCTGGTTCGCCACTGAAAACACTTTGGCGCTGTACTTGAGAGTTGATTTGATAGACGTTGGCCTGGACACTTCCCTGGAAACCGTCGGCGCTGATGGTCGCCTTCTGGCCTGTATATATGTCACGCATGTCTGTTTGATAGACCTCTGCTACAACCACCATGCGGCTGATGTCGGCCATTTCGAGTAGACCATCATCGCCGACTTTGTCTCCGGGGCGGGCGTTGATTTTCAGGATCGTGCCATTTTGGGGCGCAACGACTGTGGCGTAGGAGAGTTCTTGCTTGGCCCGGTCACGGGAGGCCATGGCCTTTTTAAGCTCACTTTCGGCGGCCACCACATCAACGCCGCGCACCTCGGTGATTTTGGCCAGGGTTTGTTGTTCGCTGGCGATCTGGGATCTGAGGGTGCTGAGGGTGCCTTCGCGGGTTTCCAGGGCCTGCTGGTATTCGGCGCGGCTGGTGGTGGCCCTGGTTCGATAGCGGTCCCTTTCCAGCTCAGAGGAGCCCCCGGCGCTGAACAGCTGGTCGTAGCGTTTGGCCTCGATGCTGGCTTCGTTGAGCTTGGCCAATTTGCTGGCCACGTTTTGGTCCTGGGCCAGTTTTTCACCGGTCAACTTGTGCTGCAGGCTTTCAATTTTGAAGCGCTGGGCATCGATTTCCCCCTGCTTCGCTCCCGCCCGCACCTGCTCCAACTTGCTGCGGGCAATGGCCACTTGGCCTTCGGCCTCATCGAGGGCGGCCTTGAGACTGCCCTGGCTGTTCAGGATTGCCAGGGGCTGGCCCAGCTTGACGAGCTGATTTTCCTCCACCAGCAGCGATTGCACCCGATCACCGCTGAGGGAGTTGGAGATGGCCACCTTGCGGATTTTGGTTTCGGGTTCGATCCGGCCCAGGGCCGAAACCCGTCGTGGAGCCACCGCCGTGGCGGCTGGGGGCTGGCGCTGCGCTTGGCAGCCCGCCAGCAGGCCCCCGAAAGGCAGCAGGCCAGCGGCTAAGACAGGGAGCCACCAACGGCTGAATCGAGGCACAGGGCAGTCGGCCGAGCGGCGCTTTCAGGCTTCTCAACCTACTCAAGGCGCCAGCCAGCCACCGGTAAGGGGGCGGAAGCCGGGGCGGGGTCGCCCTTGATGGCGACTTCTCGGTGCAGAGTGAAGAAAAAGGGTTGCTCCAGCCCCCTGGCGTCCATCAAGCCCAGCAGGCTGTTGGCATCCAGACGTCTGAAGATATCGATGATGGGGAGACTGTCGTAGACCATTGCACTACTGAGACGATCGCGGTAGCAGAGCTGCCGCAGCCGCGCCCGGGGCTTTTCAGTCGCCAGCAGGGGCAGCAGCCAGGGAGCCAGCACCCCAAGGGGTGCCAGGCGGCCCACCCAGGGGGCCCGCAGCAGGGCCATCGGCACCCAGTTCGGATCGACGCTGATGCGCCGGCCGCCCGCCGCCGCGAAGATCAGGGGATGGACGGCCTCGGTGCTGAGGAAGCGTTTGCCATGCCAATGCCAGGCCTCCAGCACCCCATCGAGGGGATGGCCCGTGGCCAGGCCCTGCCCGCGCCAGTCCCCCAGCAGCTCGGCTGGGGTGACGGGCGCTAACTGGTCGAACAGGGCCAGGGCCGTGTTGCTGCTTTGGACCTGGCCTGGGATCATGGGGAGAGGCTCCGCTGGGGGTGGATGGGTCGTTGCAGATTAATAAGGTGCAACTTTGTTTGAATTACGAAGAATGACCGGCTTTCGCTATTGCTTGGCTGGCGACCGTCCTAGGACAAAGTTGTCCCTTGAGGCCGCCTTTCATGGTACGCAAAGCACTTCTTTGTGGCATTAATGCCTATTCTAAACAGCCCCTTCGTGGCTGTGTGAATGATGCGCAGTCCCTGCGGGATCTCCTGGTCCGTCAGTTTGATTTTCGCCCCGAGGACATCCATTTGCTGCGGGATGCCGAGGGCGTCAAATCAAGGGTGAGACAGGAATGGCAATGGTTGACAGCGGGGGCCGCTCCAGGCGACACGCTGGTGTTCCATTTTTCAGGCCACGGCTCCAACGTGCGCGATCAAAATGGCGACGAAACCGATGGCCGCGATGAAATCACCTGTCTCTATGACATGGATTTTGATGATCCCAATACTTATATTCTTGATGATGAGTGGTACGAATGGGTGCGCCAGGTGCGGCGTGATGCCAATCTAATTATCGTTAAGGACACCTGCCATTCCGGTGGCAGCAGCCGTGCCATTCCCGTCATGGATTCCAGGGGCATGGTTCACGACATGCTTGTGAGTCCCTCCCAGGCCAGCCAGGCCAGCAGGAGCGTGGGGTCGGAGGGGACTGTGTCTGAGACCCAGGTCAGCGTCAATCGCTTCCTGATACCTCCGGACCTGGGTCTGGATGGATCCCGCGCGGTGGTTTCAAGGGCGACGAAACCATCCAAGCTTCGCCGCGCTGCGGATCTCAACCTGAATTTGATGGCCTGCCAGGAGACCCAGACCGCGGCAGACGCCTATATCAATGGCACTTTTAGCGGTGCCTTCACCTATTACCTCTGCCAGGCCCTTAAAGCCCACCCCGATCTGGACAGCCAAAGCTTGATCAAAGCCGTGGCCGCTTCCTTGAAATCCGGATACGAGCAGGTGCCGGTTCATGAGGGCAAAGCCCTGAGCGGACCAATCTTTGGACGCGGTGGTGGCTTGGCATCGTCGATCGTCACTCCTGTTGTGACGGCGGTGTCAGCTTCGGGTTCCCCGGGCCCTGTTGCGGCTGGCCGCTCCATGGCCCCGGTCCAGGAGCGCTTGATCGAGGCCTACATGAAGTTGCTCGATACCGTCATGGCCCTGGAAGCCAGCGCCCAGGCGGGGCTGGCCGGGGGGGCCGAGGAGCTGGTCGCCGAGGCGGGGCGCGGCCCTGGCGCGGTGAAGCGGGTGCTCGTGAATGTGCATGGCATCGGCAAGCATGGGGAAGGGTTTTCGAACAACTGGTGGAATGCCCTGAGCCCCCATGTCGGCGGGCTGTTCGAACCCAGCACCCTCGGGCAGGGTCGCATTGAGGTGGTCTGGAGCGATCTGGTCAACAGCCGCAGCTTGGCGGATGCCCAGGCCCACGGGGCCCAGGGGCCAAGGGCTGAGGCTCTGCGCGCCTCGATCCTGGAGGTGATTGAAGATCGCGGCGATCGCGAGGCCCCCCGCGGCCTTGGCATGGAGCAACGCCCCGCCACCCGGGGCTTCCTGGACGGGTTGGATGACTTTCTGGTCTACATGCTCAATGAGGGCATGCGCCGTCAGATCCTGGACCGTTTCACCAGCAAGGTTGGTCCCCTGCTGGATGCGGGTGTCACGGTGGATGTGATGTCCCATAGCTGGGGCACGGTGGTCGCCTACGAAGGCTTGCGGGAGCTGGAGGCTCGCCCCCGGCCGGGGCGGGTCGCCCATTTCTTCACGGTGGGCAGCGCCCTCTCGATCGGCCCGGTGCAGGAAACGCTGCGCCCGGCCAACCGGCCGCCCCAGGGGGGTCGTGCTCCCTTCCCATCCCTGGCCAACAGCTGGATCAACCTGGATGCCCAGGGGGATCTGGTGGGCGGTTCCCTGACCCGCCGTTTCCCCGTCAGCCGCGAATACCTGAACCTGCTGCCCACCACCTGTTCCAAACGCCTCTGGGGTTACGACCTGGGCTGCGCCCACGGTTCTTACTTCCAGGCCAGTAACACGGCGGTGAATCGCGACATCTTTGCCGCCCACCTGCTGGATCAGGCCCGGGGTGTGGAGCAGGCCATGGCCGCCGCCGTCGCCGAGGGTAATGGTGTGGTGCCGGAAGGGCAGTTCGCCTTCGTCTAAGGCCCCCCGGCGGCGGGCGCTTCGCTGCCCTCCGCCCGGTGCAGCGTCTCGCCCCCGAGGGCGAAGGCGTCATGGACCGCCTGCAGGGCGCGGATGCCCTCGGATTCCGCCACCACACAACTGGTGCGGATTTCACTGGTGGCGATCATCTCGATGTTGATGCCCGCCGCCGCCAGGGCCCGGAACATGCGCGCCGCAGTGCCGGCGGTGCAGGCCATGCCCGCCCCCACGGCACTGATGCGGGCGATGGCGGGACCCTCCTCGATCCAGGCGCCGGGCCATTGGGCCAGGACCGGCGCCAGGGCCCGTTCGGCCCCGGGCCGGTCGTCGCGCCGCAGGGTGAAGCTCATGTCCCGGCTGCGCTGGTCGCCGCTGCTATGGGTGCGCTCGGACTGGACGATTCCGTCCAGGCTGATGCTGGCGTCGGCCAGGGCCCGGCAGACGAGGGCCGCCGAGCCGGGGCGGTCCGGAACGCGGCGTACCACCAGTTGGGCCTGGTCCCGATCCAGGGCCACGCCCCGCACCGCCGGCGCCAGGGGATCGGCCGGCAGGGGGCCGTCGCGCAGTTGCTTCTCCCCCAATTCAAAGGCCGCCGCCGCCGCCCGCAGGGCGCGGCTGCCCAGCTCGCGATCGACCACACAGCTCACCTTGACCTCGCTGGTGGCGATCAGGCGCAGGTTGATGCCAAGGCGCGCCAGGGTGTCGAACAGGCGGGCCGCCATGCCAGGGCGCCCCATGATGCCGGCGCCGGCGATGCTGATCTTGGCCATCCCCCCTTCGCTGCTGAGCGTGGCGCCATCGGCTTGCAGGGAGGCCAGCAGGGCTTCGCAGACGCCCCGGGCGGTCTCCAGCTCGGCATCGGCCACGGTGAAGGCGATGTCATTGCTTGCTTCCTTGTTGCCGGCGGACTCGTGGCTGGCGGCCTCGTGGCTGGATTGCACGATCAGATCGACGTTGAGGCCGGCCGCCCCCAGGGCTTCGAACAGGTCGGCGGCGACCCCGGGGCGGTCGGGCACATGGGCCAGGGCCAGCACTGCCTGGCCGTCCTGCAGTTCGGCCCCATCCACCGGCCGCCCCAGCTCCAGCCCCTCGCTGCCGATCGCCCGGGGTGGGCCGCTGGTGAGCCGGGTGCCCGGGCTGTCGCTCCAGCTGGAGCGCACCCACAGCGGCACGCCGTAGTTGCGAGCGATCTCAACGGCGCGCGGATGCAGCACGGCCGCCCCCAGGCTGGCCAGCTCCAGCATTTCGTCGCAGCTCACCGATTCCATCAGCTGGGCATCCGCCACCCGGCGCGGATCGGTGGTGAGCACGCCGGGCACATCGGTGTAGATCTCGCAGGCGTCGGCGCCGAGGGCGGCGGCCAGGGCCACCGCCGAGGTGTCCGAGCCACCGCGGCCCAGGGTGGTGATCTCCGGGGTGCCGGCCACGCCGCTGCTGGTGCCCTGGAAGCCGGCGACCACCACCACCTGGCCTTCATCGAGAAGGCGTCGCAGCCGATCGGTGCGAATCTCAAGGATGCGGGCCCGCCCGAAGGTGGATTCGGTGACGATGCCGGCCTGGGTGCCGGTCATGGCGACGGCGGGCACCCCCAGGGCCTGGAGGGCCATCGACAGCAGGGCGATAGAGACCTGCTCGCCGGTGGCCAGCAGCATGTCCATTTCTCGCTGGGGCGGCTGGGGGCTGATGGCACGGGCCAGGGCCGTGAGCTCGTCGGTGGTGTGGCCCATGGCGGACACCACGATCACCAGATCATGGCCGTCCTGGCGGCACTGGGCGATGCGACGGGCCACGTTGCCGATCCGTTCCACATCGGCCACCGAGGTGCCGCCGAACTTCTGCACCAATAAGGCCATCGCTGAGCGCCGCAAGCACTTGGCTTCGATTATCCAGGCCCGTGGCGTGGGGGGGCCTGGGCTTCGGCCGTCAGCAGAAAACCGTCGCGAAAGGCGGCGCCGGGCTCAACGCCCCGCTTCAAGGCCGTTTCCACCTCCAGCAGTTGGCCCAGCAGGGTCAGCAGGCGCTCGGGGGAGCGGCCGCGGATCTGCTTGCGCATCACGTAGATCCGCTTGGGGTTGGCGATGCCGGCCGCCTTGGCGATCACGTTGGCGTCCTGCTCGCCGCTTTTCTCCAGGAGCGACACCCAAAGCCAGCCGCGGATTTGGCTGGCGAGGCCCGCCACCAGCCGCAGGGCGGGTTCATTGGCGGCCAACAGGCCATCCACCAGGGCGATGGCCTCGGCGGGCTTTCCCGCCAGCAGCGCATCCCCCACCGCCAGGCCGCTGCCGCTGTGGCCCACCACCAGGTCCGCCACGGCGCGGCTGGTGATGGGGGCCCCATCTCCGACATAGAGGGACAGCTTTTCGAGTTCGTTCGCCAGGCGGGCGCTGTCATTGCCGATGGCCTCCGCCAGGGCCGCCGCCGCCGCTGGCTCCAGTTTGAGGCCCAGTTCGGCTGCGGTGCGGGCCACCAGCTCCACCTGGCCGCCGCCATCCCAGATGGCGGGCAGGGCAAAACTCTGCTCCTTGGCCACCGCCTTGATCGCCTTGGTGCTGCGCAGGCGGGCATCCGGTTTGCCGGGGCTGACCAGCAGCAGATGGCAGTCGGGGGGGATCAGGGCCAGGGCGGTCTCCAGGGCCGCCGCCAGCTCGGCCGAGCCGGCAGCACAGAAGGGTTGGCGTTGCAGCAGCACCACCCGGGCACCGGCGCCGAAGGGCGGCGTGCGGGCCTCCTCCAAGGCGCGCAGGGCCTGGGCGGGGTCGTTGCCATCGAGGCGGCTGAGGTTGAGGCTGGCCCAGGCCGGATCCAGCAGGCTTGCTACCAGGCTTTCCACGGCCCGGTTGCGGGCCGCCTCGTCGTCGCCCCAATAGAGGTGGATGGGCATGGCCGGGCTGCGGCGGTGGAGCGATCATCGGATGGGTGGGTAGCCAGTCAGACCGAGGGCCGGCAGCAGGATCAGGGGTCTGAGAGTCTCAGGGGGAACCCACACGCAATCGTTGGCCCATGTCCGCGCCGGCTGGTGATTCCATCGATGGCTCTGGTGGCTCCGGTGGCTCTGGGCTTGATCACCCGATCTTCACTGAAAGCATCCGCCTGATCCACGGCTGGTTGGGGGATACCGGCTTGGAGGCCCACGAGCAGGATGTGCTGGAGCGTCTGGTGCACAGCGGCGGCGATCTCAGTCTGGCCAGCGATCTGCGCTTCAGCCCCGGCGCCTGCGCTGCCGGTATCGCCGCCCTGCGGGCCGGGGCGCCGATCCTCACCGACACCGCCATGGCCGCCGCCGCCGTGGCCCCCATGGCCCGCCGCACCTACGCCAATCCGGTGCACACGCTGCTGGAGTGGGCACCGGCCGTGGCCCCCGCCGCCGACACCCGCACTGCCGCCGCCCTGGCCAACGCCCTGCACGCCCATCCGGGCGCCCTGGTGCTGATCGGCAGCGCCCCCACCGCCCTTGAGCGCCTCCTCGATCTGGTGGCCGCCGGCAACGTGGCCCCGCCCCCCCTGGTGATCGGCATGCCGGTGGGCTTTGTCGGCGTGGATGCCAGCAAGCAGCGCCTGGCTGCCAGTGGCCTGCCCCAGATCCGGCTGGAGGGCAGCCGGGGGGGGGCGGGGCTGGTGGCCGCTGCAATTAATGCGCTATTGCGGCGCGGGTGGCTGGAGGAAATACAGAACGGGTGAAGAGGGCAGAGGTCCCATCAATCAGTGCCACCATCGCTACTCCTCTGTCCCATCCCTGTTCGCCATCAGCGTCAGGAATAACTGGAGCCGGGCTCGATTGGTGGGATTGGGGTCGAGTTGGACTCGGGCGGAAAGCAGTGCTGATCGACGTAGGAGAGCAAGTTCTTCGTTTTGGCGTTCAGCATCCTGAGCCTGGCGTTCTCGCGCCTCAGCTGCTCGGTTTCTTTCTTGATCTGCTCGATCTCGCTCTTCAGTTGTTTCATCCGCAATTCGTGCTGCATCTTGCGCTGCTCGTACTGCAGCATGCGCAGCTCGTGCTGCATCACGCGCTGCTCGTAGCCGGGATCGCGACGCCAGTTGAGCATCGACAAAAACTGTCGCCACCGAGGCAGCGATGAGGGGGATTCCCCATTGCTGCTGGAGGGGGACGTTGCGGCCGGCGAATGTGATGTGGTCATAGGAGGAAAACAGGGCGATCAGGCCGAGGACAAGACCGCCGATGGTCTGGGTCAGACCGAGCCGGTCGAGACCGAGCCGGTCGAGGCCGAGGCGGTCGAGACCGGACCAGGGGCGCGGCGTTGAAGCAAATTCTGGCGGATCCGGGGGCTCCTCGCTGCCGGCAGACGGCGGCGAGGGTTCTGGGGCGGATGGGGGCACAAGGGGGGAGGGGGGGACGCAGGAAAGGTCTCCTTCCATATGTGCCACCTCTGTGACTAACGATTCAAATCAGAAGGAGGCAAGGAGAGCAGCGAATTCACAGACAAGCTCCGCTCCCGGCTTCTGCTATTTCAACCGCCCGCTTCTCTTCGAGCGCCGGGCGGTTAACGTTTGAATTGGGGCAACCCCATAGTGTGTTCAGCGAAGTGAACTGCCGCTTGATTAGGTACCAAGCTCCGCACCCCTCAGGAGTCGCTCGGGCCTTGCGGTGTAATTGCAGGTGGCCTGGAGGATTCTCCCCGTCATCTCTTCCAGGTTGAAGCGACGATTGAACCGATAACAGAAGGCACCCAGGTAGCGATCACGGTGTTAATCCAGCGGGAATCAGGCAGATCTTTGGGATGGCGGCCATTAACGACCACTGGCTGATGAAGGCAGCCCACCTCTGCCACAGCACGGAAGCAAGCCAGCCCATCGGAGATCACCTCCCATCCTCGTGCCAAGGTGTCCTTCACGTGAATGGGGTGACCAGCCTCATCAAGGGAGACTGCTGCGACGATCGACACCTTGTTCTCTGATCCCCGACCAGGCTTGCCGCCATTGTGTTCTCCGCCCAGGTAAGCATCATCCAGGTCCCGCTGAAAAAACTTGATAAATCACCAGCGCGTTGCAGTACCTCTTGCCAGTTCGCTGCCATTCCTTCTCTTCTCCTAGCGACGGGGAAGTGGTACAGCGGCTGGCCCAGCCCCGTTCATGGGTCAGCATGGCCGCCAACGGTATCTCGGAACTCGGTGGGTTGAGGCACCACGTTTGCAGCCGCATGCAGATCTCCTGTTGGTAGTTGTGCTGTTGGCCTTGTGCAGGCGTCGCTTCCCTGAGGACCGGCTTCCACCGCCATTTCGACCCAATCAATAATGGACCATTCGAGGCAAGTGGAAGCAGATAGAAGATGCTCCAATCGCCTTCCTGAATGCGGGCCAGAATCCCATTCATGGCCTTTGCATAGCTGCTGGTGCAGGAAGAGGACCGTTGGTGATCGATCGGCCCGAGATTGAGTTGGAAATCAACTATGTTTTCCGGGAGCTAATTCCAATACTGAGAAAGCCAAATCAAAGCGCCGACTCATCTTGGCTGCGCACAGTGCCAATCTGCTGATAGATGCAGATGCTAACATAGTCAATGATTTTGAAGTCCGCAACGGCAAAGGCGTTGCGCTTGCTTGCGGTAAGCTTGACTGAGCATCAGCAATCAAGGCTGTTCTCGTCATCATTGAAGGGGCGGAAGAAGCATTCCGCCGTAGCCGTGAGAAATACGACTGTTTGAGAACCAACATTACGTAGTCGCCCAACAGGGCCCTCGAGTGGACAGGCCACCTCCAGCCCTCTTCTCCACCACCGCAGGCTCCTTGCCTGCCACTCAGGGGCAGCGTTCGAAGGAACAGGAAGAGCGGAGCGAAATTTCCTTGGTCGAGGCCGGTGCTGTTGGCATAACCAGACCCCGCAGGCCAATTCCGAGAACAGCAGTCCAACCACAGAAGTAATACCGTTTGGCAGTTGTTGAGATGATGGGATATGGGTTGGGTGCTTGCCATGGCGGCAGGCAAACAATTTCTTTGCTCAGTCCGTGATTGTGACTGACACCGCAGGCTCACTCCCCCAGCAAATGCAAGCTCAGCTGACGATGCTGGCCTTG
>JBBASD010000078.1:4485-11565 GCA_040399485.1 Cyanobium sp. | reverse complement strand
CGCACCACCTCCTGGACCAGATGGGTGCCTTCCAATAACAGCAAGCCCTGCCGGCTGCGGCCGGCAGGGGTATGGAGTTCCCGGAGCCGGGCGACCAGGGGATTGCGGCGGCTGGTAAGCACCAGGGGCTCAGCACTGTCCTCAGAAAAACTCGTGGTGCCTGACATGGAGATGCTCCTCGATGAGGAGCTGCTTGGCCTCCATGGTCATGCCCCGAACGGCTGCCACCTCACCACTGATTCCCTCCATGGCAAGTTGTTCAATCAACTTGTTGATCAAAACATCCTCAACCTTGTCGCGGTCGAATTGGTCGGGAGTAAGGCTTTCGAAGAGCCGACCCATCTTGGCCGCAATCACATCGGAAGCGTTTGAGATTTTGATAACAATCATTGGGGGAAAATCATGCGGATGGGGAGACTTGAACTCCCACGACATCGCTGTCACTAGTACCTGAAACTAGCGCGTCTACCGATTCCGCCACATCCGCGGGCGACTCAGCGCAAAGAATGCACCGATCCAAAAACTTTACGACATCACGGTCCTTGCCAATGGCCCTAAAGCAGCCAGAATCATCAGACAGTTCCAACGGCGACCCCCTAGACGTTGGCCTGGATCATTGTCAAGATTCGTTTCTTGATAAACCTGTCGGCAATCCCCACCCCATGACCCTCCTCGCCGCTCCCGCCAAAATCGTGGTTCAGCCCAGGCTTGAAATCACCGGCGGTGAACGCTTGAGCGGCGAGATCAAGGTCAACGGGGCCAAGAATTCTGCCCTTGTGCTGATGGCCGCCTGCCTCCTGACCCGGGAGACCCTGCGGCTGCGCAATGTGCCCCGTCTCACCGACATCGCTGCCATGGGCGAAATCTTGGCCGCCCTTGGTGTGCGGGTGGTAAGGGGCGGCGAAATCATCGACCTGGACGGCGACAACATCACCCAAGCCGCTCCTCCCTACGAGCTGGTCAATACCCTGCGGGCCAGCTTTTTTTGCATCGGCCCCCTGCTGGCCCGCATGGGGATGGCCCAGGTGCCCCTGCCCGGCGGCTGCCAAATCGGCTCCCGCCCGGTTGTTGAGCATGTGAAGGGCCTCAAGGCCCTCGGCGCTCAAGTCACCATCGATCACGGCGTCGTGACGGCCGTTGTGCCGGGCCGTCGCCGTCGCCTCACCGGCGGCCAGATCCACTTGGACTGCCCCAGCGTCGGTGCCACCGAAACCCTGATGATGGCCGCGGTGCTCGCCGAAGGCGAAACCACCATCGAAAATGCCGCCCAAGAACCAGAAGTAGTCGACCTGGCCAACCTGCTGATCGCCATGGGCGGTCGGATTCGGGGCGCCGGCACACCCTCCATCGTCATCGATGGTGTCGATCAGCTCCATGGTGCTGATTACGCCGTGATTCCCGACCGCATCGAAGCGGGCACCTTGCTGCTGGCAGGCGCCATCACCCGCTCCGATCTGCTGGTTACCCCCGTGATCCCCGAACACCTCAAAGCGGTGCTCACCAAACTGGAAGACGCCGGCTGCAAACTGGAGGTTGAAGGAAAGGGCCTGCGGATCCGCGCCGAAGCCGTCCAGGCGGTTGACCTGCGCACCCAGCCCTTCCCTGGTTTCCCCACCGACCTGCAAGCCCCTTTCATGAGCCTGTTGGCCACCGCCCAGGGAACCAGCATGGTGGTGGAAAACATCTTCGAAAACCGCCTTCAACACGTCGCTGAACTGCAACGGATGGGGGCCTCGATTCGACTGCAGGGCAACACGGCCTGCATTGAGGGTGTTGCCCGCCTCAGCGGCGCCCCGGTCCAGGGCACCGACCTGCGCGCTTCGGCCGCCATGGTGCTGGCTGGACTTGCGGCCGACGGCATCACCTCGGTGATGGGTCTGGAATTCCTGGACCGCGGCTATGCCGCCCTTGAAGAGCGGCTCAACGGTGTCGGCGCTTCGATCCGCCGCGTCGTCGACCCCAACTGACGAGCCCGTACAGTGGCGTCACAGGGAGCGTGCCGGAATTGGTAGACGGACTCGACTCAAAATCGAGCGCCCTCGGGCATGTGGGTTCGAGTCCCACCGCTCCCATCCCTGCCATCCCCTCTGCGGTGATGGACACCTATGCCCGATACCCCCTCGAACTGGTGCGAGGTCAGGGGGTTTGGGTCTGGGACAGCCAAGGGAACAAGTTCCTAGATGCGGTCGCCGGCATCGCAGTCTGCACCTTGGGGCACAGCGATCCGGTGCTGCGCCAGGCCCTTTTCGAGCAGCTCGACAAGCTCCAACATGTCTCCAACCTCTACCGCATTCCGGAACAGGAGCAGTTGGCGGCTGCCCTGCGGCAGATCAGCTGTGCCGATCGCTTCTTTTTCTGCAACTCCGGCGCCGAGGCCAATGAGGCGGCAATCAAGCTGGCCCGCAAGCATGGCCATCGCGTGCGAGGCATTGCCGAACCCCTCATCCTCACGGCCGAGGCCAGTTTCCACGGCCGCACCCTGGCGGCGGTGACCGCCACCGGCCAACCCCGCTACCACGCCGGCTTTGAGCCCATGGTGCAGGGATTCCGCTACTTCAAGTACAACGACATCGCCAGTTTCGAGAACCTGCTGGCAGCTTGCGAAGCCGAAGAACCCCGCGTGGCGGCCGTACTGATCGAACCGTTGCAGGGTGAGGGGGGGGTCAACCCCGGCGATCCGGCCTTCTTCCAGCGGCTACGCCAGTTGTGTGATGCCCACAACATTTTGCTGATATTTGATGAAGTTCAAATCGGCGTCGGCCGCAGCGGTCGCTGGTGGGGTTACGAAACCCTGGGGGTCGAGCCCGATGCCTTCACCATGGCCAAGGGTCTGGGGGGCGGCGTTCCCATCGGTGCCCTAGCGGTCAAGGCCCCCTTTGACCATTTCCAACCCGGAGACCACGCCAGCACCTTCGGGGGCAACCCCCTCTCCTGCCGAGCTGGCCTCACCGTCCTAGCTGAGATTGAGCGACGGGGCCTGCTGGCCAAGGTGCAAGCGCGTGGAGCCGAACTCAGGGCCCTGCTCGGGGCCTTGACTGAGCGTCACCCCACCCTGCTGGAAAGCAACCGTGGCTGGGGCCTGCTGCAGGGCCTGGTCCTGCGCGAGGGAACCGTCACGGCACCAGAGCTCGTCAAGGCCGCTATCGCCGAGGGGCTGCTGCTGGTGCCCGCCGGGCCCCGCGTCGTGCGCTTCGTGCCACCCCTGGTGATCGAATCAACCCATCTCCATGAGATGGTCGAAAGGTTGGAGCGTGCTATCGAAAGCCTGGCGGCCTCAGCCGCACGCTCTCCGTTTGGCTGAGAAATCCCTGTCCCCAGGTTCGCTGCCGCCCCCGGTTGACCTGGATGACCTGCTGCTACCTTTCGCCGGCCGAGGCATCAAGCTGGGTCTCGATCGGATGCAGGCAGCCCTGGCCGACGGTGGCAATCCCGAACGGCGTTTTGCCGCCGCTCAGGTGGCAGGCACCAATGGCAAAGGTTCGATCGCCACCCAACTCCATTACATCCTGCTGGCGGCGGGCTGGCGCTGCGGCATCTATCGCTCGCCTCACCTAGTTAGCTGGTGCGAACGCATCCAACTTGAAGCCGCATGGATCGACGCAGACACCCTGCGCGCTGATCTGGGCCGCTGGCAGGCCATCGCCCAGCGCCATGGCCTCTCCCCCTTCGAGCTGTTCACCGCAGCCGCCTTCGATCGCTTCGCGGCCGAGGGGCTGCCCCTGGTGGTGCTGGAGGTGGGAGTGGGGGGAAGGCTGGATGCCACCACGGCCCACCCCCACAGGGCGGTGGTCGGCTTTGGGCCCATCGGCATGGACCATTGCGAACTGCTGGGGGACAACCTGGCGGCCATTGCCCGCGAAAAGGCAGCAGTGATGGCCGGAGCCCGAGTGGCCATCAGCGGCCCCCAGGCCCCCGAGGTGGCCCAGGTGCTGCGCCAGGAAGCGCAACGCTGGGACTGCAACCTGCGCTGGGTGGAGCCGCTGGCCAGCGCAGCCGCAGGGGGCCCGCGCCTGGGCTTGGCAGGCGACCTGCAGCGCAGCAACGCGGCGGTTGCGGTGGCGATGGCCGAAGCCCTGCACGCTTTGGGGTGGACCCTTTCCCCCCAGGCCATCCAGCGGGGTCTGGCGGCGGCCCGCTGGCCCGGGCGGCTGGAGCGGCGCCAGTTTCGAGGCTTTCCCCTGCTGCTGGATGGCGCCCACAATCCCCCGGGAGCCCAGGCCCTGCGCGACGAGCTGGATCGCCTCCAGGCTGAGGCTGAAGCTGGCTTTGGCATTTGCCACGGCAGTGGCAGTGGCAGTGGCAGTGGCGACGGCGGAGACGTAAGACCACGGCGCTGGCTACTGGGCATGCAAATCACCAAAGAGGCCCCCGAGCTGCTGGACGCCTTGCTTCGCCCAGGCGACCAGGTGGCCCTGGTGCCCGTGCCCGATCTGCCCTCCTGGAGCCGGGCTGAGCTGGTCGCGGCGCGGCCCCAGCTCGCCCCCCAGCTCAGGGAGGTGGCCACCCCTTATGAGGGATTGGAGTGGCTGGTGGCGAGTCCCGGACCCCTGCCCGTGGTGGCCGGGTCCCTGCACCTGCTGGGGGCGGTGATCCCCCATCTGGATGCCCCGGCAACGGGGTGACGTTCCAGGTGGCTTCGGGCGATGCTTGGAATGAACTCCGTGTCAATTGACACCCACTTCATGGCCATCGAACTGACCAGCGACGAACGCAACAAACTCCTCGGCGGTCCCCTGTCCGCCGCCATGGCTGTGATGGCCGTGGACATGGGCATCTTCTCCAGTGCTCAGGAAGCCATTGCCCTGGGCCGCGAACTCGCCCAGGCCGGCAGCCGCTATGCCTCCAACCCCCTGATTGCCAGCCTGTTTGATCAGGAGGCCCTCAAGCAGGGCATCAAGCCCGAAAAGCTGGAGGTGTCTGTCGATGACGTGCGCAACGGCAAGGTGCTCGACAAGGCCCTGGCCGAAGTGGACGAGGCCATGGTCCTGGCCCGCAGCAAGGGCGATGCCGAATGCTGTCAGCAATACGCCCAGCTGATCGTGGACAGCTGCAAGGCCGTGGCCGCAGCCGCCGGCAATGGCTTGTTCGGCAGTGGCGAGAAAGTAACGGCTAATGAAAAAGCAGCCCTTGATCGGATCAGCCAGCATCTGGGGGTGCCGATCACCACGGTCTGATTTCCTCTCCAACCCCACCCCCAGGCTCTGCATGCCCCCCTTCCCTCCACACCGGCCCGGCTCCCTGATCTCCAGAGGGCTGCAGCCGGTGATCGGGTTGGTTTTTGTCCTGTTGATGCTTCTGGGGGGAACCGTCGGCCCGGCGGCGGCCAGCTTTGCTGACCGGGTCGATTACACCTTGACCAACCAAAGCGGCCAGGATTTCCATGGCCAACAGCTCGCCGAAAGCTCCTTCGCGGGGGCCGTCGCCCGCGAAGCCGACTTCAGTGGAGCCGATCTGCACGGGTCAATCTTCACCCAGGGGTCCTTTGCCAAGTCCAATTTCAGCGGTGCCGACCTCAGCGACGTGCTGATGGATCGGGTCGACATGGGCGGCACCAACCTGCGGGGGGCAATCCTGAGCGGGGTGATCGCCTCGGGCAGCAGTTTTGCCGGTGCCGACGTCACCGATGCCGATTTCAGTGGGGCGCTCCTGGATCGGTCCGACCAGGTCCGCCTCTGTCGCACCGCCAGTGGCCGCAATCCCGTCACGGGCGTGGACACCCGTGAAAGTCTGGAATGTTGATAGCGCCGAGGCGGGAATGCTGAGCCTGCCGGCCCAGTCTCTCGCGGGGTTCAGCTACCGACTAAACGGCGGAAGGTCTTTTTGCCGAGCTGCAGCACCTTGCCCTGGAGTTCGGCGGGATTCAGGAATTCCTGGTTGGCATCGGTGAGTTTTTCACCATCAAGCTTCACGCCTCCCCCCTGGATCTGGCGGCGCGCCTCGCTGCTGCTAGTGCAAAGACCCAAAGCCTTTAGTAGGAAAAAAGCTTTAACCGGGTATTCAATTGTACTTAAAGGCACGGATTGCATAGTATCAATTACACTAGCTGATCCAGGTGTAAACGTCGTCGGGGGAGTCACCCAGGTAACTCCCCCGCCAGAAACAATCATTCCCGCTTGACTCTGAGCGTTTAAAGCTTCCTCGAATGTATGACGGGTCGCCGTGATCGCCAGGGCCATGGCCTTCTGGCGCTCGCGCGGGTTCTCTGGCAACGCCGCCAGATCCAGACCGGTAAGCAGGGTGAGATAAGTGTCGACAACGTTGTCTGGCACCTTCTCCAGCTTGGAATACATATCCAGGGGCGCTTCCTTCAGCCCCACGGTGTTACCCAGGCTTTTGCTCATTTTCTGCACCCCATCCAGCCCCGGCAGGATCGGTAACAACAAACCGAACTGGGGCCGCTGGCCAAAATGGCGCTGCAGGTCGCGGCCCATGGCCACATTGAACTTCTGGTCGGTGCCGCCCAGCTCCACATCCGCCTGCACCTGCACCGAGTCGTAGCCCTGCAGCAACGGATAGAGAAATTCGTGCAAGGCAATCGCAGTGCCGGAGCCGTAGCGGTTGGCGAAATCCTCCTTGGCCAGCATCTGGCCGACGGTGCTGGTGCCCAGCAGTTCAATCACCTGGGGCAAATCAAGGGACGTCAGCCACTCGCTGTTGCGCCGCACCTCCAGCCTCCCAGGGGTGGTGAAATCGAGCAGGGCCCGCTCGGGATCCTGGCCCAGACCCAGTTGCACCAGGTAGGTTTCGGCATTGGCCTCCACTTCGGCGGCACTGAGCTGCACCCGGGTGGCACTTTTACCGGTGGGATCGCCGATACGGGCGGTGAAATCCCCAATGATTAGAACAGCCGTATGGCCGGCATCCTGAAAAGCCCGCAATTTGCGGAACAAAATCGAATGGCCCAGGTGAATATCACTTCCCGTTGGATCTATGCCGAGCTTGATGCGCAGGGGACGGCCCTGGCGCCTGGCTTCTGCCAATCGGGCCCCCAGGCTTTGTTGGGGATCAAGGCTGGCGCCGGGCTCCAGGGAGGCTGGAAACAGATCGGCCAGGCCCCGGCTCAGCCAGGAAGGCAGCTCC
>JBBASD010000078.1:0-4385 GCA_040399485.1 Cyanobium sp. | reverse complement strand
AGCTCGCTCTTCATGCGCTCCAGCGTCTGGTTGAGCTGCTGAAACATGCTGTCGGGGGTAAGGCCGAACTGGCCCAGCTGGGTGCGTAGCTGCTCGACTGTGAGCTTGGCCTGAAAGTCTTCAGAGAGTTCAAAGCGCTTCATGAACACCCTGTAACGATCCATCATTTCTTCCATGCGGGCGATGAAAAGCTTTTTGCCCTCACGGTCGAACTTGCCGTAATCACTGCCCAACTGCATCAGTTGCTGGTAATCGGTGAATAGACGCCGCGCTTCCTCCTGCACGATGTCGGAATCGAAAAAAGCCATCGGCACGCGGGCAGGCAAACTGAACAACCAGTCGTTGATTCTGGAGAACAATCGAGACGTCTGGAGGTGCGGATCCACGTATCGAAAGATGCCGTAAGCCTGGGCCGCCGCCAACAATCTTGAGCGCCGCCTTGATTGGTATGGACCAGCCGTCCCCCTCTCTGCGTTGGCCTGGGCTGCCGCCCCAGGTGGCCCCAATCCTGGGTGAGCGCCGCTGGGTTTGCTGTCTGCCCAGCCCCCTGCTGGTCGGTCTGTTATCAGGTCCCTTGCCGCGCCCTGAGCTGCTGCTGGGGGCGGCAACCACCCTGGCAGCGGGCTTGGAGTTGGTGCAGCATCTCAAACCCGATCTGCTGCTGGTGGGTGAACACTTGGACCGGGGCAGCGGCCTTGAGCTGATGCGGCTCGGCAGAGAAGAACAACCTCACCTGGCCATCGTGCTGGTGCTGGCGCGCCCGCCCCAGCCACCCGCCCTGCGGGCCCTCCGGCGGGCGGGAGTTGGGAACGTAGTGCAGGAAGCCATGCTGCGGCCCCAGGCCTGGAGCCCCAAGCTGGGTGGCCCCCCAGCACCCCTGACCGCCCGGGAAAGGGAGGTCCTGGGCTGGGCGGCGAGCGGCGCCAGCAACCACGAAATTGCCCTCCGCCTGCAGCTGTCCCCCGAAACGGTCAAAAGCCACCTCAGCAATCTGATCCGCAAACTCGGGGCCAGGGACAGGGCCCATGCCTGTGTCCTTGCCCTGGGCTGGGGGCTGATGGACTGGCCAGAGGAGGCCAGCCGCCAAGCCTGGGAAGCCACCTCTGGCCCTAGCGGGGATTCCATGGCACAGTGCGGCCCGTTCCCTTTCCCTTGCGGCCGCCATGGCCAAGCGGCACTGGCTGGATCCTCTGGCACGGCAACTCCTCAAAGCCGCAGACCGGATCGGGACTCCTTCCCCCAGCGGTCCCTCCAAGCGGAACGGCCAGGCCATGGGATCGGTTGATTCCCAGGCACGACCTCGGCTTTCCCTGGCCTTTGGGCAGGATCTGGGCCAACGGCTGGGCGACGTCCTGGCGCCCCGCCGGGCCGCTTCCCAGGCCTGGCAACTGGATGTCAACCGGGCCAGCGCCGCCGACTGGCAGCGCCTGCCGGGCTGCACGGTCCCCCAGGCGGATTTGCTGCTGCGGCTTCAGCGCGGCGGCGTGCAACTAAGTGGCTTGGAGGACCTCCAGCGGTTGCTGAACCTGGACGCCCTCACCCTGGAGCTATGGCGACCAATGTTGGTCTTTCGTTGGTATGACGCACCTGCTGCAGGCCAGGGCCCGGCGCTGGTGGCGCTCAACCAGGCCGGTGGCCAACTGCTGCAGGAGATGCTGGGCCTCTCCCCCGACCGTTGCCGCCGCCTGCTGCGGGAGAGGGGCCGAGGCCCTTTTCTCGATCTGGCCGACCTGCAGCTTCGTCTTCAGTTTCCGCCCCAGGTGATCGAAGCGATGATCGGCAAAGTCGAGTTCACAGCAGCGAAGCCGGGGCCCCGCCTTCCCGATCCTCGGGCCTGCATCGAAAACGGCGGCCCCACTGCCGCCAGAGCGGGCGAAGGGGCCGCCGGCCAACGGCCCACCCCACAGCGGTCGCGCGCGGAACAGCAGATTCAAGGGCAACAGGATGGGCAGCGAGGGCCGAAGCTGCCCCTCAGCAAAGACTGATCGCAGCCGCGATGGCGATGCCGACTCCCCGCCAGCCCAGTTTCTTTGAAAGCGCTGCCCAAGCTAGTGGGGTCGATCTCACCGGACCCGCTGCCGCAGCCACCATTCGCCCAACCAGCCTGCCCCTGCGGCGGGACCAACTGCTGGCCTGGCAGCAGCGGGTGCAGGACCATCAGGCGCCCCTCTTCGCCCGACTCCCAACAGAGGCCCTTGACCAACCCCCCAACGGAGCCTCCCCGCCGCCATCAGACCAGCAAGGCAGCCTTTTTGCCAGTCCACCGCCGGGGAGCCCCGACGCCCTGGCAGAACTCTGCAATCCCCTGGAGCTGACTCCCCTGGCCCTCGATTTCTGGCGTTGGCCCTCGCCGCCCCATCGGGGAGCCAGCCTGTACTTCGTGTTTGATCGCCCCGATCCCCTGCCCTGGCCCCTGTTGCTGTACGTGGGGGAAACGGGGCGAGCTGATCAACGCTGGAAAGGGGAGCATGACTGCAAGGGCTATCTAGCGGCCTATGCCGAGGCCCTGGGTCGAGCCAAACTGAGCCCGATGTTGAGCATCCGTTTCTGGTGCGATGTGCCGACCCAGCCGCGAGCTCGTCGCCAGTTGGAGCAATTTTTGATCCGCCGTTGGGCCTCCCCTTTCAATAAAGAGAACCGGGATCGGTGGGCGACCCCCTTCACTGCTGATCCGGACTGAGGCCAAGGTCTTGGATCGGATGCCCTGGGTACCCAAGGGGGCCCTGGCTACGATCGCCAGCAAAGTCTCGGCGCCATGGACATCCGCTGCATCACCGCCGACAACGGTGCTGGCGACAACGACCTGGGGCAATGGGATGGGGGGGGCTTGGTGGTTGGCCTTTTCAGCGAAGGCGACCACCCCCTGCGGCGCCAACTGGCCACCCTGCTGGGGGACGATCTGGATGCACTGCTGGAGAGACGGCGCTTTCGAGCCAAACCCGGCGAATGCCTGGTGTTAGAGCGCATCGGCGCCAACCCGGGCACTGTGGTGCTGGTGGGTCTGGGCAATCCGGACCGTTTTGATGGGGACGCCCTGCGCGCCGCCACCGCCAAGGGCGTCAAGTCCGCCAACCGGGCGGGGGCCCGCCGCATTGGCCTGGCCATGCCCGTCCAGGGTCTGGAGGCTCGGGCCGCTGCCAGCGCCATGGCCGAAGCGGCTCGGCTTGGTCTCTATCACGACCAGCGCTTCCGCAGCGAGGCCGAACCGGAATCCCAGCCCGAGGAACTGATCCTGCTGGGATTAGACGCCACGGCGTTCACAGGACTGGCGGAAGTGGAACCCATCTGCGCCGGGGTGGAGCTGGCCCGCCAGTTGGTCGCTTCACCGCCCAACGTGGCAACCCCGGCGGGCCTGGCCGAAATCGCCACCGAATTGGCCCGGGACTTTGACTTGGAACTCAAGTTGCTGGAGCGGGCCGATTGCGAGGCCCTGGGTATGGGGGCGTACCTCGGGGTGGCCCAAGGCTCCGATCTGCCCCCCAAATTCATCCACCTCATCTATCGGCCCGCCGCCGGACCGAGCCGGCGGGTCGCCCTGGTGGGTAAGGGTCTCACCTTCGATTCCGGTGGCTACAACCTCAAGGTGGCCGGGTCCCAGATCGAAATGATGAAATACGACATGGGTGGCAGTGCCGCGGTGCTGGGGGCGATGCGGGCGATCGGCCAGTTACGTCCCAGCGGCGTCGAGGTCCATGCCATTGTCGCCAGCTGCGAAAACATGATCAGCGGCAACGCCATCCACCCCGGCGATGTCTTGACGGCCTCCAACGGCAAGACGATTGAGGTCAACAACACCGATGCTGAAGGCCGCCTGACCCTGGCCGATGCCCTTGTTTACGCCTGCAAGCTCGAGCCGGACGCCATTGTTGACCTTGCTACCTTGACCGGCGCCTGTGTGATTGCCCTGGGCGAGGAGATCGCCGGGTTGTGGTCCTGCAGTGACGCCCTTGCTGCGGGCCTCGAAAGCGCCGCCAACGCCGGCGGCGAAGCCCTCTGGCGCATGCCGCTGCGGGACTCCTACAAAGTAGGCCTCAAGAGCCACTTGGCCGATCTCAAAAACACCGGCCCGCGGCCGGGTGGTTCGATCACCGCCGCCCTGTTCCTGCGGGATTTCGTCACGGCCGATCTGCCCTGGGCCCATTTGGACATTGCCGGCACCGTCTGGAGTGACAAGGGTCGCGGTGATAACCCCCCAGGGGCAACCGGTTTCGGCGTCCGCACCCTGGTGGGCTGGATCCAGGCCGGAGCTCCTGCCTGAAGGGGCATCAAGCCGCCATTGGAGTCCCTTTGCCACTCATCAGGGCCCCAGTGCTCCCAGGGGTGGAGGGAACCTTAAGGGCCGCTTCCGGGGACTCGAGCCGATGAATCTGCCAATGGGCCTGGGG
>JBBASD010000077.1:0-11636 GCA_040399485.1 Cyanobium sp. | reverse complement strand
TGCTTTTTTTGACCGAAGACAATCCTTTCCGCGGTGATCAGCAGACCATCAGCCTCGCTGAGGTCAAAACCCTGACCAGCGGTTGACCCCCCCCACCATGACCAGCACCGCTTCAGTTGGAGATTTGGTGAGTCAGCCGTACCGCTACGGCTTTGTCACCGATATCGAGACCGAGAAGATCCCCAAGGGCCTCGACGAGGATGTGGTGCGGCTAATTTCAGCCAAAAAGCACGAACCTGCTTTCCTTCTTAATTTCCGACTCAGGGCCTATGCTCAGTGGTTGCAGATGGAAGAGCCAGACTGGGCTGCTTTGGGCCATTCTCCGATAGATTATCAGGAGATGATCTACTATGCTGCCCCTAAGCAGCAGGCCAAGAAAGCCAGTCTGGATGATGTAGATCCCAAGCTGCTTGAGACCTTTGATAAACTGGGAATACCGTTAAGTGAACAAAAGCGCCTGAGCAATGTTGCGGTTGATGCTGTATTTGATAGTGTTTCAATTGCCACGACTTATCGAGAAAAGTTGGCCGAACATGGCGTAATTTTTTGCTCTATCAGTGAGGCGGTCAAGGACTACCCAGACTTGATAGAGCGCTATTTAGGCACAGTGGTGCCCAGTAATGACAATTTTTTTGCAGCCCTTAATTCAGCCGTATTCAGTGACGGTTCATTTGTTTTCATTCCTAAGGGTGTCTCTTGTCCCATGGAGCTTTCGACCTATTTTCGAATTAATTCAGGTGATACGGGTCAGTTTGAACGCACATTGATTGTAGCTGAAGAGGCCGCCAATGTAAGTTATCTTGAGGGCTGCACCGCACCGATGTTCGATACCAATCAACTCCATGCTGCCGTAGTTGAATTGGTGGCACTTGATGATGCCAGTATCAAGTATTCAACAGTTCAGAATTGGTATGCAGGTGATGAGAAGGGTGTTGGGGGCATCTATAATTTTGTTACCAAGCGTGGTCAATGCCGTGGTGCTCGTAGTCACATCAGTTGGACTCAAGTAGAGACGGGATCGGCCATCACCTGGAAGTATCCAAGCTGTGTTTTGCAGGGTGAAGACTCCAGCGGTGAATTTTACTCAGTAGCTCTCACTAATAACCTTCAGCAGGCAGATACCGGCACCAAAATGATTCATGTAGCTCCCGGCACCCGTTCTACCATCATCAGTAAGGGCATTAGCGCCGGCCACTCTAGTAATAGTTATCGCGGATTGGTTCAGATCGGCCCCAAGGCCGTAGGAGCGCGTAATTATAGTCAATGCGATTCGATGTTGATTGGAGATACGGCTGCCGCCAATACCTTCCCTTACCTGAGATCCCAGCAGCCTGACGCCAGTATCGAGCACGAAGCCAGCACCTGTCGCATTTCTGAAGATCAGCTCTTCTATCTCCAGAGTCGCGGCATTGGCTTGGAGGAATCCGTGTCCATGATGGTGAGCGGATTTTGTCGTGATGTCTTTAACCAGTTGCCGATGGAATTTGCGGCTGAAGCCGATAAGCTCCTTGCCCTCAAGCTTGAGGGGTCAGTTGGGTAGGTCTTATGGCCTTGGCCACGACCTTGCAACGGTTGGGCCTGACTTGTTCATTGTTCAGCTTATGTTCTGTTTTTGTTTCCCGTGATTCGACCCAACGCACCTGTTCTTCTTGAGATCCGTAATCTCCATGCCACGGTGGGGGATCAACCTATTCTCAAAGGCGTCGATCTGACCCTGCGGGCCGGGGAGATTCATGCCGTCATGGGTCGAAATGGCAGCGGCAAAAGCACTCTTTCCAAACTCTTGGCAGGCCATCCGGCATACACCGTTACAGCGGGAACGGTTAGCTATAGGGGAGAGGATTTGCTGGCTCTGGCGCCTGAGGAGAGGGCCCGCGCTGGCGTCTTCTTGGGCTTCCAATATCCCGTCGAGATTCCTGGAGTGAGCAATCTTGAGTTTCTAAGGGTCGCCACCAATGCCCGCCGCGTGGCCCAAGGGGCTGAAGATCTCGACACCTTCGCCTTTGAAGATCTGGTGCGAGAACGCCTGAAGGTGGTTCAGATGGATCCTGCCTTCTTGGGACGCAGTGTCAATGAGGGCTTTTCTGGTGGGGAAAAAAAACGCAACGAAATTCTTCAGATGGCCCTCCTGGATCCGTTGGTGACCATTCTTGATGAGACAGACTCTGGACTCGATATCGATGCGCTGCGCATCGTATCGGCCGGCGTCAACCAGTTAGCCACCCCCGACAACTGCATTCTGCTGATTACCCATTATCAGCGGTTGCTGGATGAAATAACCCCTGATTTCGTGCACGTCATGGCTGCTGGCCGCATCCTGCGCACCGGCGGCAAGGAACTGGCCTTGGAACTCGAGCGTCGGGGTTATGACTGGGTTGATGAGGGCCTTGCCTCCTCAGATCTGGCCGATGAAATTACTCCGGCCCTGGAGGTGGTCTGAAATGGTCTCCCTCGGATTGTCGCCAGTCACGGCCCCCGGATCGGCCTCAGCGGCTTGGATCGAGTCTGTTTTGAGGGTATTCGAGTCTTCCATGCCCGCCGCCGTAGGCGAATCCGCCGGGGACTTGGCTCTAATTCGGACTGCGGCCCGTGACGATCTCCGGCGCACAGGTCTGCCCCCCACCCGCCAGGAGTCCTGGCGGTTCACGAGCTTGGCCCCACTGTTCGCGGTGCCCCCCCAGGTATTGGCGGCGCAGGAGCGGGGGCTTGAGCAGGACCACCCCCCAGCCGGCGAGGCCCTGAGGCTGTATTGGGACGGTGATCGAGATCCTCTGGCTGGGGTTGATTTGCCGGAAGGCCTTTCCCGATTGGAAATCGGGGTCCAGGAAACCCTCCTGGGAACGGTGCTTCAAGTTGCCGGCACCGCAGAGTCCTGGTTGGTTCGTTTCAATGCTGCCCTTGCCGGTCAGGTGTTGGCCCTGCGGGTAAGTGGACAGGTTGCAAGGCGTCTGGAGTTGGTGAGTGATTGCGGTCAGAGGACCGGCGTGCGGCCCCTACGACTGCTTTTGCTGGTGGAAGAGGATGCCAGTCTGGAATTGATGCAGGTGCATCGTGCTGCGGACACCAGCCTCACCTCAGTGGTGGTAGAGGCCCAGCTCGCACCCCGGGCCCGGTTGCGTCATGCCGTCCTGGCCCAGGGCACGGGTGCTAGTTGTCTCCTTGCCCATCTGGCGGTCTCTCAGGCCCCCGCCAGCGAACTAGACCTGACAACAGTTGTGGGCGGCTGGGGTTTGGCGCGCCTGGAGCCCGCGATTACTCAGCTGCAGGGGGCTGCGGTCACTCGGCTGCGAGGCCTGCAGGTGGCTCGGGACCGGCAGATCGCCGACCTGCATAGCCGAGTGCGTTTTGAAGGCCCGGAGGGTCAACTTGACCAACTGCAGAAAGCCGTGGTCGACGATGCCGGGCGCAGTGTTTTCCATGGGGCGGTGCAGGTGCCCCAGGCGGCCCAGCACACTAATGCCTCCCAGTTGAGCCGCAACCTATTGCTCTCCGACCGAGCCAGGGTTGATGCTATTCCCCAATTGGAGATCGTTGCCGATGACGTGCGCTGCACCCACGGCGCCACCGTGACCCGGTTGCAGCAAGAAGAGCTCTTTTATCTACGCAGTCGTGGCCTTGGTGCCGACCAGGCCGCGCGCTTGCTCCTGGAAGGGTTTTGCGACGAGATCCTGGCCAGTTTGCCCGAGTCGGCATCTAGCTGGGAGCCGGCCGCTGCTCTGCTGCGCCCGGCCGGGTCCCCATGACCATGGTCAGTTCCGCCGAGTCCCTGATGCCTCTGCCAGCCAATGTGGTGCAGCCTCCTCTCGGGGTTGCCCCAGACAATTCAGCTCTAGCCGTTGAAGACCTGGCAGTTCTGACGCGGCCCGATTTTCCTCTGCTGGATCAGATCGCCTGTCTTGGCGAGCCCCTGATTTATCTCGATTACGCCGCCACTAGCCAAAAGCCGCGCCAGGTGCTGGGGGCCCTCAGTCATTACTACGGCCACGACAACGCCAATGTGCACAGGGGGGCTCACCAACTGAGTGTGAGGGCTACCGAGGCCTTTGAGGGGGCTCGTGAGTCGGTTGCCCGTTTCATCGGTGCCGTCAGTCCCCGCGAGATTGTTTATACACGCAACGCCAGCGAGGCGATCAATCTGGTGGCCCGCAGCTGGGGCGACGCCTTTTTGCGGGAGGGCGACGAGGTATTGCTTACCTTGATGGAGCACCACAGTAATCTGGTGCCCTGGCAGTTGCTTGCACAGCGGACCGGCTGTGTTCTTCGCCATGCCGGGGTCACCGAGAGCGGCGAGCTGGATGTTGAGGATTGGATTAGCAAGCTGAACGAGCGCACCCGGCTGGTGAGCGTGGTACACGTCAGCAATACCCTCGGTGCTTTGAATCCGGTTGCCCGTCTCGCCGAACTGGCCCACACCGCTGGTGCCCTGATTTTGGTGGACGCCTGCCAGAGCCTGCCCCACCAGAGCCTTTCGGTGGCCCAGCTCGGCTGTGATTTTTTGGTGGGTTCCTCCCATAAACTTTGTGGTCCAACGGGCATGGGTTTCCTCTGGGCCAGGGAGACGCTGCTCGAGTCAATGCCACCGTTTCTGGGCGGTGGCGAGATGATTCAAGACGTCTTTTTGGATCGCTGCACTTGGGCCGAATTACCACACAAGTTCGAGGCCGGTACCCCTGCGATTGGCGAGGCCATTGGTATGGGGGCCGCCCTGGACTATCTCTCGGCCCTCGGAATGGATCGGATCCATGCCTGGGAGCAGCACCTGACCCGCAGACTTTTTGCGAGGCTGCAGGCGATCGAGGGGTTGCGCATCCTTGGGCCCACCCCCGAACAACAGCCCGATCGCGGCGCCCTGGCTGCCTTTGCGATGGAGGGGTTACATGCCAACGACCTCGCCTCCTTGCTGGAT
Organism: Cyanobium sp.; assembly: GCA_040399485.1. Taxonomy (GTDB): domain Bacteria; phylum Cyanobacteriota; class Cyanobacteriia; order PCC-6307; family Cyanobiaceae; genus Cyanobium. The sequence goes on along the minus strand of JBBASD010000077.1, from coordinate 6,730 downwards.
TCGGCCGGGATCTGCATCCGCAGCGGCCACCACTGCACCCAGCCGTTGCATCGTCATTACGGTCTCTCTGGCTCTGCCCGGGCGAGTCTGGCCTTCACCACCACGGAGGCGGAAATCGACCATTTCGCCGATGAACTGGTGGGGGCCATTGGCTTTCTGCGCGCGCACGCCTGATCGGGCCCATGGGGCAGGGGCTGCCAGCCCAGTAAATGTGGGGTGCGTTGGAGCTTTGGTGGCTAGGTTTTACCGGCAAAGAGGCAGTGCAACGATGGGCCAAAACCAGCCGATCACCCTTGGGGCTGCGGCGGCGATGGCCTTCCTGGCTGCCCCGGTCCTGGCCCAGACACCTTCACCAAAATCAATGCCGGTCCCCGGCACAGCTGCAGCACCCCGTCAGTCCCTATCGCCCAAGGGGGCTGCGTTGGTGGTCCCCAGCCCAGTCCCTGTCAATACCCCTGCAAAGCCAGGGGCGGGGCCTATCGAAGGTTTGGGGGTTGAAGCGCCCCCGGCCCGATCGCGCCAGGCTGGCTTTGGCCCCAAGGTTTTGGTCGAACCTTTGATTTTGTGGCAGCCCGAGGGTTCCACGAGCCCCAGTCCGGCTGCAGCACCTCAATCTTCTTCCGCCACCTCGGCGGGCCGTCCTCCGGGAGGGGCAGTTCGCTCTGCGGCCAGGCCGAGCCGACCCGATGGTCTGGTGGATTCTTTGGCGCCGATGGGACCTGGGGCTGGAATCAATCCATTCCTGCCAGGGATGGCACCCCCAGGCGGCGGCGGTTATCAGGTGGACCCGAGGCGCAGGGCAGCACCTGGCAGCCCAGGTGGTGGGTTGCCAAGTGCTGGGCCCCAAAAACGGCTCAGGCAGGGTCCCAATGGCATGCCATTGGGACCTGGGGCGGGCTCCCCGCTTGGCGCCCCCCCCCAAGACCCCATGTCAGAGAGGATGATGCCTCCCAGTGGCGCTGTTCCCCCTGGGATGCTCCCTCCAGGGACAGTACCTTCCGGAATGATGGCACCCGGTGCCATTCCGCCTGGCGCCATGCGTCCCGATGCCGGAAGACCTGGGCCTGGGGCAATGCCTCCCGGTGCACTGCCCCCTGGGGTTGTCTCCCCTGGGGGCCAGGCACCGGACGCACCGGCGGCGGGGTCGCCATCGGCTGGTGCTAAATCCGCTCAGGAGTGGTCGCCATGGCCCTCGCTACTGGCCACCTTGGGCCTGGGTGGGTGTGGTGTGTTGCTGGCATACCTGGCCCGGCGTCGTTCCGCCAGCGGGTCGCCAACCCGCGTGGCGATCGGCGAGAAGGGCCTCAAGAACGCGCCGCTGGGCCACATTCAGACTGGGGATGAGACGGACTGACGGCAGAGATATGCCCTCCGTGAGCGCCCTTTTGGTGGTCTTTAGAGGCCCCTAACTGGGCCGTAGGACAGCCCCCTTGGTTGGTTCAGCCCCTACCAGGGCCAGGGCCTGATCGGCCGCTTCTTCGCCCGCCAGGATGGCTCCCTCGCCGTAGCCGGGCCAGCGGGTTGCCATTTCGGTGCCAGCCCACAGCACCCGGCCGTGGCCTTGGCGCCAGGCTGAGCCAAAGCCAGTCCACGCCCCTGGGCTCATATAAGTGGTGAAGGCGCCGGTGCTCCAGGTCTCCTGGGCCCAGTCCTGTTCGATCAAATCGAGGGGCCGGGCTGCTTCCGGTCCCCAGCAAGCCTCCAGGTCCGCCAGGACGGCGGCCCGCCTTTGGGCTGGGGCCAGCTGGCCCAGGCGGATGGCCCGCGGGCCAGCCACGAAGCCCGCCAGGATGGCCGGGGAGCCGCAGGGTGGCGAACTGTCGGCAACCAAATCCAGCCAGGGCATATCGCCCAAGGCAAGTCCGTTCTGGCCCCGTTCGCGCCAGAAGGGTCTTGCATAAACTGCCAGCCATTTCGCCATGCAGCCCATCGGCGAGCGCTGTATCAGCGCTCGCTGCGCTGGAGGCAGGTCCGGTCTGAAGCGAATGCCGCTGCGCAGCGGGGGCGGAATGGCCACGATGGCCACGGCGGCCTGATGGCTGCGGCCATCGGCCCCAAATACCATCACCCCTCTGTCGTTCTGGCTGATGGCGACAACGGGGTTGCGCTGTTGCACAACGGATTCGCCCAGGTGTTCGGCCAGGCGCTGGGGCACCTGGCCCATGCCGCCGTGGACCAACCAACTTTCCGGGTTTTCTTCCTGGGGTGCCACAGTCTGGGTCCAGGCCAGGTGCAGTATCGAACTCTCCGCCGGATCAAAGCCCCCCGATCCCCCCACCAGGGCCAACCAACGCAGGGGCAGCTGGGCGATGGGGTATTCGCTGCGGGCCTCCATCCAGCTGGCGATTGTCTGGCGGTCGAGCCGTTCGGCGGCATCCAGGGTCCAGGGGGCCAGTTCTGGGACCTGAGCCACCAAGCCATCGAAATCCTCTTTGAGATGGCGGGCTGCGTCGATGGCGGCCCGATCCAAGGGCAGGGAGTCCGGCTCGAAAAACAGGAAGCTTTGGCGCAGGTCACTGGCCATGGGGGCAATGCAGGCCTTGCCTTGCCAATGGAAGAGGCCGAGGCCGTCGTAATTGCTTGGGAAGGTGGCCAGGCCCAGCTCCTGGACCAGGGCGGCAAACCGGTGGTGGCTGGCGCCGCCCCACTGGCCTCCCAAATCCACCGCGGCACCGGAGGCGCTGGTCGCAGTGACAAGGCGACCACCGACCCGATCTCGGGCTTCCAGTACGCGCACCCGCAGGCCCTGGCCCTGCAATCGGTGGGCCGCCACCAGCCCCGAGAGGCCGGCGCCGACCACCACCACATCTACGACGGGTTCAGGCGAGGTGCTGGCCATGGGCCTTGGGGCAGGAGCTAAGGCCATCTTGGGGCGGGATACTCTTCTGGCCAGCGTTTCCTCTTGGGCCCGATCCCCGCCACCGACCATGAACATCGACGGCAAGGCCTGGCGGACAATCTGGCTTGAGGAGGGTGGACGGTCGGTCGGGGTGATCGACCAGACCCTGTTACCCCATCGCTTTGAAACCCGATCCCTGGCCACCGTGGAGCAGGCGGCCGAGGCGATCAGCACGATGGTGGTGCGGGGGGCACCCTTGATCGGCGTGGCGGGGGCCTATGGGTTGATGTTGGCCCTGCAGCAGGATCCAACCGATAGGGCCCTGGAGGCCGCCTTCGAGCGACTTAATGACACCCGACCTACGGCAGTGAATCTGCGCTGGGCCCTGGAGCGGGTGCGGCAACGGGTGGCTTCCCTGCCGGAGGCGGAACGGACCGAGGCGGCCCAGGCCGAGGCTGGCGCCATCGCTGAGGAGGACGTGGCCATGTGCGAGGCCATCGGCGACCACGGCCTGCGCCTGTTCCAAGAGCTGGCAGCGGCGCGGCCGGCGCAGCGCCAGAACCGCCCCTTCAATGTGCTTACCCACTGCAATGCGGGTTGGTTGGCGACGGTGGACTGGGGCACGGCCCTGGCGCCGATCTACAAGGCGCACCGTTATGGGATGGCCATCCATGTGTGGGTGGATGAAACCCGACCCCGCAACCAGGGGGCCAGCCTCACGGCTTTTGAATTGGGACGGGAGGGTGTTCCCCACACCGTCATCGTCGACAACGCCGGCGGCCACCTGATGCAGCACGGCGAGGTAGATGCGGTGATCGTCGGCACCGACCGCACCACCCGCAGCGGCGATGTCTGCAACAAGATCGGCACCTATCTCAAGGCCCTGGCCGCCCACGACAACGGCGTGCCGTTCTACGTGGCCCTGCCCAGTTCAACCATCGACTGGAACCTTGATGACGGCGTGGCCGAAATCCCGATCGAGGCCCGCTCCCCAAGGGAGGTCACCCACATCCAGGGTCGCCACGACTGCGACGCCAGCGACCCAGCTGCAGGCGGCCTGGCCAGTGTGCAGTTGAGCCCCGATGGCAGCGCCGGCTTCAACCCCGCCTTTGATGTCACCCCGGCCAGGCTTGTCACCTCCCTGATCACCGAGCGGGGCGTGGCGGCGGCGAGTGAGGCGGGGCTGAAGGGGTTGTTTCAAGACCTTAGACGCGCCGACCACTGATGAACCGTAGCAAGATAGAAATGACGGCAATGACCAGCAGGATATGAATAAGTCCGCCCATTGTGTAGGAGGTGACTAATCCAAGAATCCAGAGAATGACAAGAACAATGGCAAGGGATTCAAGCATGATTTTGACCGGAATGGTGATTAAGGTTAAGCAACGACGTTGCCTTGCGTAGAGGGCGACTTTTGGGCCCACATGAGGGCCCTGAAAGAGAAGTTCAGTTAAGACTGTCGGCCAGATTACCGGCGGCGTCAGAGACTTTCTCTGCTATGGATTTGGCCCCTTGCTTGATGTCTTGCTGCGCTCCCTTGGCCGATCCCTGAACCTGCTTGACTTTGCCTTTGATTTGCTCGCTGGGCTTACCGGTTATTTCGCCGTAGGCCGATTGCACTTTGCCCTCTGTCTCCTTGGCTTTCGCATCCATTTTCTGGGCCATGGTTGCGACGACCTGGGGGTTAAGTGCGTGATTGTTGGCTATGGCCATCGCAGGTAATGGCATCAGCATCCAGGACGCCATGCATATCAAACCTGCCAATAGCTTTGCCGTTGAGTTTTTCAGAATTGCAGCAAGTTGCTTGGCAAGAATTTCCATGGAGCCTCATGTCTGTGGATTGCTTTCATCCTACCTATTCCATGTTGTGCCCGACATAAGGGCTGACCCTTGAGGCTTTTCGGGGCCTATCTTCTTGGTTAAAACCCATTCAGCGCAGTTAATCGCGGCGAAGCTACAAAATATGAACGCATTATTTTAATTGACATATTTAGGCTGAATTGTTAGGTGGCGAAATCGGTAATGGTTGTATTTGTACTCATGCAAGTAGGCCCCGTCTTGCCAGGGTTGGAACTTTCCCGCCCATGATGACCGAGTGGCGGGTCTGCTTGCCCGTCAATAGGTCTCCCCATCCCACAAATTCGCCATGGTGTAAGGCCCACCCTCTAGGCACCAGAAGCGCCCATCAATCAGGCGCTGCCCCCCATCAATGGCGACCAGGCGCGCCATCTGATCTTCATTTAGACCGATGGCGGCGGCGGCCAGATTTTCGGCCAGTCGTTCGGGATGCACGGATTTAGGAATCACGGCGGTGCCACAGCCAATCCCCCAAGCCAGCAGCACCTGGGCTGGCGTGATTTGCCGTTCCGCAGCGATCGCAACCACCACCGGATGCTGGAGCACCACCGGCGGCCGGGCGTCATTACTGGCCCCGAGGGGGGCGTAGGCGGTGAGCTGGATGCCGGAGGCGTGGCAGTAGCTGAGCAGATCGTTTTGCTGCAGCAGGGGGTGGCGCTCTACCTGCAGTACCTCCGGCTGGATCCGGGCCGAAGCGGCCAGGGCCATCAATTTGGTGCGGCTGAAATTGGACACACCGATGTGGCGGATCAGGCCTGCTGCCACCAGATCCTCCATGGCGGCCCAGGTGGCGGCCAGGGGCACCTGCTCGAGACCGTATTGGTCCGCTGCGCTGGAGGGCATGGCCACGCCGCGGCGCTGGGCTACGGGCCAGTGCATCAGGTAGAGATCTAGCTGCTCCAGGCCCAGATCCCCCAGGGTCCGCTCTAGTGCCCGACGCACCTCCTGGGGTTCATGGCAGTCATTCCATAGCTTGGAGGTGATCCACAGCTCCTGGCGCTGCACGTCGCCCGCCTCAATGGCTCCCTTGAGGGCTGCGCCGATCTGGGCCTCGTTGCCATAAATCGCGGCGGCGTCAATGTGGCGGTAACCCAGATCCAGGGCGATGCGCACCGTGGCGGTGGTCTGCTCAGGCGGCAGCCGCCAGGTTCCCAAGCCCAGGGCCGGCATGGCGTCGCCATGGCGGAAGTTGAGGTTCGGCATGGGTGGGTGGGGGTGGGTGGGGGTGGAGAGAAGCCATGGGTGGCCGTTGGCGGGGGCTACGTCAGGGGGGCATCAGTCCATTGAATGCACCCCGATCAGGTTCCATTCGGTGTCGATCAGCAGGGAGATGAAGCCAAATTGGCCAATCGATTTCTTGGCGGCGTAGACCTGGCCGCCGGCAGCAACTGTCCGGCTCTCTTGGATTTTGGTGTCGCTGCTGCTGAAGTAAGCCAGGGTGCCGCCCCTCTCTGAGGGCACACCCTCCATCTTGACCAGGGCGCCACCGGCACCCCACTGGCCGGGATCGGCGGGGAAGGCCCACATGGGGATCTCGGTTTGCAGTTTCTCGAGCTTGAAATCGAACACCGCTTCGTAGAACGTTTTGGCCCGTTCAAGATCCTGCACATAGATCTCCACCCAGGTGAAGGGGTTGGCGGCCATGGCGATAGCTGGCGAGAATTAAGGCTAAGGCTCTATTTCAGGGGCGTCTACACCCTTGATCTGACAGTCGGCAGGTTGCTCCACCCCTCCAACACCAGCTTGCCGATGGCCTGGCCGCTTTCCAGGTGGAGATGGGCCTGGCCCAGGGTGGCGGCATTGATGGGGCTGAGGCGGTCGTGGCAGGTGCTGCGCAGAATGCCACTGTCCACCAGCTGACTGATACGGCCCAGGATCACCCCCTGCTGGGCCATGTCGGCGGTGCGGTATTGGGGGCGGGTGAACATGAATTCCCAGGCGAGGCGCACACTTTTGCTCTTTAGGATGTTGAGATCAAGGGGGTTCCGGTTGCCCACAATGCATACGATCGCCCCCTGGGGTTTGATCAACTCC
>JBBASD010000076.1:0-11641 GCA_040399485.1 Cyanobium sp. | reverse complement strand
GGGCCTTGAAGTCGTCCAACGACAGCATCACTACCGATGGTTCGCCGTTTCGGGTAATGATCAGGGGTTCATGGTCGGCGCAGACGCGCTTCATAGTCTGCGCCAGGTTGGCCCGGGCGGCCGTGTAGGAGATGGCGTCCATGGACAATCACTAGGCCTGTACAGGATACCGTACAATACCTTCGCTGGCTTCTAAGCCGTTGCTAGTGAGGTCGGTGCATCCCGTTCCAAGCAGCCTCAAGCAGGACATCCCGCAGGAGGGGCCCGAAGAGTGCGCATGTGTCTAGTAAGACTGGGAAAACTCCCGAGGCCCCAACGATGCTCGTAAACAGTGAAGGCATCACTCGCGCGTTGTTTCCCCATAATCGTCGCCATAATCATCACATTCCTGATTAATTGCGGTAATGGCATCGAGGGCATTTCTGCTCTCGTTACGACGACGCACACGAAGCGCTTCAACGTCAGCCAGGCGTAACTTGCGATGAGTGCCTACTGGAATGAAAGGAATCTCACCCGTATCCAGCAATCTGTAAAGGTAAGGCCTAGAGATGTTGAGAATCTCCGCCGCTTGCTGCGTGGTGAGCAGGGTATCATCAGGAATTAATGAGATCGCCTGACCATCCTTCAGGTGCTGAAAGACTTCCCGCAGTACCGCGTAGATCTCTACAGGAATATCCTCAGCAACGCCATCAGGCCCAACAAGCTGAAGATGCTTGGCTGGCTTAGCGTTAACAAAGAATCTGCTAAAAACATCGCTGACATACTCAGCCCTTTCAGGAGTTGGATCAAGTCTGCATACAGAAGGATTCTGAGTGGCCATGATGATTTACCCCAAAGCGGGGTATCAGAGGGACAGAGAGCGGGCTAGGCCCCGGGTGCACTGACTAGGGCGTCTCGTAACTGAAATAACAGTAACGCACGGGTTCTGGCATGTGCGCGATGGTGCGCATTTCGTTATCGAGATCGGGAGCGAAGACATGGCTGTAGCCGATGTCCTGGAACCACTCCAGACACTGCTGCTCCAGTTGGTCTTCTGTGATGAGTGCCATCACCTGTGACTAGGAAATCTGGCGATAGCCGGCCTTGGGCAAGCCATGATTCAGCCTGAAGTCGGATTGAGCTGCAGGAGCAAGATGAGGGGACTGATGGGCGAGGGACGAAAGCCCATCCACCGGTAGAAATCGGCAGCCTGATCATCGATGGCATGGACCAGGAGGGCACGAGCCCCCACCAGCTGCTGGGCCTGGAGGCTGAGGCGAATGGCGTGAGCCACCAGGGCGCGGCCGAGTCCCAGGCCCTGATAGTTCCGGTCCACCGCAAGCCGACCCAGCATCACCACCGGCAATGGGTTGTGCATGTTGCGTCGCAGTGACGCGGGAACCTCGGCCAGCACGATCGCGCCGGCGGCCAGGCTGACGTAAGCGATGACGCAGTCGTCGCGGCAGACCACCGACGTGCGCGAGACGCCAGCTCGTTGGTTGTTCAGGGCCCGCCGCTGCAACCAGAGGTTGAGCGCATCACTGCCGCAGTCAAAGGCATCCAGCTGGTGGTAGGCCTGAAGGGGCTCAGGAGGCCGCATCTCAGGGTTGCGGAGCGGCGAGGAGATCGGCAACCGTGATCTGGTCGGCGCGGTGACAGGCCTTGTCGTGCAGATCGGCGAGCAGGGCCAGGCTCTGCTGGTCGTTGAGGGAGAAGAGGGTTTGATCCAGCAGAACGGTCTGGGCCCGCTCCTGGCAGCTGCGCAGGATGAATTCGCTGCGACTGATGCCCTCAGCGGCAGCGGCCTGATCGATCAACTGGCGCTGCTCCTGGGTGGCCCGCAGCTGAAGCATCTGATCGCGGCTCATGCTGTCCCAGAGGTACGTGTCATGACATTGTATTGCGCTTCAGGGAACCTGCCGGGCCGCCACGGGGTGTACCGTGGAGGCCCTGCAAGTTGAGCTGACGGATACTGCGGGCGAAGCCGCGCACATCGAGTGACACCTGACCATCGGCAGCCAGGAGCAGGACGACCTAGCCGAGGGCCTGCTGATCCAGATGGTCTTCGGGGATGCGAGCCATGGAGTGAGGCTAAAGAACCTGCCAGGTCCCACAGCGGGTTGAGTCATGGCGGAGCAGGCGTCCCTTTTGTTGCAGCGCAGCTAGCATCATGTCCCAGAAAACTGTGAGCAAAGGCGTTGGAGCTTATCCAGGATCGAATCTGCAGTCGCAGTCCAGCAAAAAGGGGCTGCGGCTTTGTTGTAGTTGGCGATGAAGTGCTCGATTTTGGCGATTAGCTCTTTGACGCTTGAGAAGCTGCCACGCCGGATCGCTCGTTGGGTGATGATGCCAAACCAGCGCTCCACCTGGTTCAGCCAGGAGGCATAAGTCGGCGTGTAGTGGACATGGAACCGTGGCCGTTGCGCCAGCCAGGAGCGGACTTATCGCTGCGCGGAAGACCTGCGGTCTACGGCGTGCTTGTGAGTGCAGTAGTTGTCGACGATCAGGTGCACGCCGAGCTCGGGCGGGACTTCCTTGTCGATCCGCCATAGGAAACTCAGGAACTCCTGGTGCCGGTGCCTGGGTTTGCACTCGGCGATCACCGAGCCGGAGGCCACGTCCAAGGCGGCAAACAGGGTGGTGGTGCCGTGGCGGATGTAGTCATGGGTCACCCCCTCCACGTAGCCCAGACCCATCGGCAACAGCGGCTGGGTGCGATCGAGAGCCTGGATCTGCGTTTTCTCGTCAACGCAAAGCAAAACTGCCTTGTCGGGCGGGTTGAGGTAGAGGCCGACGATGTCTCTTACCTTCTCAACAAAGCAGGGTTCGTTGGAGAGCTTGAACTATTTCTGGCGGTGGGGCTGCAGGGAGAAAGTCTGCAGCCAGCGGTGGGCCGTACATTTGGAGATGCCTGTAGCAGCCGCCAAGGAGCGAGCTGTCCACTGCGTGCTGCCGTCTGCGGGCTTGCTCTGCAGGGCCCTGTTGATCACCTCGGCCACCTTGTCATCCTCATAGGTGCGGGGCCGCCCTGGCCTGAGTTCGTCGTGCAAGCCCTCCAGGCCGAGCTCCCGGTAACGCCGACGCCACTTGCCCACGGTCATGCCCGTCAAGCCCAACCGCTTGAAAATGGCTGTGCTGGTTTCGCCGGCTGCGCAAGCCAACACGATCTGCGCCCGCTGCACGATCGAATGGGGCAACGACCTTGAGTTGGCGATGCTCTGGAGTTGCTGAACCTCGTCGTCGCTGTGAACCAGCGGCGGCATCGGACGACCAACTGCCATGGAACGACTACTCTTGCGAGACACTCCTTATTTTAGCGGTTACTTGCGGGACTTCACACTAGGGCACTATCGGGAAATGGCATGCACCATGGCGACAAAATGGAGATCAATTGCAGGGGGATTCCACCAAAGGCGATGAATTGAGGCCCCCGTCGTTGTTGGTAGAGGCCGAAATCTTCATCTACACCTGGGACCACAGACAGCGCGTTCACACCACCAGCCCGTGGTCGCATTAGCACAAATTGGGCGCGAGTAGTAAAAAACAGCAAATAGATTAATAATCGGGTCGCTGTAATCCCTGGTACGTCAGAAGAATGGCTAGCCCCAAAACGGTTAACATTCGTGTGCTCTGGTGAAGCGTCATGAGCAAGCCTGTTAGATCTTTTGTCGAATTCATCGTTCTATGGTAAGGTAACTTATGCCTCACCCATCTGTGGATACCCTGCTCACCCCCCAGATGCGTGCCGATCTGGTTGCTCTCGCTGAAGGCGTCCTGCCGCTTGGGCCATGGCTTGGACAAAAAAACTACAATCCACGCCTGGATCCGACCTTTGCCGGGCAACGAATGCCTTGGCGGGAAGGCGGTCCTCCACTGACAGTCGCGGCCACAGGATTCGAAACATTCTTCGCTGGTTTGCTGCGTGAAACAACGGACGACATACAAGCTTTGTCTCGCTGGGAGCGAGTTGCAGCAGCCCCCCTTGCCCGATCGCCAATCGACGACGTCTTCAACTGGAGGGCCGAGCGTGGCCTCGAAGAGGTCACAAAGTTCGGCATCGTCGCCTCTCAGAATGTTCTGATCGATTCAACGAATCGAATGATCGCCAGGCTGACGTTTTACGCCGATACTCTTCCAGACCTTGCGTACGTGCTTGAAATCAGCCGCCCAACGTCTCCCGCCGACTGGGAGGTGCTGGCCAAGGCGCTTTTGAAAAACAACGTTGTCGCCTGGCCAAACACGGTTCACAGCGCAAGCGTCTTCATGGGCCAGTTTGCCGCGGATGTGCTTTACGGGGTGCTTGGTCTAAGAAATATCGCAGCTGTGCCTGGTGAATCAACCTATGCAACGGCGGTCCTAACGGAACTTGGCCAGCCCCGCAGACGCGGCGTCATCAACACCCCCGAGATGGCTGAACAGGCCGTCACTCGCTTCCTCGCACAGATCCACGCCGATCTGCCCCCCCCTACCAACACCGAGGTACCTTCACCATGACTCGCGCACAAGTGGATTTCGCCATCGTTGGAACCGGTGGCGGTGGAGGGACTTTGAGCTGGATTCTCGCCAAGGCCGGCTACTCCGTTGTCGTTTTGGAGCAGGGGGCCGACTGGTCGTTGCCAAAAGAAGATTCTGGCAAAGAGTTCGATCCTGAACTGCAAGACGAGTACCGGTTCCAGCAGCAGAAGCCCGATGGAAAGCGTCAACCTCGAGGTGACTACAACACCTTTCGAGCGTCTGAATGCATGACAGCCCGGCCGATGAATTCCAACATGATTGGCGGCTGGACCGGCACCACCTTGGGGGGCGGGTCCAACCTGTGGGGTGGCTGGGCTGTGCGCGGGTTGCCGATCGATTTCCGCCTACGCAGCCATTACGCCAAAACCGGCCAGCTGTCTGACTACCAGGCCTGGGGCTACGACGTTGCTGACTGGCCGGTCACCTACGACGAACTTGAACCCTACTTCAATGTGACGGAGGCCCTGCTCGCCGTCAACGGCGATCGTGACGCGATGAACGAGGCACTTTTGAGCAGTCCTTGGTACCGTGCATTTGAGCGTATCAATCCGGAAGTTTCAGGCTACGGGAATTGGCGCTCAACTTTTGCGTTCCCTGCACCGCCCTATCCACAGAAACCGGTCGGTCAATTCTTTTTTGAAGGAGCGAGGGCCGCTGGCGTTCGCGCTCTCCCAATCCCTACGGCCCTCGTGAATCCGGGAGGCCCTTCCTACCGCACGCGGGAGGAGCTCGCGAAAGCAGTTACGACGATACCCTCCTCCTGTGGCTCGTTCTGGAGGCAGGACGTTGACGCCCTGTGGTCAGATCGCGAACGCGAGGCCTGCAACATGTGCGGTTTCTGCGAAGACTTCATCTGCTGGGGCAGCAATGCGCCAAAAAGCGGCGTGTTTTCAACTACTCTCGTCGAGCTTCGTGACCTGCCGGAGGTCGCGGATGTGCGTACAAATGCCAAGGTGTACGAGGTGATCTACGACCAAAGACTCCGGCGTGCCACGGGTGTGCGCTATCTCGATATCACTGATCCTGATCAGCCTGTTCGCCATGAAGTCCAGGCGAAATTTGTCGTGCTGTCGTGTGGCGCTGTCCAGTCTGCACGCTTGCTCCTGATGTCCGGTCCTCCAGAGGGACTAGGGAATCGCTTTGGCAATGTGGGCAGAAATGTGATGTTCCATCTCTTCAATATGAGCGCTTCAGTCACACTTCCCGAACAGTACCAGGGGCTGCTGCATCCTGAGCTGGGAAACATCGGTTCAACAACGAGCTATGACAACTACTTCATCGCTGATGAGACTGATACATGGTGGAAGATGGGCATCATGACCGCAGCAGAAAAGAAGAATCCACTCCATGGCGCCGTAAATTCGCTTCAAGAAGGACTTATCGGTAGAGATCTACTTGTCGATATGGATAGTTATACTCGCCAGCTCGATCTTCGTACGACGGGTGACGACCATCCGAGGCCAAGCAATCGCGTCACTTTAGACCCTGTTTATGTCGATGAGTATGGCTTCCCAGTTGCTCGGATCACCCGGAATTTTGGCGAACATGAACGCAAGCTGTTCCAGTTGATGCAGCCGCGTTTCAAAGCCATCTTCGCCTCTTATGAAAAACTAGGTATCAACGTAACCCTATCAGACCCTGAGCTATTGACGCTTTTCGGCGACCACCAACTCGGCACCTGCCGCATGGGCGACGATCCGCGCACGTCGGTGGTCGATCGCCATTGCCGCATGCACGAGGTCCCGAACGTGTTCGTGGTGGATACAAGTTGCTTCCCAAGCGCTTTGGGTGTGAACCCGATGGCAACCACTATGGCCAATGCATTGCGAGTTGGAACATATATGATTGGTGAGCTAAGTCGCGGCAAAGAAATGAACTGAGGCAAATGTTTTCCCTTCCTATCCTAGTTAGTCATGGCTATACGTTCTAAAGTCCTGTCGGTGGAGTGTCGACCGCCCTAAAATAAAACCTCAGCCGCGTTTAGGCTGATCATCTGTGATCAACTTTATGGGCGGATCCCATCGCCATCCTACCGAGATGAGATCACTGAAGATCACAATGAAGGTCGTGAACTCAGGTACAGCAGAATCAGACCATTGCCTATGTTAATCCGCAAAAACTTCTTTCAACACTTGTCTACCCCAAAAGGCTAAACCCCGAAATTATTTATGAATTATTCCATCTGGCAAAATTGGGCTGGTAATCTGTCTTGTATTCCTGCAGACATTCTGGAACCCGCAGATCATGCCGAAATCGCATCTATTTTAGCGGACGCACGCAAGCATCGGAAGCATGTGCGTGTGGTGGGCAGCGGGCATAGCTGGAGTCCGCTTGTCCCCACGGATGGGATCCTAATCCGCTTGAGCAACTTCGCCGAGCTGACACTCAGCGAGGATCGCCAATGGATCAATCTTGGTCCCGCAGTTACGGTAGATCAGCTAGCCGCATTTATGATTGCGGAGGGTGTTTGCGTCCCTTCAAGTGTTGGCATCGGCCTTGGCGAGGCCACGATGGGTGGCGTCTTCTCGACTGGATGTCACGGCTCGGGAATCGATCATCCATCGGTATCGGACTGGATCGAAGGCGTTGAGCTTGTCACCGCCAATGGAGAGACGCGGACGTATTCGCTTGAGATTGACGGTCCCGATGTGCTCAATGCACTTCGACTTTCTCTCGGCATGCTTGGTGTCATTACACTTTTCCGGATGAGAGTTCAGCCTATGTATAATGTTCATGTCGTTGAGTGGAAAGATACCGTCACTGAAGCATTGGCAAATATCCGCGATCTGGTGATGGAGAACGATTATGCGGAGATCTCTTGGATGCCGTTTAATAATGAGATTTGGGTGCAGAAAGCTAACCGAACTGATTTGCCTGCCACCCGTCATGGCTTCACGCCCTCTACAAGCCCTTTTCGGGATAGCCTCTTTGCTGTGGGTAGCGCACTAGCCCTTGATGCATTAGAGACCGACCCAAAGCAGACACCTGACATTCTGCGCACCAGTTTCCAGCTACTCAACCCTGGGAACTACATCTCCTCAATTACTCATTATGTGCATTGCGCAGACTATGGCTTTCTTCTGGATCGCTACAAGCTAATTGACATCGAGGCTGTTTTTGAGATCGACGAGAGCTTCGATGCTATCCGTCGCGCCTTCCAAATCGGCGTCGAGAAAGTCGAGGAGTGGGAGACGAGGGGGTGGTACCCCTTAAATGTAACATTGGGATTCCGCTTTATCCGTAATAGCAGTGCACTTCTATCCTCATGCCGTGGCAATGTTCATACAGCCATGATTGAGCTATTTAGCTATCACAAGACACCACTATTTGCAGAGTTCGCTGGTGAAATTCTTGAAGCCTGGCTTGATGAGCTGCCACGTGCTCGCACCCATTGGGCCAAAGCTTTCCAGTATCTGCCGAATGCCCCTGCACGCCTTCGGCAAGCATTCGGGACGCAGATCGACGAGTTTCTCGCGGTTCGGAAGAGCATGGGCGTGGATCCCTATGATCTGTTCGTGAATGAAAGCCTTGCTCAAATCTTTTACGGTGATAAGACCACGGAAAACTCTGAAAAACCAGTCTGATTGTGAGACAATTGCCTTGTGATTGCTTTTCCGGCTTTGATTGAATCCAATCCAGATGTTTGGCTTTTGGTGACGCGGGATGATAACCGGTGTCTCTCAGCCGGCTGTAAGATAGTGATCTATCGCTGGCGTCCCGTGGAGTGGTGTAACTCAGGAGGAGCAATGGATCTTTGATATCGCCTTTTGGCCCTGCTCTGATGCGGTTCGCTTTGCCGCCTTGTTGGTTGATGGCAGGACGCAGAGATGTTTGGCTTGGGGCCTCTCCGAAAGTCTCACAGCTAAACTTGCCATTGAGGTTTTTAGGACTGCTATGGATAAGCATCCGTTGCCATTAATTCTGCGCAGTGAATCCTACTTACCTTTATTAAATATATATTTTATGCGTCTACTGGAATCTAAAGCCATCAGTTTCATGGGGTCATATTGGATTTCACAGTATAAGGGTCTCGGCCGCTCAACTTTGCTATCTCCCCTTTGGAATTCTTTAAAACAACAGGTGAGAGACCTGCATCTATCGTATCCAGATGTTAATGATGAATGGTTTTCAAATAAGGTCATTGAGAATAGCTTGGCCTGAATAATGAGTTTAAATATACCTTTGTTCCAAAAATTTATAAAAAATTTCGGATTGATACTATGCCGTGAATTAGCTATGGGGTGACCCCATGACAGGTTTAACTAGGGGGTTAAAGCATGAAGCTCTGTAACACTTGGCGGAAAAAACGCAAAGATTAATCGCCAAATACATTGGCTATCTCCCGGTTGCCCGGCTATTTTGTAGAATACCGTACTACACAGTAAATGCTGAATAATTTCAACTTGTCCTTAGATGCTGCAAATAAGCTTATCATTATGGCCATAGATTGACCAGCATTTCATCAAATAATTCTTCCTAATTTCCTAGGGCTGGCTAGCTATTATACAGGATTGACTTATGAGTGGTCTCTACTTACTTACGCCAGCGCATTAAAAGAATTGGCAGCACAATTGAAGTGATCAAGTAGATCAGAACCGTCCCGATCACGGCAGGCTGCTGCTGGGGGAAGGCGCCAGTGGCCAGCAACAGCGCGATGGCGGGATGCCGCGACACCGTTGCCGAGGCGAGGGCCCCGCGGATGCCCCGATCTGGCCCGCCTAGCAACTCGCCAAACAAAAGGCCAAAGACGATTACAACTAGGATGGCCAATACGGTGCCCTCACCGATCACCGCCAGCATCTTGGGGCCATGGATAAAGAGCAGCACCACCGCACCTAATAGCAGCACCACACTGCCGAGGCGATCGGCAACAGCACCCAGTCGTGGGGCACTGCCGGGAAAAAAGCGGGCTAGCCCGATGCCGATGCCCAGTGGAAGCAGCACGGTGGCCAGAAGCACCATCACCATGGCCCTGGGATCCAGGTTTGTGGTTATCCCGAACAGCCCCTCGGCAATTGCGATCATCAGCGGCACCACTAGCAGGGAGACGGCGGTTGAGAGCAGCTCCAGGCCGATGACGTAGTCCCCCCTGGCGCCCAGTGCGGTTCCCTTCTTGGCCCAGGGCGGCAGCACGGGCGAGACTGCAAAGCCCAACAACACCGCGCCCACCCCCTGCCGCAGTGGCAGCAGCCACACCAACAGCAAGACGAGGGCGGGAAACAGCAGGTACATGGCCAGCAGCGAGCGCAGGGTCAGCCTCGGACGGCGCAGCAGCAACAGCGGCTCGTCCAGCTGTACCCGGGCGCCAATGCCAACCACCAGCAGCACCACACCCAGCAGCAACACCAGCTTGAGCAGGGCGGCGGGATCCACAGTTTTTCGTCTCCGTTAATTAGGGTGAAATTGGAATGACCATGATGCCTTTCTTTGGCCTTGCGCCCATTAAATGCAGCAGCAATTGGCGAAAGACATGCAATTGCGATAAACGAGAATCAGGTCTGGTTGATTGGCGAGGAGGGGCTAGGCAAGAACAATTTGAAACGCCCCCGCAGCAACGCTCTGCTGCGGGGGCCTGACTGTCGGCCAAAAGCGGCCGACTCAGGGGCTATTGGCGATGCCAGTGCTCAACTTTTCCATCACCCGCTCTAGTGAGAAGCTGGCAGCCTTCTGCCGCGGTGGGTAGGCCTGGAAGGTTTGCAGGAACTCCGCCACATAGCTCTGGGCTGGCACAAGCAGGAAGGCATGATCCAGCAACCAGTCCCAATAGGTGTTGGAGGTGATGTCGGCGCGCTCGTAGGGATCGGTGAGCAGGTTGAAGATCTTTGGCACCCGTAACTCGGTGAATGGTTCGGCCCAAACCTGCAGGGTGCCTTGCTCGCGTTGCTCCTTGAAGACAAACTTCCAGTTGTCGTAGCGCAGGCCCACCAGGTCGCCGTCGTCGGAGAAGTAGAAGAATTCCCGCCGGGGGCTTTGCTTGGTTTTGCCTTGCCAATAGTCGAGCTGGTTGTAACCATCCAGGTGGATACGGAAGTTTTTGTTGCCTACTTGGTGACCTTGCAACAACTTGTCCTTGATCGCCGGTTCGCCGGCGGCGGCCAGCAGCGTCGGCAGCCAATCGAGGTGGCTGACCAGGCCCGTGAGGTTGACGCCGGCGGGGATGTGACCCGGCCAACGCACCAGGGCCGGTACCCGAAAGGCCCCTTCCCAATTGGTGTTTTTCTCACTGCGGAAGGGGGTGGTGCCGGCATCGGGCCAGCTGTTGACGTGGGGGCCGTTATCGGTGCTGTACATGACGATCGTGTCTTCGCTGATGCCCAGCTCATCAACGAGATCGAGCAGTTCGCCGATGCACTCGTCGTGATAGATCATCACATCGTGGTATTCCGACTGCCAGCGGCCGCTGCGGCCGATGTCCTGGGGCCGGGCGTAGGTGCGGAAGTGCATGTGGGTGGTGTTGAACCACACAAAAAACGGCTCACCGGAGGCCACCGCATCACGGATGAAGCGTTTGGCTTCCACTAAAAATTCATCATCGGTGGTTTCCATCCGCTTGCGCGTCAGGGGGCCGGTGTTTTCGATGCGCTGGCTGCCATCGGCATTGGCCCAGCTGTGCAGCACGCCGCGGGGCGCAAAGCGCTTGCGGAAATTGGGAAATTCTGGATCGTCTTCCTTGGGATAATCGCGCTGTTCGGGTTCTTCCTCGGCATTGAGATGGTATAAATTGCCAAAAAATTCGTCAAAGCCATGCTTGGTCGGCAGGTGCTCGTCGCGATCGCCGAAGTGGTTCTTGCCGAACTGGCCGGTGCGGTAGCCCAGTGGCTTGAGCAATTCGGGAATTGTGGGATCTTCATCGCGGTAGCCCAGCTCCGACCCCGGCAGGCCCACCTTGGAGAGGCCGGTACGGTAGACACTCTGGCCAGAGATAAAGGCGGCGCGGCCAGCGGTGCAACTTTGCTCGGCGTAATAATGGATGAATTTCGCCCCCTCCTTGGCGACCCGGTCGATGTTGGGAGTTTCGTAGCCCATCAGGCCATGGCTGTAGCAGCTGAGGTTGCTCTGGCCGATGTCATCGCCCCAGAGAATCAGCATGTTGGGTTGGCCGTTGGGCATGGCAGCAGGTCCTGGCAAGGGAAATGGTAGTCAATGC
>JBBASD010000075.1:0-12119 GCA_040399485.1 Cyanobium sp. | reverse complement strand
GAAGGGGTCTCTGGTGCCAGACCGGGATCAAGGCAAGCTCCAGCCCCAAGCGAGAGTCGTCCTGGCGGACGAGGAGCCGGGATTGAGGGCCTGGGCCGCTGGATGGGGAATCGTTTCGATTGGCTGCTGGACGATGGCGAAGATTGGCGTGAGCCCTGGCAGGAGGCTGACTCGCCCCGCCGGGGCAGGCCCGAAGCCGCTGGACCGCCACCCCAGGCTTCCAGGGGTGGTTGGGTTGAGGGGCCGGACATCAGGCAGCCTGTCGCTGGGGACCCGCCCCTTGCCCGCCGCCGCCTTGAGGCCGTCTCCCGGCGGGGTCGCGGTCACCTTTCAACCAACCCCACACCGGAGGGCGAGCGCAATCAAGTACCGCCGGGAGGCTCCTCTGGCCTTGTGGAACAGGATCCGACCAAGCCCCCCGTGACCCAATCTGAGGCCTGGCCAGAGGATGAAGTGTTCAAACTGGACCGCTGGCAGCGTCCCACGCGGCAGGGTTCAGGTCCGGTTCGAGATCCTGCTTTACCGGAGCGCGATTCCCTTTCCGGTCGCCCCCTACCGCGCTCCACCCGCCGTCGCTGAGCTTGGCACCGGCGGGTTCGGGCCCCTCTGGTTAGGGCGAAGTCATGGCCAGGAAATTTGGCCTTGATCTTGCCTGTCTTTCGTGGTGGGTCGGTTGGGGACTGAGGGCCCCAGCCAGCGCTCCAAGGCGGGTGAAAACACTTCCCGAATCACCGTGAGCGCCTTGCCCTGACGAAAAAAACGGTAGTGGCGGCTCCAATAGGGACCGGGATGGCCAAAACGGTCTTGCAACCAGGAGCTATTAACCTGGGCCAGTCCATCCACCTCGCGGAAGAGTTCGGTCCTGCCCGCAGTGAGATTGCGCCAGATCGGCTGGCGATGGTCCGGGAGGTGGTTATTGGCCTCGTCCAAAGTCCACCAGCTTTCAGCCCAGCCCAGGGTTTCGGCACCGCAGCACAGCCAGACCTGGCGCCGCAGCAGTGGGGACACCAGCTCGCCGACCTGGAAAGGCGCCTCCAGGGCGGGATGGGGATCTGGAGCCATGGCGATCAATTCGACCTCAACGGTCTGACCCGTGAGGAGTTCCAGATGCCGGGTGGGACTGCCATCCCCAAGCAGCAGCAGTTTCCAACCACCGCCCAGTTGACTTGCGGTCCGCGTGCTCAGGACTTCGTCTAGAGAGGCCTGCCAAAGCACCTGAGGTGAACTTTGCAGCGGTTGGTGTGTCGGGAGTATCACCCGCCCCCCACTATCGCCAACCTGCGGGCCACCCCCTCCCTTTCGACCAGGGCGCTTTCGGCGTCGGTGGAGCGCAACCGCCAGCCGGTGCCGCCAATGGTTTCACCGACGTTGACACTGGTGGAGGTGGCGCCGATCTGGAATATGGCCGAGCCCGGTTTGCCAGGGGCTGCCACCAGGCCCACCAGTTGGGGCATCGGACCGGTAACTGCTGGGCTGGTGGCAGGTATGGCCCGGGCCAGCTTGGGACTCAATGGGACCTTCAGCAGGGGAGCTGCGGCGGGGGCGGCCAGGGGGAGTTCGGAGAGCTGCTGCATCCAAGGCTCTTCAGGAGGTGGTGGCGGGGCAACGCTCTCGACGATTTGGGCCCCAGGGGCCACCAGCGGCTGGCTGCGGGGAATGGCTTCCAGACTGGGGGCCGCTGGTGTGGTCAGCACCTGGACTTGACTGGGCATCGGTTCGGGGTTGGCCGGTCCCAGGGATCGCAACCGCTCGACCATGAGCAGATTGCGCTCCTGGCTGAGGCTGCGTTGCAGATGGGTCCACTGTTGGACAAAAAGGAGGGCCGCAATGGTGCTGACCAGTCCCATGCCCGCAAGGGCCATCCAGAGCCATGGGGTGGGCGGGTGGCCGCTTGGGCCAGGGTGGCGTGAGGTGTGGGCCAACTCCTGGGGGGGATCGTTGGCCGTCGCCTGGGCAGCGAGGGATCGTTGGCCCCGTCCAGTCCAAGGGGCCGGCCCTCCGGCGGGAGGGCGATGCGGACTGGTACCAACTTCCGGATCCACCTGCAGATCGATGGTCAGATCCGGATCGAAGACCCGGTTCATCATTTGCTCTGCCTTGAGTTCCCAGTAGGCACGCGAGAGGGGAAGACGCTTGAGATCGCTCACCGCTGATGTCCTACCGGCTGGTATGAAACCTTATCGGAGTTTGTCTGGCGGCGTTCCAGTTCTAGCCAGAGCAATAGGGCATTCACGTCAGCAGGGCTGACCCCGGGCACCCTTCCGGCCTGACCCAAGGTGAGGGGCTTGAGGGCGGCCAGCTTCTCCCGCGCTTCGGAGGAAAGATTGGTGATGTGGTCGTATGACAGGTTCGGGCTCAGCAGCCGGCCCTCCTGTCTTCTGACCCGGGCGATCTGCTGTTCCTGACGGGCCAGGTAACCGCTGTACTTTATATCGATCTCGGCCCCGTCACGTACATCGTCGGGGAGGGAGGTGGGACTTAAGCCGTGGCGCTGCAGGTCGGTGGCGTGAAACCCTGGACGCCGCAGCAGGTCGGCCAGGGTGATCGAGCCCTTGATAGGGGCTCCTGTTTCGGCGCCGATTGCGTCGGCGGCCCCATCGCCCATGCGCACCCGCACGCTTTGCAGCCGCTGCTTTTCGGAATCAATCGCCGCCAGCTTGGCCTCAAAGAGCTCCCAGCGCCGATCGTCAATCAGGCCCAGGCTGCGGCCCAGGGGCGTCAGGCGCCGATCGGCATTGTCCCCCCGCAGCACCAGGCGGTATTCGCTGCGGCTTGTCAACACCCGGTAGGGTTCCTTGAGGTCTTTAGTGACTAGGTCGTCAATCATTGTACCGATATAGCTGTCTTCTCGGGCCAGAGTCACCGGGTCCTGGTTGCCAAGTCGGCGGGCGGCATTTAGGCCAGCCACCAGCCCCTGGGCAGCGGCCTCTTCATAGCCCGTGGTGCCATTGAGCTGACCCGCCATAAACAGGCCGCCGATGCGTTTGCTCTCCAGGGTGGGCCAGAGTTGGGTGGCCGGCAGGTAGTCGTATTCAACGGCATAGGCCGGGCGCAACATCACGCAGTTCTCCAGCCCGGGCAGGGTGCGCAGCAGGCTGAGTTGCAGCCGTTCGGGCAGGCCTGTGGAGAAGCCCTGCACGTATATCTCTGGGGTGTCGCGGCCTTCTGGTTCCAGGAAGATCTGGTGACTGTCCTTATCGGCAAAGCGCACTATCTTGTCTTCAATTGAGGGGCAATAGCGCGGGCCCTTGCTGTCGATGAAGCCTCCGTAGATCGGGGTCAGCTGCAGGTTGTCCCGAATCAATTGATGGGTGGCTGCGGTGGTGCGGGTGATGTGGCAGCTCATGGGGGCGCCGCTGACCCAGGCACTGGGGTCGAAGGAGAAGAAGCGGTGGTGGGCGTCGCTGGGTTGTTCCTCCAGTCGGTCCAGGTCCAAGCTGCGGCGATCGACCCGGGCCGGAGTGCCGGTCTTGAGGCGATCGGTGTGGAAACCCAACTGCCGCAGGGCTTCGGTCAGTCCTTCGGAGGCTTGTTCGCCGGCGCGGCCCGCAGGCATCGAGCGGTCGCCCACCCAGATGCGGCCCCCCAGAAAGGTGCCCGTGGTGAGGATCACGGCGCCAGCGGCATAGGCACTGCCGAAATAGGTGCTTACCCCCGCGACGCGGGCAGCTGGTGCCCTGGAGCCAGGGCTGGCTGTTGGATCTCCTTCGACGACGAGCCCAGTGACCATCGCCTCCCGCAGGTGCAGGTTGGGCGTGTGTTGCAACAGTTGCAGCATCTGGTGGGCATATTGCCGTTTGTCCGTTTGGGCCCGCAGGGCCCAAACCGCCGGTCCGCGACTGGCGTTGAGCACCCGCTTCTGCAGGGCGGTGGCGTCGGCAAGGCGACCGATGACGCCACCCAAGGCATCCACTTCATGGACTAGCTGGCTTTTGGCTGGTCCCCCGACCGCCGGATTACAGGGCTGCCAGGCGATGCGGTCGAGGTTGAGGCTGAACAGGGCAGTTCGCACCCCCAGTCTGGCGGCGGTGAGAGCCGCCTCGCAGCCGGCATGGCCGCCACCAACAACAATCAGGTCGAAGCTTTCGCTGGGGTCAGGCAGGGGACGGGTGGGGTGCATCAACTCAGGCTATCTACTCTGGCGAGCGGCTCAGGCGAGCGGCTCAGGCCAAGGCAATTCAAGACAACAAGCCTTAACAGAATTAAAGCCTCGGACCATGGGTGCATGAAAACGGATCAGTTGGCCCTGATGGGGATGATTCACTACACTTCAGCCTTGGAAGTGAAGAATCAAATAAACGCTGGATAATCAACCCATTGACCATTAGAATGAAATCACTTCCTACCGCAAATCGATACAATCTTGACAGAATAAAATTTGGCCAAGTATGTAGTAATAATCTCATCTATTATTGGCTTTCGCCGCCATAGGCAAGTTGCAAACTGCTGGAAGTGGCCAGTGGCAGCGGTGCCGATCACACCCCCATTCGCATTGCTCGAATCACCATTCGCAGCCACGAAATTAGCGCTGATAGTGATGGCCTGCCTTTGCCACAAAATGACACCCGTGGACCCACCTTAGCCGTAAAGCCAGAACCGAGGGCATGGGGTTCGCCCTCCAAAAAGCTATCACCAAAGTTCCCAGCCCGAGGCACGGAACGTAACAGATCCTTGCCGTTGAAGCTGGTATCGCTGTCGCGATGGCGGCCAAGGTGGGGTCAACAAGCGTGTCAGCCCTTCGCGCAGACAACCAGCAGGTGCGTCTAAAGCTGCAGTCGCCGTTTGTAGGCCTCAAGGGTGCCGGCGTTAATCCAGCCCGTGGCGATTGTTTTGCTGTGGTCATGGCTGATCTGACCGCGATGAATATGAGAGAGGCCCGCCGGAAAGATGGCCAACGTGCCTTTTTCGGCAGGGAGGCAATACTCCTGCCAGAGAAATTCAGTGCCACCGCCAGGAACGGTGTTGCAATAGAGAATCCAGGCCAGCACCCGGCGGATCGGTTCGGTGGCTTCATCACTGGTGTTCCAATCGCAGTGCCAGGCGGCGAAGCCCTCGCCAGGCCCATAGTGCTGCAGGTTGAACAGGGGGTTGACGAACAGGGAGCGTTCCGGGCAACACTCAAGAAATTGGGGCCGCTCCGCCAGCCAGCGCCTGAGCCCAGCCGAAACCCCCCTTATGACAACCTCCGAGAGGCCATGGGCTTCGGCATCTTGACGGTCCAGCGCCACCAGGCTGATATCGGTTGACACCTTGGCCGGCGCATGGTCCCCTGGGCCATCACCAAAGGCGACACCCCGCCGCTGCAGATCGCTGCGACGGGCATAAAAGCCAAGCACCGCATCGGCGAGGGCCAGGTAGCCCGGATCCTGGAAGGTGCCGATCAGCCGCATGGGCTGGAGGTGGCCCCAGGGGTGGCGGCCGGTGTTGGGACCCCTAGGGAACGCTCCAGGCCTGCCATCACCACATCGGCCACGGTTTTGATCCGATAGCGGCAGGCCTGGGTTTCGCTTGAGCGGAAGCTGCCCGTTTCCCAATACTTATTGCTGCCGGCGCCACCGCCGCAAAGGCCGAAGTAGTCACAGCTCAATCGGCACAGCTCAACCCCGGCAACCATGTCGCGCTGCATGCGTTGAAACTTCTCGGTGCTGATCACACTTTCGAGACTGTCATGTCGCACGTTGCCGAGTACAAAATCACCGTATTCTTCGGTGGGAACCGCCAGCAACTCGGGGTCAAAAGTTGAGAAATTACCCTGATGGTCCACATTGACAATGACAAAAGCACGGTTCATATCAGTGTCTTTTAACCGCTCTTCGCTGTAGATCAAACTGCAAGTGGTTTCAAACTCCCGCAGATTGAGGGCACCCGGTTCAGATGCCACCAGCTCCCAGAATTCGTCGAGAAAACGTTTATAACGAGCTTCACTATCAGGTCGGTCCAAACTGGATTGGCGGTTGACCCCTTCGGTTTCCTCCATGTTGAAGCCCACTTCGCGGATGCCGTTATCCACGAAGAACCGAAAGATGGCTTCGGCATGATCCAGGGATTCGTCCGTCAGGACGGAGATGACATGGAAGGGCAGATTTTGCCGCTGTAAATGTTGGATACCCCGCAGGGTGGCTGCGTGACTTCCCAGGCCGCTGCGGGTACGGCGGTGGGCATCGTGGAGGAAGGCGGGGCCATCCAGGCTGATGCCGACGGTGATCTCGTTGCGGCGGAAGCAATCACACCATTTAGAATCAATAAGAATGCCATTGGTCTGAATCGACTGCTCGATGTTCAGACCTGGGGTATGGCGCGCCACCGCAGAACGGATGCGATCGGTGGCGGCGTCATAAAAATCTGGGGGGACAGCCAGGGGTTCGCCCGCATGCCAAAGCAGGGTGAAATCCCGGCCGATGAACGGGCTGGTGAGCACCTGCTCCAGAATCGGTTCCAGGAGCTCAAGGTCGAGGCGGCTGCGGTTGTTCCGGTCCGGGAGATAGCAATAATCGCAGTCGAGATTGCAATAGGGGGTTGGTTGGATGACCAACAGGGCCAAGGGTCCGAACGGGTTGGCTTCGGACCCGGAAACAAGGGGGAGCTGGAGCTTGCTGCTCACCAATTGCGGAAGCCCCCGCCGCCGTTGCGCCAGGCACTGCCGCCTCCCCCATTCCTCCAGGCGGCCCCGCCGTTGCGCCAACCGCCGCCGCCATTGAGGAAACCGGGCCGGCCGTAATAGGGATGACCATTGACAAAGGCCCTGCGGCCATTGCCATTGCCCCAGGCAACCGCAGTCAGCATCTCCTCAGCGGGGCGATCGCCAGGGGCAAGGTCCTGCTCTTGGGAGCGGATCACCGCCGCCAGCCGTTGCAGCCGAGCTTCCACCGACGACAGAGGGGGTGCAGCCCGTTCGATCTCCGTCGTTGCATCAGGGGGAACGGCCAGATCAGGGGCCGGATTGAGGGCTGCCTTGGAGGCTGGCAAGCCCAAGGCCGGCAGCGCCAGCAGAAAGCCGAGCAGGCCGGAGCGGGAAGGGAGGGACATGGCTCTAGCGAGGGGCGGAGGGGGATTGGGGATTCGGCTGTGCCGCCGGGGCCATCCTTACGGGGGCTCCAACCCGCTCCACAGAGAACAGTACCGACTCAAAGAAGCTGCGGATGAGTTCCGGTGGCAGTTGCAGGATGCCGCTAGGACCGAACCAGCGATTCACCGTGGCCGAAGCTGCGGGTTCCCCATCGAGATAGCCCTGCAGCAATCCAGCCACCGCCAGGTTGGCCAGGTTGCGGAAGGTGGAATTGTTCTCGGGAAGAATGCAACCCACCCCGTAACGGCCCAAGGGCTCCCTGGGGACCAGATCAAGGGTGGTGCCCTTGGGCAGGCCGCCCGTAAAGGCCGTCAAGGTGCCAGCCAGGGTTAGGGAATCTCCCGCCACCGCATCAAGGCGGCCGGCCAGCAGGGAGCGCACACCGCTCTGCAGGTCGTTCAGGGGAACCAGGTTGGCCTTCGGTTGCAGGTCCTTGATCCGCGCTTCGCCGAGGCTGCCGCTCAGGACACCGATACGCTTGCCGACCAATCCATCTGGACTGCCATTCAGGGAAGCGTTGCGTGTCAGCAACCGGATACCGGAAAGGCTGTAAGGCAGGGTGTAGTCCGCATACATCTCCCTCTCCCAGGTGAACTGCACCCCACAGGCCAGGTCCACCTCCCCTTGGCTCACCAGCTTGAACAGGGCGTCGGGGCTGTCGACGCGGCGAAAATCAACGCGGACGGGTTTGTTGAGATACCGGGCCAGCTCAGCGGCGATGCGGGTCGCCACATCCAGGGAGACACCGACGAGTTGACCGTTGGCATCCACATAGGAGCCCGGGATCAGGTCGGTGCGACCGCCCAGGGTGAGCACGCCGGTACGGGCCACCCGCTCCACCACGGTTTCAGCATGGGCGGGACTGGGCGCTCCCAGGCCGGTGAACAGGGCGAGCAGGGAGATGAGGGTTCCTCCCGCCAGGGCAAGAGGCCGTCGCTGCGGATGGGGCAACGCATCAGAGCAAGACCTACCGATGATGCTCAACCGCGGTGACGCCGCCATGGGGCAAAGGGCAGTCGTTGCCAATTCTTCATGCAGGCAGTGGCATCCCCCATCAGGCCCAGGGAATGGCCACCAGTGCTTCGGCCTGTTGCCAGGCCAGGCGATCGGCCACCACCAGGGGCTCCAGACCTGTCCTTTGCATGCCCTCGGCTGCCAGCTCCGGGGACACCTCGGCCGCCCCCTGGGGATCTAGGGGCAGTACGAGCACATGGGGCTCGGCCGGATCGGCCATGATCAGGAGGTTGAGATCCTCCAATTCGCGCTCAAAAAAGAGGCGACGCAGTCGCAAGGCCAGGGGAGTGCCCAAGGCGTCGGCGAACAGCTGCAGAGCGGGCCCATCGGCGGTGCTGCCGCTGTTGAGGGCCAGCCAGATCAGCAGTTTGGCCCAGCTTTCCGCGGTCCAGAGGGGGGGAAAGCTGGTGCGGTGCTGCCGGACCAATGCTTCGATCGCGAAGCGAAACAGTCCCACCTGCATGGCCGAAGCCTGCCCCTGGAGTTCGGTCCCGGCCATGGTTGCTGGGTGAGGGGGCGAGAATGACATCAAGCCATCCTGACCTTGAGCGGGCAAACTGCATGGAGCGACCTCCAGGAGAGGACCCATGGCCATCGATTTCAATGATCCTGAGCTTGAGTTCGCCGATCTGGTGACGGCCTACCAGAGCTGGGTAATGGCCGTTATCAACGACGAGAAGCTCGGTGGTGACCCCCTGCTGACCGAGGACATCGCCGACGATGCCCTTAACGCCATGCGGTTCTTGCCCGATGTAGTGACAAGTGCCATCGAGACCACCCTGGCGCGGGTTTATGACGTTGATCCGGAAGAACTGGCCTCTTTGCTGTATCCCGACGACTGAGCTTCCCTGACTTACTTTCAAGGCCAAACTCCGGCCCACCGGCGCTGCCCCTTGGATGCCTCGCTGTGATCAGTCTCTTTGGGCCCATGGACTTTGCCCCGAAAGAGGCCCAAAAGCTGCGGGCAATTCCGCTAGTTGGCTTGCGGGGGAATCGTCCCCTGGAACGGGTTCAAGTTCAGATCCTGCCTGCATCCGATTGGATCGATGTCAGCAAGACGATGGCTGCAGCTTTGGGCCCTCAAACCACGGCCCCAAACCAGTGACCCACCAGCGCCGTCAGCCCCATCGCCAGGGCTCCCCAAAACAGCATGCGCAGGGCACTGCGCAACCTGGATGACCCTCCCGCCTGGGCGGAAAGGGCCCCCAGGGCCACCAGAGCCACCAGGGCGGCAGCGGTAGTGACTTCGGTGATTCGGTTAGCGGGGCTGAACAGGATCGTGAGCAAGGGGAGCAGCGCCCCGATCAAGAAACTGGCGGCGGAGGCCCCGGCGGCTTGAATCGGCCGGGCACGCAAAATTTCACTCAGACCCAGTTCATCGCGGGCGTGGGCTGCCAGGGCGTCATGCTGGCTCAATCGTTCGGCCACTCGCTGGGCCAGCTCAGGATCCAGACCCCGGGAGATATAGATGCTCGTCAGTTCTGCCAGTTCACCGGCGGGGTCTAGCTGCAGTTCCAGTCGCTCTTTTGCCAGGTCAGCCCTTTCGGTATCGGCCTGGGATTGCACCGAAACGAATTCTCCTGCGGCCATCGAGGCGGCGCCTGCCACGGTAGCTGCCAGTCCGGAGAGCAGGATCTGACTGCGGGGGGCGCCTGAGGCGGAGATTCCCACCACCAGGCTGGCGACGGAAATCGCCCCGTCATTCGCGCCCAGAACCACGGCCCTTAACCAACCGACCCGGCTGGCATTGTGCCTTTCACCATGGCCAGGCCGCGATCCAGGGGCGCTCATCAAGGTCAAGGCGAAGGTACCGATCCAGGATCGGATGCGCCATGAACTTAGACAAATTTTGTAAATTCTTTCAGCCGCCCATGGGACGGTTGCCAAGTGGTCGCGATGGCTTTGCAGCAGGCGGCTCGGCGTGGCCAGGATGGAAATCTCAGCCCACCGCCCTTGCAGTCATCTGGATCACCGCTTGATGTTGTCTACCCCCCCTTGGTGCTGGTGCATGGCCTCTGGGACACGCCTTACCTCTTCAACACCCTGAAGCGCAGCCTGGCCGGCCGCCGCGGCACCCCCTTCACTCCCCATCTGCCCCATGGCTTGGGTGTGGTGCCCCTGGATGAACTGGCGTTCCAACTAAATCAAGCCATTGAGGCCGCTTTTGGTCCCGATCAGATCCTGGATGTGATGGGCTTCTCGATGGGGGGGCTGATCAGCCGTACCTGGATCCAATTGCATGGCGGCTTCAAGCGGGTGAGGCGCTTCACCAGTGTGGCCAGTCCCCAGCAGGGCACCCTGGCGGCCCAGGTGTGGCCCCGCTGGCCCCTGGCCTCGGTGGCCGACATGAAACTGGGGAGCAACTTGTTGCGACGATTGAATGGAGATCCAGGCCCCCTGGCGGCCATCGATTGCTGCAGCATCTATTGCGTGGCCGATGTGATGGTCGTACCCGGCTGGACCGCCGTCTTGCCCGTCGGCCGTCGACTGGCCTTCCCGCTCCACCTGGCCCATCACGAGTTAATGGCCCGGCCTGAGGCGGTTGATTTGGTCGCCAGCGAACTGCTGCGCCCCTAGCCAGCCGCTCGCCTTCAGACTTCAGGACTGGGGTGCGGCCGCAGGAGATATCAGGAGGCGCCAGAGCCCAGAAGGGGGGCGCAAATCAATGCCGATCTCCGCAATGGCGCCATGCAGAGTAGTGCCGTGCTTATGAAAGCTGCAATCCCAGGCCTATTCGAGGGAATCAAAGTGGTCGTCCAAGCTGGTAGGTGCTTTGTGGCGATCGACCAGCCGGTAGCGTCAATTCTCTGCAGCCATGCTGGAACCGAGCTTGAGGGCAATTCATCATGGCTCTCTGAATTTCAGAGTGGTTCACCCCTGGTCGATTTCGCCCAGCCAGGCCTCCATGGCTTCGATCACTGCGGCAGTGGTGGCCAGAATCCCCTCCGCCCCGGCCCGTAAGAGTTGCTGTTCATAGCCCCCCCGGGCTGATTGCGCTTCAGCAGCGTGCAAGTGGGGCGGAGCCACTGCCAGGGCACGCCAACGTTGTTCTGGCACCTCCTGGCGGGCCCGCTGCAGGGTGAACACATCTGTGACCGTGTCTCCCAGATAGGCCACCGGTGGGGCCAGGGGGCCAAGGTCTGGAGCCTCGTGGCGGCCCAGCAGCAAAGCAGTGAGCCGGAGCAGGCCTTGGGGATTGGGTTTGTCGGGGGCATCCCCCATGGCGATCAAAGGTGGGTCGACCAGTCCCAGGCGTTGCTCCAGCACATAGCGGCAGGATGGGGGTTCGGCGCCGCTGACGAACCCCCAGACAAAACCTGCGTCGGTGAGGGTGTTGAAGAATTCTGAAGGCACAAGCAAGGGTTCGTTGCCGATGAAGCCCTTCCAGGTGGCTGGATCCCCATGGGGGTCGCCGCCAAAGTAGGCCTCGCTGAAGACCGCGACAATGTCATCGATAGTCGGCAGAGGGGAGCAGGTACCTCGGCGCCGCAGCAGTTCGAGGGAGGCTTCCCAGTCGTTGTTCCAGAGGCCTTCGCCCTTGAGGGCGTCGATTTCAGCGGCTGCGGGGCGATATCCGCTGTAGTGATGAACGGTTTCGCTGAGGGCGCGGCGATAGCTGCCACCAACGTCCCGGATGACGCCATCAATATCGAAGAGAACAAGGGCGCGCAGAGTCAGGGACCGATTGCGGCAGGGCTGATAGATTAGTTGTTGGTCCTTTTGCCTTGAGCGCCCCGACCATGACAGCAGCCGAGACGATCAGTGACGATGCGGTGATCGCAGCCGCATTCGATGACGTCGCCGATCCGACGGCCGCCAGCGAGGTGACCCAGGGCCGCCCGGTACTGCGCGGCGGCAGTGCCGCCTTGGCCACCGCCACCATCGATGAAGATGGTGTGCCCTCGGGCTACACCCCTAAGGCCGATGAGGGACGCTTCCTCCTCAAGATCCTTTGGTTGCCAGACAATGTTGCCCTGGCAGTCGATCAGATCGTCGGTGGCGGACCCAGCCCCCTGACGGCCTATTTCTTCTGGCCCCG
>JBBASD010000074.1:0-12202 GCA_040399485.1 Cyanobium sp. | reverse complement strand
TGCTCCAGGCCGTAGTGGCGGCAGAGATACACCAGGTTGAGGATGTCTTTCTGGAAACAGCTGCCGCCAAAACCCGGGCCGGCCTGCAGGAATTTGGCGCCGATGCGGGAATCGGTGCCGATGGCGCGGCCGACTTCGCGCACATCGGCTCCGGTGGCCTCGCAGAGGGCCGCAATGCCGTTGATCGAAGAAATCCGCTGGGCCAGAAAGGCGTTGGCGGTGAGCTTGGAGAGTTCACTGCTCCAGAGATTGGTGCGCAGGATGCGCTCCTGGGACACCCATTGGCCGTAGACACTGGCCAGGGCCTCGATTGCCGTTTCGTCTTCGCCACCGATCAGCACCCGGTCCGGCTTCTCCAGATCGCCAATGGCGCTGCCTTCGGCCAGAAATTCGGGGTTGGAAAGCACTGAAAAAGTCTTGGTGCCGCCGGCTGTGCCCTGGGCGGCGCTGAGGATTGCCTTGACCGCTTCCGCCGTGCGCACCGGCAGGGTGCTCTTCTCAACCACAATCGTGTGGCCATTGGCGGCGGCGGCAACCTGGCGGGCCGAGGCCTCGATCCAGCGCAGGTCACTCGCCTGGCCAGCGCCCACACCGCGGGTCTTGGTAGGGGTGTTGACTGACAGAAAAATCATGTCGGCCCCAGCGATCGCGTCATCGACGGCCGTGGTGAAGTGCAGGTTGCGGCCCCGGGCCCTTCCAACCACCGCATCCAGCCCCGGTTCGTAGACGGGCAGCCGGGCCAGGTCGTCGTGGTTCCAGGCGGCGATGCGCTCGGCGTTCAGATCGACAACCGTCACTTTGATGTGGGGGCAACGGTCGGCGATCACCGCCATCGTCGGACCGCCGACATAGCCAGCGCCGATGCAGCAAATGGATCGGATGGGACCCGTGGTGGTCATCGGCGAGCAAAAACAGCTGAGATGGAGGCGACATTACCGCTAGTCATGCGTTAAACCGCAACATCCAGCCCATTCGCTTGCCTTTGGCCGCACCGCCTTGCTTCAGGGAACATGTCGGCGGAAGAGCTTGATTTCGCCGCTGACCAGCCCCAGCCGGGGCGTCAGGTCCTCCCAGTGGTCCCCCTCACGGGCCAGACAGGAGCGGAAAAAATCGAGGCTGTTGGCGACCGACGGATCGGTGCGGGCCCACACCAGGTGGCGGTTGCGGCCAGCGGTGAGCTGGCCGCAGGCCCCATCGGCATCGGCAGGCAGCCCCAGAACGCGGCTGGCCCAGTGTTTACCCAGGTGCTGCTGATCCAGGCTCCATCGGGGGCCGATGCCGCGGGTGGAGGCTGGCACGTTCAAGCGGCGCTGCAGGGCGACATCCTGGGGTGCGGTGAAGCCACGATCTTGGCGGGGAAGGGAGCCCAAGTAGCGGGCCACCCGGGCCCGATCCTGTTCCAGAACACGGACTGACTCGGCGGGTTGGCGGGGCGGATGCAGCAGGGAGGCCAGGGCCAGGTTGTTGAACAACAGCAAGCTCAAGATCAGGGAACTTGCAAACGCCAATCGCCTCGGCCAGGGCCGGGGATCCGTCTCCAAAGTCCCCAGTCCAAGGACCGTCAAAAGCACCAGCGGCAACGCCAGTAAAGCGAGCTCAAAGCGCTGCAGCCCATCCCTACGCAGGGTCTCCAGCAGCAGCAGGCCACCAACCAGGGCCAGGGCCGCCAGAGCGGTCAGTCGATCGGGCCTGGCTTCCTGTGGGCATTGCCGTGCCGGCCAACGGGAGGCCAACCAAGCCCCAAGGGGCAGTACCAGCAAGCTGCCTAGGGGCAGGCCCGCCACAGGGGTGGTCAAGGCCTGCAGGATGACCGTGCCCTGGGGCGGAACCGGTGCCGTGCCGGGATCGACCGCCAGCAGTGGCAACAACACGCCACCGGACCAGGCCATGGCCACCCCCCCGGGTCGCAGCAGGCAGGGGACGGAGGGCAGCAGCAATCCGACCAGGAGGCCCGCCAGCAGCGGCGCCAGGCGCTTGCTTGGCAGCGGCCTCAAGCCCAGAACAAACGGTGCCAGGGCCAGCAGCGTCAGCAACGGCAAGGCCAGAGCAGGGGAAGTGGCCATCGCCAATCCAAGCCAACCCCCAAGTACCAGGAACCAGGGTCCAGGCGCCGGTGCCCCTTGCGGGCGAACCCACAGCTGACAAGCCATCGCCAGGGCCAACACCAAAAACAAATTGGCAAAGTGGGGTGGCAGTCCGGCCGCACCTTCAGTTACGCATTGGTTGATCACGACAAACAGCCCCCAGGCCAACACCGGCAGGGGCGAGTGGCGCCGCCATCGGATTTGGTCAGCTTTGGCCAGACGTCCCAGGGAACAGGCCAACAGCAGCCCCCCCAGCCCATCGACGCCAACGATTAGCAGCCGATGCAGGGGGAGGGATCCGAAATGGGCGGAAAGGGCATACAGGAACTGGGTAATGGCGCCCTGGCCATTGACGAAGTCGGCATGGACCAGCTCGCCCTGCAGCAGGCGAGCCCCGCCATAAAGCAGCCCATCAAGCTCTTCTGGATAGCTGCCGGGAATCTCAGGAAGCCGGATGGCCCGCCACGCCAGAGCCAGACCCACCAACGACCAAATGGTGACCCATTCCCAGGGGGGCTGCGAACCCAAGCGCCGCCAGGGTCGGTCCGCGCCTCCGACGCCAGGGGGCTCCAAGAATCTTTACTCCGGGGGCACCAGGGCGAGCAGCCGCTCGCGGAAATCGCCCTTGGCCATCCCCCCCTTTAGTTCGCCGTGAATCACGAAGTCGGGCTCTTCCGGGGCACTCACCAACAGATAGGTGGGCCAGCCCATGCCGTCCTTGGTGGGGTACTGGGCCAACAGAACCCGGCGGTAGCGGCGGTAGGTGTCGGTGTCCTGCAGCATCACACTCACAAATGACAGCCCCAGCTCTTCGGCCACCTTGGCGTCGTAGTGGCCCATGCGATGGCAGGTGCCACAGTCCTCCGAGCTGAATTTGACAACGGTGAAGGGGGCCATGGCCGCAGCGAAACATTGCTGGCGCAGATGGTAGGCAGCCAGGGTGACGGCCTGCCCACCGCCCCCGGCTCTCCGCTCACCCCTCCTCAACGACGTTCGCCATCAAGGCGCTCGGCCCGTAGCTGCCGCAACCGTTGGCCGAGCTGGGGCCCGGGGGGCAGACCGGCCTCCATCAGTGACGCGGCACTGCAAGGCGCCCGCAGATGGCGCCAGCGCAGCCACCAGCGCAGCAGGGGCCGACGCCAGGGGCCGCCCGCCGCCACCACAAGCGCCACCGCCTCGGCCGTCACCCCGCGGGACTCCAGCAGGTCACACCAACGGGACGGGGCCCACAGGGCAGGCGCCAGCCCTGGGTCCAGGTCAGCCAGGCGCTGCCCCAGGAACCGCGCCTGGGCTATCAGCTGCTGGTGGCGATGGGGCAGTTGCAGCCGCTCCGCCAAGGCCAGCGGATCCCCAGCCGCCAGCAACAGGGCCGGCAGCAGGGGCAGGCCCATCCGCTCGGCGTGACGTAACCGCCAGGGCCAGCTCCGGTCCCGCTGCAGGTCGGGGTCCAGCAGTTCCAGGGCTCGCCAAGATTGCAGCGCCTCCAGACCAGCACGCCAGGGCTCCCGCTCCAACAGCAGGTCCAGTTCCATGCGTAGACGGGTGGCCAATGCCGGCGGCGCCAGGGCCGGGGGATCGCCCGGCCGCCAGGCCCAGGGCCAGCGGGCCAGGGTGGTGGTCCATTGCTCAAGGGTCTCGGGGGCGAGGGCAAACCCCAGTCGGGCGGCATAGCGGGCGCCGCGCACGATGCGGGTGGGATCGTCCTGCAGGCTGGAGCCGTGCAGCAGCCGCAGCTGGCGGCAGCCCAGGTCGGCCTGGCCGCCATGGGGGTCGAGCAGCCTGATGCCACCATCGGCCACCATCAAGGCCATGGCGTTGATGCTGAAATCCCGGCGCGCCAGATCATCCGCCAGGCTGCCGAAAGCCACCGTTGGATTCTCCCCGGGAGCGGCATAAATCTCTTGGCGGGCACTGGCCAAATCCAATAGCAGGGGCCCCTCCTCCAGGTTCAGTTCCAATTCGGCCGTGCCATAGGCGGTGTGCTCGCGGAAGCTGAGGACCCCAGCGGGGCCGAGCCGCTGGACCAGGCGGCGCGCCAGCCGGTGGGCGGGGGCAACGGACGGATCCCCCGCCTCAATCAGGGCCGGCTCCACCACCAGATCCAGATCCGGCACCCCCTGCCAGGGATCGTTATGGACCCGATGCAGCAGCAGGTCCCGCACCGCTCCACCCACCAGGGCCAACCGATCTGCCGCTGCCGCCGCCGCGAGCAGGGGGGGCAGGGAGGGGGGTAATCCCGGCAGATCCCAGAAGGCGCTTGCAGGCAAGGGGGCAAGAGATAATGGGCGCATCATCCCGGAGCTTCACTTTGTCCGCTCTGACGCGCTGCCTGGAGGAGGAGGGGGCGGCCATTGCCGCCTGCGCCCGTCGACTGGATGGTGAGCAAGTGGAATCCGCCCTGGGCCTGCTGGATCGCTGCGCCGAGACCCGCGCCAAGCTCGTCATCACCGGGGTGGGGAAAAGTGGCATCGTGGCGCGCAAAATCGCCGCCACTTTCTCCTCCATCGGCCTGATGGCCATCTTTCTGAACCCAGTGGATGCCCTGCACGGCGACCTGGGGTTGGTGGCCCCAGACGATGTCACCCTGCTGCTTTCCAACAGTGGCGAAACCCAGGAGGTGCTTGAAATCCTGCCCCACCTCCGCCGGCGGGGCACCGCCCGAATTGCCCTGGTGGGTCGGATCAATTCCAGTCTGGCGAGGGGTTGTGACGTGGTGCTGGATGCCTCGGTGGACCGCGAAGTCTGTCCGCTCAACCTGGCCCCCACCGCCAGCACGGCGGTGGCCATGGCCATCGGCGATGCCCTGGCGGCGGTGTGGATGGAACGGCGGGGCATCTCGCCCCAGGACTTTGCCCTCAACCATCCCGCCGGTTCCCTGGGCAAGCAACTGACCCTGACCGCCGCCGACCTGATGGTGGGCACCTCTACCTTGCGTCCATTGGAAACGGACACCGCCCTGGCGGAGGTGATCGCCCACCTCACCGCCGACGGGGTGGGGGCCTGCTGGGTGGCCCGCCAAGGGCAACCCAGCCAACTGGGGGGACTGATCACCGACGGGGACCTGCGGCGCGCCCTGCAGACCCACCCCCCCGCCGAATGGAGTCTGCTGACGGCCGGCGATCTGATGACCGCCGATCCGATCACGGTCAGCGGCGACACCCTGGCCATCCATGCCCTCGAAGCGATGGAAAGCAACCACCGCAAGTCGATC
The DNA here is from genome assembly GCA_040399485.1 of Cyanobium sp. Classification (GTDB taxonomy): domain Bacteria; phylum Cyanobacteriota; class Cyanobacteriia; order PCC-6307; family Cyanobiaceae; genus Cyanobium. Next base: position 6,907 of record JBBASD010000074.1, on the reverse strand, counting down.
AGCGTGCTGCCGGTGTTGGCCGACGACCACATGATGCTGGGGCTGCTGCGCCTGCACGACCTGGTGCAGGCCGGACTTACCACCGGCGCCTGACGGCCTCAGGCGCCAGCTGCGGCCAGGGCCCGGGCCTGCTCCAGCTGCTCAGCCGTATCCACCGACAGGGATTGCCCCGCCACCCCAAAGGTGCCAATGCGGATGCCAGCCTCCAGCAGGCGCAACTGCTCGAGCTTCTCGATGGCCTCCAGGGGGGAATCGGCCAAGGTCTCCCAGCGGGCCAGGACATCAGCCCGATAGCCATACAGCCCCACATGGCCCCAATAGGGGGCATGGGCGTGCCAGTCGGCGGGATCGACGCCGCGCACATGGGGGATTGCCGAACGGGAGAAGTACAGGGCCTGACCGCCGCTGCTCACCAGGGTTTTGACCACATTGGGATCATGCAGGTACTCGGCCCCCAGGCGGTAGACGGGCGTCAGCACCTCCGGCACGGGCTGACGGGCCTCGAATTCGGCGGCCATGGCATCAATCACGGCTGGATCCAGAAACGGCTGGTCGCCCTGAACGTTGATGATCACATTCTCGGTGTGGTCTGCCGCTGCGGGGGCACCAGCCAGGGCAACGATGGCGTCCAGCACCGAAGCGATGCGTTGGCTACCAGAATCACAGGCAGCACTCGTGGCCAGGGCCGGGAAGCCCCAGGATTCCGCTGCGCGCATCAACTCATCGCTGTCGGTGCAAAGCACCACCGAAGCGGGCCGGCGGGCCAGGGCGCAACGCTCCAGCACCCGCTGAAGCATGGGCTTGCCGCCGATGTCGGCCAGCACCTTGCCCGGCAACCGGGAGGATTCCAGTCGGGCCGGCACCGCCACCACGAACCGCATCAGCGTTGCTCCTACTGGGCCGAGCCTATCGCTGGCCGCCGGCGGGTCCGCCCCTTTGGGGTTCGCCCCCTTGGGGTTCGCCCCTTTGGGGTCCTGTCGCGATGGGGCCCAGGGTGGATGTCATCAAGCCGAGTTCACCAAGCCGCCGTTTGCCGCCGGGCCCGCGCCACCAAAGCAGCCACAGCGGCGGGGTCCGCGGCCGCCCGTTCTCCCGCCTCAACAGCGCGATAGAGATCCGCCACCCGCCAGGCCTTGCTGGCGGCCTCGGCGCCGTGGCGCGGTATCAGGTGCACATGCAGGTGGGGGGCGCCTTCACCGAAAGCGATCACGTACACCCGCTCACAACCGGTGAGCTGGCGCACCAGGGCACAACTGCGGCTGAGGGCCTCGCCGAACGTGGCCGCCTCGCTCTCGTCGAAGTCGGCGGGGCCGCCCAGGTGGCGACCGCTGTCGAGCAGTAACCAGCCCAGCAGGGGCGCCGGCGCCGGATGGTGGCGCAAAACCCAACCGATGCCGAAGCGGACGATGCCATTGACCTGCCAGGCCTGGGGATCGGCCTGGAGCCCACAGATCGGGCAGCCGGGCCCAGCGGCGTTGGCGGGCGCATTGACAGGGGGTGGGGTCATGGCACAGAGGGGGCCGGGCTGCGAAGCTGACTGGCCCGGAGGCCCCGGGCCGCTCCACTTTCCCCCATCCCACCCCCATCCCACCGCTGCCGTGTCCCCGCTCCAGCCCCTGCCGGCGGCCACGGATCCGCCCGACCCGCCGCTGCTGGAGGTGGTGATAGTCACGGTGGCTTACCACAGCGAAGCGGTGCTGCCGGCCCTGGCCCGGGATCTGGCCCGTCAATGCCAACTGCCCCAGCTCTGGCTGCTCGTCGACAACAGTCCCCAGTCGGCCCCATTGGACCTGGAACCGCTGCGGACCGCCGCCCGGCTCTCAAGTGACCAGCCAGCCAACCTGGCGCTGCGGCGCCTGGCGGGCCACGAAGGGGATGGCTTCGGGGAGGGCTGCAACCGGGCGATCAACCAGCTGGCGGTCCAGGGCTGGGAAGGCTGGGTGTGGTTGCTCAATCCCGACACCCGCCTGCCGGGCGGCGAGGAACTGGGCCAATTGGGGCAACAATTGGCCAACTTGCCACAGCGGGCCGTGGTCGGCACGGCGGTTTTCGATGGCCATGGCGGTCTGGAGGCCAGTGGGGGCTGGATCGACCCCGGCCTGCGTTTCCGTTCCCGTCGTCTGGCGGTGACCGCTCTCAGCGCAGGGGGGCCTTTGGCGGTGGATTGGCTGAGCGGCTGCAGCCTGGCCCTGCGGCCCAGTGCCCACGAGCCGCCCGCCCGCTTCGACCCCGCCTTTCCCCTTTATTACGAAGACATGGACCTCTGCCTGCGGCTCTCGGCCCGGGGGGCCCCAGTGTTGTGGCTGCCCCAACCGGGCGTGCGCCACCACCGCGGTCAGGGCTCCAATACGGGGGAGCCCCTGCGCCAACGCCTCTCCACCATCAGCTACCTGCGTTTTTTGCGGCGCCATTGCCCCCCCTGGGTGCTGCTGCTGCGCACCTTGAGGCTCCTTGCCCTCACCCTGCTGCGCCTGCCCCTGCAACCCCGCCGCAGCCTGGCGGTGCTGCAGGGGATCGGCCCAGCGTTGGGCCCCCAACCCTGCCAGCGATGAGGGATCCCTCTCCCCTGGCCCTGTTCAACGGCAGCTATATGGGACAGCGCCCCACGGGGATCGGCGTCGTGGCCCGCGATCTGGTGAATGCCCTCGATCCTGCCCTGGTGCCCCTGCTGGACCCCCTGGGCGGCGATCGGCCCCACAGCCTGCCGATTGCCGCCAACCTCTCCCCCGAGTTCGGGCGCCAGGGCCACTGGCGGCGGTTGCTGTGGACCCAGAACGAACTGCCGAGGCTGCTGCGGGCCAGTGGAGCGCCCCTGTTGCTCTCGCCACTGCCGGAAGCCCCCCTGTTGCGGGGCGTGCGCTCGGTGGTGCTGGCCCACGACCTGCTACCCCTGCGCTACCCCCAACTCTCGCCGCTGCTGGCCTACCACCTGGCCTATGTGCCCCTGGTGCTGCACCGGGCGGTGCGGGTGCTGTGCAACTCCGAAGCCACCGCCCGGGAGGTGCATGGGCGCCTGGGGGTGCCGGCCCGGCGCCTGGTGCCGATCCGGCTGGGCTTCGATCCGGGGTTGCTGCGGCCGCTGGGGTTGCGGCGGCAGGCATTTTTTCTGGTGCTGGGCCGCCACGACCCCCACAAGAACCTGGACCGGGTGCTGCGGGCTTTTGCCAGGGTCAAGGATCCCGGCGGCCCCCTACGGCTCAAGCTGGTGGGCCCCCATGATCGGCGCTACACGCCCCGCCTGCAGGCCCTGGCGCAGGAACTGGGCATCGCCGGGCGCTGTGACTGGTTGCCCTGGGTCAGCGATGGGGAGCGCCTGCAGCTACTGAATCGCGCCCAGGCCCTGGTGCTGGCCAGCCTCTGGGAGGGCTTTGGCCTGCCGGCCTTGGAGGCCATGGCCTGCGGGACCCCAGTGGTGGCCGCCCGGGCCGGCGCCCTGCCGGAGGTGGTGGGGGACGCGGGCCTGCTGGTGGATCCGCGCTCCATCGACGCCCTTACCGCGGCCCTGGAACAGGTGCTGGGGCAGCCGGCCTTGGCGGCCGGGTTGGCGGCGGCGGGACCCCGCCGGGCCGCGGGCTTTGACTGGCGGACCAGCGCCAACCAGGTGCTGGAAGTGCTGCGGGAGTGTGGGTAATCGAAACTCCCTTAGAAGCCCCAAGGCCAAGCATGATGGCCGCGTCCATCGGAACGGTCCATGCAGGATCAGGAATATCACGTGCTCGCCGCCCTGGAGCAGCGGCATTGGTGGTATCGCAGCCTGCGCCGGCGGGTGGTGGAGCGACTCAAGCGGGAAGCCAGCCGCCAGGGCCATGCCCTGAAGGTTTTTGACGCCGGCTGTGGCACCGGCGGCATGTTGGCTGAACTGCAGGCCCAGGCGAGCATTGCCTGCACCGCTGGCTGCGACCTCCATCCCCTGGCCCTGACCTATGCCCGCGAGCGGGGGCTGCAGGTGGTGGAAAGCTCAGTCAATGAGCTGCCGGTGGGGGACGCTATTTACGACGCCGTGATCTCCCTGGATGTGCTTTATCACCGCCAGGTCGATCCGCCCCGGGCCCTGGCCGGCATGGCGGCGATGCTGCGCCCGGGGGGCTTGCTGTTGATCAATGTGGCGGCCATGCCCTGCCTGGAGCGGCGCCACGATCGACGGGTGATGGGCGGACGCCGGTACCTGGCCGACGGGCTGGGCCGTCAGGTGCGGGCGGTTGGCTTGCAGCCCGAATCCGTGTCCTATTGGAATTCCTGGCTGACGCCCCTGCTGTGGCTGCAGACCCGGCTGGAAACGCTGCTCCCGGATGGGGACGACCAAGAGGATTCCGATGTGACTTTGCCCCCCATCTGGATCAACAACCTGCTGATCGGCTTGCTGCAATGGGAAGAGCGAGTCTCCAGCAGCCTGCCCCTGCCCTGGGGCAGCTCCTTGATGCTGCTGGCCCGGCGGCCATGACCAGCCGTCCTTGGGCCTTGCTGCGGCGTGGACTGGATTCAAGTCTGCTGCGCTATCTGCTGGTGGGGGGCAGTGGGGAGCTGCTGTATCTGGGCCTCTTCGCCCTGGCGGTGCGTTCCCAACTGTCCAACATGGTGGCAATCAGCCTGGCCGGCGGCATCTGCCTGGTTTTCAATGCAGTCATGCATGCCCGCGTCAGCTTTCGGGTGCGCTTCAGCCGTTCACTTTTGGTGCGATACATCGCCATCCAATCGCTCGGCTGGCTGGTCAGCCTCCTAACCGCCGCCATGCTTGAGCGACTGCCGAAGCCATTTTCCAGCTCAATGGTGGTGGGTTTGGCTTCCTATGGCGCCTGGTCCGCCCTCTCGTTTGGGCTGACCAGGGCCGCCTACCGCCGCTCCGGCGCAGCCGCCGGATTGGCCTCAAGACACACCAACCAGCGCCCCTGATAGGGCACGATCGCCCCCGGCTGCGGGTAGGCGCGGCAAGGGGGCAGGCCAGCGCGCACCTCGGCCTCATTGCCCTCACTCCGATAGGCAATGTGATTCACCTTCAGCTGGTGGAGATTAAGGAAAATGGCCGGAATGCTCCATTCGCGGCGAAAGGCGGATTCGCCAACGCTGCTCCAGCTTGGAAAGGGTTGGGTGCGATCGGTGGTGCCAAAGATGAAGAAGGGTTCCGCCGGCGGGCCCCCCTGCCGCGAGGCGGCCCGCACATCGGCCAGGATCGACTGGGAGAGGGCAATGTCCCGCATTTGCATCAAAGCGGTTAATTCCCAGACCCGGGAAGCGAAGGCCGCCTGGGGTATCAGATAACCGACCACAAGGAGGCCCACCAGCCCCTGAGCCAATCTTCGGTTCCAGCCCAGCCAGGGGGCACCCAGCCGTTGAGTTGTCTGGGGCGCCGCCATGGTGGCCAGCATGGCCACGATCAGGGAAGCGATGCCGAGATTGCCAAGGCAGAAGGCACGGGAGGGGAAACCAGCATCGAGGATGATAAAGAGCAGAAAGGGCAGCAGGGTGAGGAAAGCGGCGGCGGCCCAGAGAATTCCCAGCCGTTGCGTTCGCTCGGGCCCCCTGCTGCTGAACCGCAGCAACTGGAGCGTGGTCAATATCAGTAACAGCAGGAACACGACCCCAAGGGCATGCTGGGGAATCCGGGGCAAAAGGCTCACTTGGGTGGCATAGACCTCCTGGTATACCCCCGCATCGGTGAGCTTGTGCCAGAAACGTGCCAGGGAGGCAAAACCGGTGCGGCTGTTGGGGGCCTGGCCCGCCATGGCCAGCAGGGAGACCAGGTAATAGGTGACGCCTCCTGTAAGCACACCTGCCACCAACCGCTTTGGCGCTTGGGCGCCAAAGCGCTGGCTGCCAAGCGCCCGGGCTAGGCCATTCCAACCAAGCAAGGCAATGGCGAGATAACCAGTAGGCTGGTAAATCGAGAGAGCAAAAGCTATTGCCAGCAGGCCAAGCAAGGCATCGAGCCAACGGCGCCCCAACAGGGGAGGGCCCTTGCGGTAGGCGATCAACACCGCGCCCCACACCGACAGGGCCGCCGGCAGCAGATAAAGGCCGATGGCGAAACTGAAGTTGAATAGATCAAGCAGATAGGCGTGGCCACTGATCAGCAGCGCCAGTAGACAGATCCAAGGGGGCGTAACCGCGGGCACGAAAACAGCCAGGGCAGCGGCTAATGCATAAATCGAACCTGCGGCAAGCAACCAGCCAAAGAAAGGTGAATAGGCATGTTGGAAGAGGAGTCCGTAGACAAGATCCCAACCGGGCCTACTTTGAAACGTCTGATTAATCGACTGGCCCAGCAAGGCCCAATCATCAACATTCCAAGTGGGTGAGGTTACCTCCTGCCAGTGAATCGCTAGAAACAGGGCGGTAAAAATCAGGCCCCAACGTAGCCATAGGGGAGAAGGAACAGCCATTGATTTCGCAATCAAGCCCCATTTGATTCTGGCAACACCCAAAGCCGTGTATCCAGTGACGCCTCGTCCCGTAACAGGCGCCACAAATTGGCATCTGCGTGCCTGGGAAGCGCCACGACCAGCCTGACGCTGGGGCCACAGAGGGACAGGGCGGCCAGCAACACCAGGCTTTCGCCCACCACCACCACCCCCCCAAACCCCCGCAGCGCCGCCTCGGGGGGGCCGCCCAGGATCTGGTCCTCGGGAGCGAGGGGCCCGATCCAGTGACGTTTCGCCACCACGGGATGGGGTACCAGCCGCCAGGGGTGGGGCCAGTGCTCCGCCTCAACAGCCAGCCGCTCCACCCCGGGCGAATCCACTATCAATGTGCGAAAGGGGGGCAACCGCCAGGCAGGCCTGACCGCAGTGGCCTGACCCGGCCCCGGCGGCCCGGGCGCCAGACCATCCGCAGCAGCAGGGGTGCCATAGAGGGGGCCCAGCTCGCGGCAGTCGAAACGGGCGCACCAGGGGGCGCGATGGGCCGGCCGATC
>JBBASD010000073.1:0-12245 GCA_040399485.1 Cyanobium sp. | reverse complement strand
GCTTCTCCAACAACGTCGTCCAAATCCTGCACTCCCTTGGGGTGCCTTTTGAAACGTTTGATGTGCTCTCCGATGGCGAGATCCGTCAAGGCATCAAGGATTACTCCGAATGGCCCACTATTCCCCAGGTGTATGTAAAGGGTGAATTCATCGGCGGTTCGGACATCCTGATCGAGTTGTACAACAGCGGCGAACTGCGGGAAAACCTCACCGTCGCCTTGGCGTCCTGACCCTCAGCCCAGTAGCTGAAGCCATGGGTCGGGCGCAATTTCCGTCTGACCCTCCAGGCTGAGCCAAGATTTGGGGATCAAAGACGATTTAAGCTCAATAACCTGCGTGTTCAGCTCAATAACCTCAGTGCCGCCCGCTCTCAAAAAGGGTGCGAGGATTGCCGTCGGGGCTGACGAAGGCTGAGGGATCCAGGATCCAGCGTTCGATCAACTCCTCCAGCCGGCGCTGAGACTGGTGATCAAGCATGGATGTCCGGCGCAGGGCATGCAGGTAGCCGTCGGCATAGAGCCTGAGCTCCGATGGGCTGTGGTACCTGTCAGCCAGGCTTTGCAGCGCATCGCAAAGCGATTGGAACTGGCGGATGGCGTCGGGATGTTGCAGCGCGGTCATGTCATGGGCAAGCCCTGGCTCCCATTCTGCTACCTCAAGGGCGTGGTCGCGAATTTGTCCGATAGCGCAAAGGGGCAGGGGGACGCTTTGAAAGGCATCGCCTGATACTCAAGGGACAGGGTTATTTCCGCTAATATTAAACTGATTTACTTTGTACGCGGAGTCTCCAATCCTCGCCATGGCTGAGCCGAATGCCAACGACAACGGCGGCCATCCCAAGCGGGTCTTGGTGGTCGATCCCCACGCCACTTTGCGAACTGTTCTTGCCCAACGGCTGCGCCAGGATGGCCACATGGCTGCTGCTGTGGCAACAGCTGTCGAAGCGATTGAACTCTGCCAGGAACTCTCTCCAGACCTGTTGGTGAGCGCCGAGCTGCTCGAAGAAACCTCGGCCCTGAGGCTGGCCGGGCAGTTGCATTGTCCCGTAATGGTTCTCACGGCCCGATCCGGATCAGAACCAATTGTTTCCCTGCTGGATGCGGGAGCAGACGATGTTTTGCGCAAACCGTTTGGCCTGGAAGAACTGGCCGCCCGGTGCCGCACCCTTATGCGCCGCAGTGGCATTGGTTTGCAGGAGCGGGTTTGTGTCGGCCCCCTGGAAGTGCACCTGCTGCTTAGACAGGTGACCCTGCGGGACCAACCTGTTGAACTGAGCCCAAGGGAATTTGCCTTGCTCTGTGCCTTGCTGATGCCCCCGGGAGTGGTTCGTTCCCGTCAGGAGCTCCTGCGGATGGCATGGCCACCCTTCAGTGGCGGGCCCCGCTCGGTCGATACCCAAGTGCTCACCTTGCGACGCAAGCTGGAGCAGGCCGGATTGGGAGAAGGGGGTGGCATCGAAACCATGCGCCAGCAGGGTTATCGCTTCAGCCTCGATACGCTCCCTGATCCAATCGACATGCCCACCAACGCGCAAATCTCCTTGGCGCCGGCGTTGGCTGGTCAAGCCGATCCTCCACCCCTTCGTTACTAGGGAATCACCGGATGGGGCAAGCCAAGCAAAGCCAGGCATTCAAAGAGCAGCAACAAGCCACTGAACACAGCCAATAACTGATAGGTCCAAGGGGGTGTCAATCTCTGGACATCCCCTAAGTCCAGACCCGTTGCCGCCGAGAACCGGGCTAGGAAGTCTTCAAAATGGGCGATGCGCTGGGGTAAAAGCCAGGACTGACTCCTTCCGGCAGCGTCCGGGGACGTGCGCACATAAAACACCCTGCCCCCTTGGCTAGTGGCCACGGAATTGATGGCCTTAATGTCTTGCCAGGCAAGACTCCAGCCCCGACGCAGAAGCCAATGGCACCAAGCTGGATGGCCAACCCGCAGTCCGGTGGGACAGATTTCAACCTGCTCACTGGTAGCCGCCAGCACCAGCAAGAAGCCCAGCAACACGGCAATCACAACAGGCCAACGCCAGTGGCTTGGAGCCAGCAGGGGCAACGGCAACACCAAAGCGCCATAAAGTCCCAGTAGGCCATAACGAATCAGGGGCGCCATCGGGTAACGATGCACACCGGCGGGGGACTGCACCTCTTTCATCGGTCCTGATCAGAACCTGGCAGAGGTTCGATCTCGGCTGCCGGTTGATAGAGGCCGCCAAACACCTCCTGCTCTCGACCCTTCCAGAACGGCCCCAGACGCATCAGATCGGCATGGGCATCGGCAAGAGTTGCCACAAAGTCCTCGGGAGTCATGGAATCCCGCTGCTCCTTGATCTTGACCAGGCGTAAAAGATGCCACATCCAGGGCTTACCGAGCTGGCCTCGGGCCTCCAGATACTTGGCCAGATCGGCGGAGCTGGGCAACGGAGCTGAAGTCATTACCAGTGGTTTCTCGGAATCCAGGCTATGGAGCCAGGGGCTTGGTCGTGGCCAGGGTGGCGTACAGATCTGGGCGGAGGTCCTCCAAATAGCTGGTTGCCAGCGGATGGGTCGGGCCGTACTCAGCCAGGAGGCAGTCGGCAACGAGGAGGGTGGGTTCCGACCTGGCCGCACAAAGGACATCTCCGTGGGGGCCGCAGATGATGCTGTTGCCTAGATAAGAAGCCTTCACGCTGCCATTCACGGTCTCCTCACCACAACGGTTGGCATAGGCCACAAAACATTGGTTGTGGAATGCATGGGCCGGAATCAAGGTGCGGGAGATATCTGGGTAGGGGCGGTCCGTGCGTTCGCCATTGCTGAGCTGGGCCCAAGCATCAGCTGCGGTGGGAATCACCAGAAGCTTGGCTCCTCGCAAGGCCAAAAGGCGGCTGAGTTCCGGGAATTCGGCCTCATAACAATTCAACAATCCCACGGGGACACCATGAACCAGTTGTACGGTCCAGGCCGGGCCCTCCTCGGCCTGGAGATAACCGGGGGTCCAGCATCGTTTTTCGTCCGGGCCCCACAGGTGGGTTTTGCGATAGTTACGCAACAGAGAGCCATCGGCACCGAACAGGGCAATGGCGTCATAAAAACGTTCGACGCCGCCGACTGTGGCCCGTTCCGGATAGGGACAGCAGACCGCCAAACCATGGCGACGAGCGGCGGCCGCCACCCTGGCCAGGCTGGGACCATCCACCGACTCGGCCAAGCTGCTGACCGCATCAGGTGTGAGCAGATAGCCGCTGAGATAGAGCTCGGGGAAAACCAGCAGCTGAATATCTTGGGTTGCTGCAAGGCCACAGAGCATTTCGAGGCGGGCCAGGTTTTCGAGAACCGCTGCTTCACTGCCTGCCTGGCCAGGTCCCTGCCAAAGCGCCAAGCGAATTCCCAAGCCTGGTTCGGGGGGAGTGGCACGCAGAAAGGCCTGGAGGCGGTATTGCAAACTCATGCAGAAATTAGCATGCATGAACAGGGCGGATAGCGACTGATAGCCACCAGCTCACCGATAGTATAGACACAAAATCAATCAGGCCATGGTAGCTCCCAACCGATCCAAACATATTGGCGTTCATAGCGGTCTCAGCAATAAACTGAGTACGACTAATTTGCCCACAGAAATCCTCCGCCATGAGCTTGCAGATCATGGCATTGATGCTGAATTAGCCTACGATATCATTCATGAGCATTTAATGCTTGATGGCAACTCAAGGCTAAACTTAGCAACTTTTGTCAGCACTTGGATGGAGCCTCAGGCAAGGCGTCTAATGGAAGAATGTGCCGATAAAAATATGATTGACAAAGACGAGTATCCCCAGACTGCCGAAATTGAAGAACGCTGCCTCAAGATCCTTGCGAACCTCTGGCACGCCCCCGATCCCGACGCGGCCATCGGTACCTCCACCACGGGCTCAAGTGAAGCCTGCATGCTGGCTGGGCTGGTCATGCGTTGGCATTGGCGACAACAGCGACGCTCCCAAGGCAAAGACACGAATCGCCCCAATCTTGTCATGGGTTCAAATACCCAGATTTGCTGGGAGAAATTCTGTGTGTATTTCGATGTTGAGCCCCGACTCGTGCCGATCAAACCCCATCGGCTTCAATTGAGTGCCAGCGAAGCGGTCGCCCTTTGCGATGAACAAACGATCGGCGTCATCGGGATCCTTGGCAGCAATTTTGATGGCAGTTACGAACCGATTGAAGAGCTGCAACAACGGCTGGATGGTCTCCAAGAGCGCAATGGCCTCAACATTCCCATCCACGTTGATGGGGCCTCCGGTGCCTTTGTGGCTCCCTTTAACTCACCGCAATTAATCTGGGATTTCCAGCTTGAAAGGGTGGTTTCTATCAATAGCAGTGGTCATAAATATGGCGGAGTTTTACCTGGTGTGGGCTGGATATTGTGGCGTGACAGCGAGCAACTGCCAGAAGAGTTACGTTTCAATGTCAATTATCTTGGCGGTAACATGCCAACCATTGGTCTTAATTTTTCTAGGCCGGGTGCCCAGGTTATCGGACAATATTTTAACTTTCTCCATCTCGGCCGCCAGGGATTCAAGCACCGCATGGCCACGCTTGAGTTAATTGCCTGCCACCTGGCCGATGGCATCAAAAGGCTAGAGCCCTTGACCTTGTTAAGCCACCCCCGCGGTCAATTGCCGGTCTTCATCGTCAGTCTGGATTCCAGTATTAGCAACTGGACCGTTTTTGATCTGTCCGACAAGTTGCGGGAAAGGGGCTGGATGGTTCCGGCATACACCATGCCGGCCGACTGTGAACAGCTAACGGTCCTGAGATTTGTGATTCGATCTGGCTTCAGTCGCGACATGGCCGACCAGTTACTGGCGGACATTGAGCGTGCCGTCGAGTGGTTTGAAGGTCTCTCGACGCCCATGCCCAGACCCATCGAGGCCAGCCCAGGATTTCACCACTAAGGCTGGGCAGGGGCAATGCTGAGGGATGCCTAATCCGGTAGGGCCCAGGGATTCAAACCCAAATCGGCGCCAAGACGATGGGCACAGGCAAAGCCACTGAAGGCGACGGCATTGAGCCCCTGGCCAGGAAAACAAGAATCGCCAACGCAATACAGGCCCTCGATGCCCGTCCGGTTGAAGGGCATCGGCAGCAAACCAGGCAAGCGCAGGGCGGGGATGGGCCCATAGCTACCGGCAAAGCGCCCCAGGAAACGGCGGTGGCTGCGGGGGGTGCCCACCTCCTGATGCGTGATAGCGGTTCCAATCCCAGGCAAGAGCTTCTCCAGCCTTGCAATCAGGCGATTGGCATCTGCTTGTTTTTTGGACCGGTAAGCCTGGGGGGAAAGGCCTTCCCAGGTAGCCATCGCTGATGGCGTGAAGCTATGAACGATGTGATGCCCAGCCGGTGCCAGGCAAGGATCCAGTAGCGAAGGCATGGAGACAAAAACGGTGCCTTGCTCGGCCTCCATCGCGGCCCAGTCCTCGAGCAAAAGGTGATGGACGTGGCTGCCGGCCGGAATCACATCGGCCCTGACCCCAAGATGCAGGGAAAGAAAGGAAGGCGAGGGCTTGTAACGTCGCCGCCAGGTCTGTTCAGCAGCGGGGGTATCTTCAGCCGCAACCAGGGGAGTGGGCGAACCGTCTTCGCCACCAAATGTATCCCAACGTGTGGCATTACTTACTACCTTTTGGGCCCGGATTTCCTGACCGTTGGCGAGACGGACACCCACCGCCCTAGCCCTTTCAAGTAGAACCTTTGTGACGCGTGATCGATAGCGAATTACACCACCATGGCGCTGCAATCCAGCCACCAATTTTTCGGCAATCACCCCCACACCGCCTTTGGGATAATTGATCCCGCCCGCATGGCGATCGGAGAAGACCATGCCCGCGTTGATCATGGGGGTGAGGTCTGCTGGCATGACGCTCCAACAGAAGCACTCCATGTCAATAAACTTGAGCAGGGCAGGGTCCTTGATATGGCGTCTGGCCACATCGCCCACATTCACCGGTAACCAACGGGCCAGTCCAAGGCAAGCCAGCGGAGCACGAAAAAAAACCTTGGCTAAGTAACTTGGGTCCTCAAGCGAAAGCAAAGGCATCGCATCAAGGCAGCGGAACACCTGCCAACAGGTGTCATAAAAGGCGCGAATTCCCTGGGCTTCATGGGGGAAAAGGGCTGTCAAGCGAGTAACAAAAGACTGATAATCACGATCGACGGCAATATTGAGACCGTCGGGTAAATGGTATTCCAGCTGGGTGGGATCGGCGATCGTGACGCAATGTTCACCAACATCGGCTAAGGCACGAGTAAGCAAGTTGGTATGGCCTTGGCTGCCAAAGCCAAAAATCATCGAGGCGCCAACGTCGAAGGTGTAACCCTGCCGGCGGAAACTGCCACCGCTACCCCCTGGAATCAGGTAGCGCTCCAAGACCAACACTCGGGCCCCCTTGGCGGCCAGTTGGCTGGCGGTAACCAACCCCCCCAGGCCTGAACCAATCACAATGACATCCCAAGACTCCTGAGCCACAGACTCAGCAGGGGTCATAGTTGCAGAAGAATTCGACAGCGGGGAAGTAGGCATGAACCAACCCTAGGCAACGGTCTCGCAGAGAGAGCGTTGCCTAGGGTTGAACTCAGGCCTCAAACGGGTTTCAACCCTGGGTGTCAAGCAGGCGACCATCTTCACCGAGGCGCTCGACAGAGACGATTTCCTTGCGCAGGGTTACGGACTGGGGATCGTGGTATTGGCTGCGGTCACGGCGTATGCGAACCTCCTCCACCAGAACAAGCTCCTTATGGGTCACCACCCTTTCCTCAAGGATGGGGATCACGGTGACATCGCCCTCCTCCCGAACCTGGGGCACATCGCCAGTAACCACCTGGTTGATGGGCACATGCTCTACGCTCACCCGTTCGCGGTTGAGGGGGTCATCAACAACCACCTCGCGGGATTGAACGGACTTGGTGATGCGCACCTTTCCGGTTTCCACCCTCTCCTTGGCCAATTCCAGTGTTTCTTCCACAACCGGGATGACCAGTCCACGGGCATCGCGAACGGCGTCGGTGAGGAGCCAGGTCCCGGCGCCCTGCCAAACCAGTTCGTTGCGGGGCAGCGTGATTTGGGAGCCATCTTCAAGGCCCAGCACCAAGGTTTCAACCGCCCCCTCGGTCGTTTGCTGCAACAGCCGGTAGGACTCACCCCGTTCGCCGACAACGACGAGGGTGGAAGCGATCACAGGGTTGTCAAAGGCACTCACTTCGGAACTCCGAGGACGGGAAGGGGCGGGAAGGGGAGAAGGGGAAGGCTTGGGGGTCGTGCCACTGGGTGGCACTTTGGGAGGTTCCACAGCCGATGGACCTGGAGCTTGGGAGCTAGACCCGACTCCGGGTGGTGATGGGGGAGAGGTCGACGAACTATCTTCGCTGTCGCCAGAGCGATTCAAACCGAAAAAAGACAGCAACTCTCTCAACATTCCAATCACAGTCGATCTGGTTTAGTATACAGTTTATTCTGGTCAGTATTGGTCAGTATGGAAAAAAGGGCCCTTCAGGGGGATGATCCCACTGCCTGGGCCCCATGCGGCAGATATTCAGACCCCCTGTCCCGAGGAACAGGGGAATCCTGTGCCGAGATCAGCGTTCGGTCGTCGCAACAGTTTCGATCACCTTGCCATCGGCACCAATGCGCTCGGCGCGCACGTCGGAACGACGCACGGTTTCGGTGACGGTTTGGCCCTTGGTTTCGGCCTGCTTGGCGAGGTTGACTTCCTCAACAACCTGGGCACGCTTGCTGACAATGGCACGCTCGTCGAACTCGGAAAGTTCGAACACGCGCTCTTTGAAGGCATCTTCGAGGGCGGCGCGATTGACGGCGCGGCGCTGAACGGTGACGGTTTCGTCGACCAGGTCGATGGACTTGGAGACCTTGGCCTCGGAGACCACGTTGTAGATGCGCAGGCGGCCTGTTTCGACCTTCTCTTTGCCCAGCTCAACCACTTCTTCAACCACTTCAAGGACGTTGGGATCCTTGGCGGTGTCGATCAGTTCGGCCTTGACCTCGGGATGCTTGGCGGCCAGAGCGACAGCGTGTTCGCGGATGTTGACGGGATTGTAACCACCGATGATTTCGGCGGCACGGGCTTCGGCGTTAAGGGGAACTTGGGCGGTCAGCAGGGTGCCACCATCCCTGACGCCGGCGAGATAGACACCGAGGTCGGGCTCGGGAACCAGGTCGGAAAGGGCCCGCAGCTTGGGAGCATCGGAAGCGTCGTCAGCGGTCAGCAGGTCGAGGGCGTCGCGATGCAGGCCGGCGGCCACGAGGTCTTCCAGGGCCTTGGCGGCATGGGCGTTTTCGGCAAACAGGCCGATAACGGTGCGGGTAGACATTTTGTGTTGGGAGTGAGAGAAAATGACTGCACCAAATACATTTTACGGATCTCAAGAATATCCGTAAAAGTTTCGCGAGCTGTAGAGCATGTCGGAGCTCGTTACTCGTATTTGGGGAGGCAGCCCGGAACGCCAGTTGGGCATCCTTGAACCAACCCTAGGGGCCCAAGAGAAAAATGGTCAAGTGCGACAGACCACAGCCCAGGAACATGTCGCCTTCTGCCCATTAAGTAAATGAGGAACTATTGCTTTGGGTACTGGCATTGGCCTGAGACAGCCTGGGATTGCGCAAGCTGATCAGTACCGTGCGTTTTTTGCCTTGTGTCAGGGAACACATCCAATTTTGCAGTTGATTTGTATCCGGCTGAACATTACAACCATTGATAAAAAAAGAGTAAAAAAAAGATGCCGGTTTTGCCGGCATCTTGAAAATGTTGTATCCGTGGGGAGGTTGGCAGAAGCGCGGCTGAGCGGGCTCAGACGCGGGGGTCCTTAGCCAAAGACTTGATGTCGATCCAGCCGCCATCGGCCAGCTCGGCCCAGTCATTGAGATAACGACCACTCAGCTTGACGGTGCTGCCTGCGGCAAGGCTGCGGGTCACCGCGTTGGTGATGCCAGCGCCGGAGCGAACCTCGATGGCGGCATCCTGGGTGCGCAGGATGGCATCAAAGACTTTGGCCACAGCAGTCTCCACCGCAGCGGTGGTTGTGGTCTTGGCCACGGGGGTGGGGTTCACGTAGCTGCCCATCTTGGTGGCGTTGACGTCTGCGGCTTCCTTGGGACGGAGGAAGAACAAAAGGGGCAGCAGCAACAGAGGCAGCAGCAGCAGGGGGTTGAAACCGCCTTTGCGCTCGGTCGTTTCTACGACCCGGTCACGATCACGAACTCGATCCCGCTGAACGGCGACCCGTTCAGGTTGCTGCACAGCCACCCGAGCCGGTTGTTGCACCGCAACACGAGCAGGCTGCTGGGTAGCGACGCGATCATTGCGCTGGGCCACAGCTGCGGTTTCGCGGGCGGGGGCCGGGGCCACGTATTCGCGAATATTCTGGGAGAAACCGCAATTGAATTCGTAACGTTCGCCGCCCTTGCTCAGTCGCAACACGACACTGGAGCTGTCCCCATCTGCGGGAACGGCTGAGGTGACTTCTTCGACGGCGTAGCCACGCTTTTTGGCAACATTGACACAGGCATCCTTGGTCACCTGAACCATGTCTTCGGCCAAGGTGGCTGCCGAGGCCAAGGGGGCGTGAACCAGCAAGCCGCAGGAGAATATCAAGGCGGCGAGGGCAGCGAGAACCGTTCTCGAAGCCGTTCGAAAAGTTCGGCCGGTGGCCAGAACCGGGAGAAAGTGGTTTTTCATGCCTGTTAAAGAACAGCCCGTTTCAAAAGAAATGGTGGGGAAAAGAAGGTTACTCCTCAAAAGGAGTCAAGTCTTCAATGAATTTTTATCGGGAATAACGCCTGACCGGCCCAAGTCTTCACATTTAGTTATTCGTTTTTTGATCTCACTGTTCGAAAACGACAGGCGAGCGATATTCATAATTTGCGAAATCTCTACCTCGAGGCTGCAGCTTGCAAAAGTTTTCAGGCCGCCAGCAGCTCCCTGCCCAGCCGCTCGGTCAAATCAGCCAAGGCACGGTCGCGATAGGCGCCATAGCGCAGCCGCTTGTCGCGGATCCGACAGGGCAGTTCTGGTAACAATCCGAAATTAGGTGGCATCGGCTGAAAGCTGCCTTTGGCAGCAGGAGCATCGTCAAGCGGTGGGGAGCTGATGAAGTGCACCAAGGCACCGGCCATCGTGGTGGGAGGCAGGGTCAAAGGCGGTTTGCCCCGGGCCAGCCGGGCCGCATTGGTTCCGGCTAACCAGCCCCCTGCTACCGCAGCTGCATAGCCTTCCGTACCGGTGATCTGACCGGCCGCCAACAGGCAGGGACGGCGGCGAAACTGCAGGGTGGCATCGAGCAGCTGGGGGGATTCGAGGAAGGTATTGCGGTGCATGACCCCAAAGCGAACGAATTCGGCCTCGGCCAGACCTGGGATCATTCGCAACACCCGCTTCTGTTCAGACCACTTGAGGTTGGTCTGGAAGCCAACCAGGTTCCAGAGGCGACCGTCCCGATCTTCTTGGCGCAACTGCACCACGGCATGGGCCCTTTTGGCACGCCTCACTTCCCTATCGGTCACATCACCCCAACGGGGATCCCATAGACCGATTGGCTTGAGGGGGCCGTAGCGCATCGTGTCCTCACCGCGCCTGGCCAACTCTTCGATGGGGAGACAACCTTCGAAGAAGCAAGCCGATTCTTGTTCAAAATCCTTGAGGGCCGCTTGCTCTGCCGTTAGCAAGCCATGCCGAAACGCGAGGTATTGCTGAACGTCCATGGGGCAGTTGATGTAATCTGCATCACCCTTGTCATAGCGACTAGCACGAAAGGCCAGATTGAGATCAATACTTTCTCCAGCCACAATTGGACTGGCTGCATCAAAAAAATGGCACTCGTCACGTCCGGTGAAGGCCCGCAATTGGTCGGCCAAGGGCTCTGAAGTAAGGGGGCCCGTAGCCAGCACGGTGATCGAATCGGCCGGTGGCAGCTCCGTTTGCTCGCGACGTTCGACAGTTATCAAGGGATGGGTTTCCAGGGCAGTTGTAAGGGCTGCACTGAACCTGCCACGGTCGACCGCTAAGGCTCCCCCCGCCGGAACGGCGTGTTGATCGGCGGTGCGGATCACCACGGAGCCGAGTTGGCGCAACTCTGCTTGGAGAAGCCCTGCGGCCCGATCGGAGGAGAGAGCCCCAAAACTGTTGCTGCAGACCAGCTCGGCGAACTCCTCGCTGTGGTGAGCTGGAGAGCGGCGCACGGGCCGCATTTCCACCAGCCGGACCGGAATTCCTGCCGAGGCGATCTGCCAGGCCGCTTCGGTGCCAGCCAGGCCAGCACCGAGCACATGGACCATCAAGCCTGGGCGCGTTTGATGAACAGCTGCAGCTGGCCCACGGCCGCCCTGCCTATGTGAAACACAGCCCAGGAGGCAGCCAGAAGGATGGGAGCAACAACCAGAAGCAGCCTCAGGTCCATGGCATCAAAAAATCAGCTGCAGGAATTCTATCCAAGTCCGAGGCACCCCCTGGCCTGAAGGCGATTCAAAAGCCGGTGCCGCCCCCGAGGCCAGCGTGGGCACGTGCCAGCTGGCGGTAGCGACGGGCATGCTGGCGCTGCTGTTCGATGGCCTCAGCACTCAACTGGCGACGGATCTCGGCAGGGGCCCCCATCACCAGGGCACCATCTGGCACGTCCCGGGTCACGACCGAGCCCGCCCCTACCAAGGCGCCTGCACCCACGCACACGCCATTGAGCACGATCGAGCCGATGCCGATCAAACAACCATCGCCCAAGGTGGCGCCATGGATCACGGCCCGATGGCCAATGGTGACATCGCTGCCGATGGTGACGGGCTGACCCGGATCTCCATGCAGAACCGCCCCATCTTGAACATTGCTGCCCTCGCCAATCACGATGGGCGCCACATCTCCCCGGGCGACGGCCGTGGGCCAGATACTGGCACCGGCGGCAAGGCAAACATCGCCGATCACCACGGCCGAATCCGCCACCCAGGCCTCTGGATCGATGCTGGGGGCGGGCCAGGGAGTTTCCATCGACTGGTCCTCGGCATCGGCCGTCCGCGGCTCTACCACGTCGCCAGCATTTTGGGACATGAACAGTAGGTGCACAGGGCCATTGCCATTGTGGGTGTTCGTGCAGGGTGATACCGTCGCTCAGTCCCGTTGGTTCAGGACCCCATTGGTCCTGCAAACGGCGGCAAACGGGTCGC
Source organism: Cyanobium sp. (assembly GCA_040399485.1). Lineage (GTDB taxonomy): Bacteria > Cyanobacteriota > Cyanobacteriia > PCC-6307 > Cyanobiaceae > Cyanobium. Next base: position 68 of record JBBASD010000073.1, on the reverse strand, counting down.
TAGCTCAGCGGTAGAGCATTCGGCTTTTAACCGATTGGTCCTGAGTTCGAATCTCAGGCGACCCATAT
>JBBASD010000072.1:5250-12296 GCA_040399485.1 Cyanobium sp. | reverse complement strand
TCGTGTACTGCTTTCCCCATGGGAGAGGAGGGGAATATTTGATGAAAGTCTAAAGAGCCTGACAATTCAAATCCCTCTTCTAATTCTATAATATTCTCAGAAAGATATGCAATGCACTTTTGTGCACTTTTTTGTATTTTTTCATCAAGAGATGAATCTTTTTTCAGCATTCTTTAGGTGTTCAATAAAAAGCTGTACATTTTGGCGAAGGAGAGAAGTCATTGAACGTCTTATAATTTCAATCCACTTTATTCTTGCCATCAAAATGGACAAGTACGGGAAGCCGTAGCGCTGGGGAAGTTGCAGAAGGTTTGGCCAGCGTCTGGAGATTTTCTGGACAAGTGGCTGCTTGCCTATCAGTCGGTAGACGAAAATTTTAGAGCAATCCGTTCGATCGTCTACCGAAGCCCAAGAACTGAGACGCAAAAGAAAACTAACCCCACATAAAGTCTGGGAGTGCTGCCCCAAGCGAAGCCCTTGTTGAGCCCTACGCAAATATGCCGGAATATGGAGTGGTTGGGCCTAGCCTGTTGATCTGGCGAACGCTGGGGAGTGGGCATTCGCAGCAGCGTCAAGGCAAGAGCTGCTGCCCTGAGGGGTGGAGCTGTGCTGCGAAACGAGCACTCGCACCGTTTGCTCCGCTGATTATGTGGCCTAGATGTCGAATTGGCTGAGCACCTGCAAGGCAGCAGCAGCTTGGCCAACTTCGGCCCATCAGTAACGCCACCGACTGACGGCATTGATGGGCTATCGCAGACCACCCCTTTTGCCCATAAAGATGGAGCGTAGTGACCCCGCCGATCCGGGGATCTGTCACTGATGGCAGCCACTGACGGCAGTGATGCACTGGCAGCTCTGGTTCAGTTGGCTGCAGTGATGGCAACAGCACTGCCCCAGGCCCGGTCTTCTCGCGGGGACCAGAGGCCTGGCCGAAAACGTTGCCATGGGGGCCTGGCTGAGCCCAGCGGAGCTGGCTTACGGATCAATTTCCCCGGCCCGGCTTTGGGCTGGAGCGTCGGATGGACGGCGACACGTTATGGCGAAAAGTTACCGGTCTGTGACGGCAGTGACGGGAATCTGGCGTGGTCTCTGCTGGCGGCGCAATTGACGGTTTTGACGTTTCTGGCTTTAGCTTGAACGATCTTGGATCCTCTCTTCTTGTCTTGGAAGTGAAATCCCAATGACCTCGACCCTCTCCCCTGACGCCACCCCCAAGGCATGCATTACGGATGCCGTAATGCGGCCTGTTGAGAGCATGTATCTCACCAGTACCCAAGCGGCCAAGGTCCTTGGCGTGTCTTCACCCAATACTGTTAAGAACTGGCTAGAAGGTGGAGAATTTCCTGGAGCGTTCAAAACACGCGGAGGCCATTGGCGATTTCTTCGACTTGAGGTCGAGGCTGTGAAGAGTCGGCTGGACAACCTCTCATATCGGAACCTTCAAAGAGATCTAACCCCCCTCGACGTTGACGATGACTGACGTGGACCCCAAAAACTGAACCAGCCCTTATGAGAGCTTCCCTACCGGCCAGACTTGGCCAGGAGAAGCCCCATGAAACGCAAACGCCACAACCCCGAGCAGATCATCCGCAAGTTGCGCAGTGCCGAGCAGTTGCTCAACCAAGGACAAACCGTTGCCGATGTATGCCGATCCCTGGAGGTATCCGCTGCCACCTACCACCGTTGGCAGCATCTCTGCGGCGGCATGAAAGCCACGGAGGCCAAACGGCTCAAGGAGCTGGAGCAGGAGAACACTCGGCTCAAGCGTTTACTCGCTGAGGCAGAGCTCGACAAGGCCATGCTCAAGGAGCTCGTTGCGCCGTGAGGCGCACCTTGCGGTGCGACGGGAAACTTTTGAGGCCGGATCGTCGTCGCAGAGCTGTCGTAGTTCTGCAGGATCGATTTCGGGCTTCCCAGCGCCGTGCCTGCCGTCTGGTCGGCCAAAACCGCACCACCCAACGCCGGCCAGTGCCGGTGGCAGACATTGAGGAGCACAAGCTCAGGCAGCGGATTCGGGAGCTGGCCCGGCGCCACATCCGCTGGGGTAGGCGACTGGTTTACCGGCGCCTGCGAATCGAGGGTTGGAGCGTCAACCACAAGCGGGTGCAACGGATCTGGCGCGAGGAGGGCCTCCAGAGGCCCCTGCCACGCAAGCAGAAGCGCTCACGTCCCGCAGACGGTTCCAGAGGGCTGCTCAGGGCTGAGTACCCCCACCATGTGTGGGCAATTGACTTCCAATTCGACCAAACAATGGATGGACGAGACTGAAATTGCTCAATATTGTGGATGAATACAGTCGCATGTGCCTGGTTATTCGTGTTGGTAGACGATGTAAGGCAATCGATGTGATTGACTCGATTGAGGAACTCCTCAAGCAGTATCCTGCACCTACCCATCTACGTATGGACAATGGCCCTGAGTTCATTGCCCATGCATTACAGGAGTGGTGCACAGGCAGTGGATAAGGCGCTGAATACATCCCGCCAGGCTCACCTTGGGAGAATCCATTCGTGGAGTCATTCAACAGCTGGCTTAGGGACGAATTCTTGAATATCGAGCTATTCGCATCGTTACCGGAGGCAAAAGTATTGGCAGAGCAGCACAGGATGGAGTACAATACATACAGACCGCACTCGGATCTCCAGGGGCGTACACCTCTGGAAGTCCTCCAGCAATGGAAGGCGGCCTGATCACCCCCCAGCTCCCATAACAACTGGACCACTGATGGGGATCACTTCAAAACTGGGGGGGAAATTTTTCAAAAATTAAAGCAGACTTATTGAATCAAGTTTCGGGCCCTGACTGTCCGCATCTGGGCCTAATTCGGCGGTGAGGCCAATCGGTTCGCCATCTTCTGCCTGTTGGTGCAGCATCTGCATGGAGTGGGCAGACATATCCTCCTCAATCTCAATGGCCTTTGAGGAGAGAGATTTCACCAAGTCTCGCACCTCATCGATCGACACAGGAAGCTCCAGGGCGGTGCCGATCTCTACGATGCGTGAAAGCGTACCGCTAGGATCGTGGAGGGCTTGACGGAACAGGGCCAGAGTCAACGCCTCATCAGCAGAGATCATGCTATTGAGGAGGTTAGTGTTGCCAGGCGATATGTGACCTGGTAAAGAAATATAATGGGGTGTATGGTGATCAGTTATTATCTGATTCGAAGATAAAGGCAAACTTCTTAGCGTATGTACTTCTTTCGGCGGGATCTTCGATTGCCGCGATTCGATCTCGGATAAGAGACTTTGTAAGTTCGAGTTGGTCTTTCTCAGCTTCTCTGTCTCGCGCTGCAGCGCCTGTTTCTCGCACTGCAGCAGCTCTGTTTCGCTCTGCAGCACCTCTGTCTCGTACTGCAGCACCTCTGTTTCGCTCTGCAGCGTCCTTTTCTGCGCTTTGAGCTCCTGTGTCCGCTGCTGCAACCGAGATATCAGCCTGGAGGCGATGGCCATATTCAGCTCCGTAGAGGGTCGCCAGAATGATCAGGACCATGATTGTAACCGTCTCATATGGCCACCTGCCCTCGGTCTTGCCAAAGCCAAACAATGGCGTGAGGTCGTTCAGTCTGTCGTCTGGCAAGCCCAACCAGATCGCGCCCAGCACCTGGACAAAAGGGGGCAAAAACCGTGCCACCGGCCACTCAAAACTCTTGTCCCAGAGGAGGAGTAGGGGCTCCCACAGTGCGTTCCACCAAAGGCCGATACGTTGTGCGTCAATGGTCAGGAGCACCCCAAAGAAACGCAACAAGGACTCCAACACCCTCCACAAAAAGCGCTTGATGCGCGTTGGTGAGTGCGACAGATTGCGGTTCTGGGGAGGTCGGCCTGGATGGGGCGGCAAATTTACTGTCGGTACCTCAGGGTGACCAGTAAAGGTGGCTTTGACCCAAACGGGAAGGACTTTGCTGCTGTCCATCAGCATCCAGCTGGGCATCCTTGCGGGGGCGACCGCATCCCTCTGGCCTTGGTTGCTGCAGTAGTTCAGTGGACCATGCCTTTCTGATCCTCGTTCTGAACGACAAGGGTTTGCCCACCTTGTTCGAAGGCGGTCGGATGGTGGTAGCAGGCCCCGCCGGGCTGAACGATGCCGCCCGGGCGGTAATGCTGTTGGCCGGTGGGGTGCTGACACTTGTTCAGCCGGCCGGAGCAGATTTGCGCTCGACCCGGCCATTCCCTGACCCCATCAGTGCATAGCCACCAAGCCCTGATCTGTTTAGCGCCAATCGGGTCATGCCAATGTGGCCACAGTTGGGTCAGCCAGCATGGACCCTGCCAGCGCCATTCCTTCAAAGCCAAACCTCGCCCCGGCTCACAAAGCCACGGCGAATCAACTCAGCGTCAACCAAACGACCAACGAACAACCCCCAGGCCTCCGTTGCCTGCGCCCCTGGGGCTGGTACGAAGTGCTGGCCGTTGGCGAGGGTTATCAGGTCAAGCGACTGCGCCTGGAGCCCAACCAGCGCTTCAGTTTGCAACGGCACCACCATCGCAGTGAGCAATGGCTGGTGCTGGCTGGCCAGGGGGTTGTGCAACTAGGCGAAGACAGCCTCACGGTGCAGCCCGGCCAATTGTTGGCGGTGCCCGTCACCTGCGTCCATCGCGCCAGCGCCGGTCCAGAGGGTCTGGAAATTTTGGAGGTCCAGCGGGGCAGCGTCCTGCGGGAAGACGATATTGAACGCCTGGAGGATGATTACGGCCGTTGCGAACCGGCTTGACCTCGCCGGTACCCCCTACGACAATTTTGGGGTCAGGCGATGTGTTAAATTTTAATTTCAAGCCTTTGATTGAGGCGGTGCAGCGCGGGAGATCCAACTCCCACTCAGGGTCGCTGCGTGCCTGCGTTGAAGGATCACTGGCCTCGCAGGCCCCCTTCCTTGACCCATCCCTCTTCGGGCAGCGCCCTTCCCGCTGCCGACCTTGACGTGGCTCTTCACGTCAGCGATTCCCTTGCGACCGGCGCCGAGCTGCGCCTCGACGGGAACAATCATTCCCCCGCTCCCACGGAGATCACCACCGGCGTCCAGCCTGAGGGGGTGGTGCCTAGCAGCGTTGATCTATCCCCCACCGCCTTGACTGCCGCAGCCGAGCCAGCCCCTGATGCGGAGCCCCGCGCAGCTGTCGCCCTGGAGGACATGCCCGCAGCCGCAGCCCTGCCCGAGGTTGTGGCGGCCCTGGAGGCTGCGGTGGTGGCCGCCCCAGCCGATGCCTCCGGTTTCATCGGTTTCGGCCTCAGCCCAGAACTGCTTTCCGGTCTGGCTGCCCTTGGTTTCCAAGATCCCTCGCCGATTCAGCGGGCCGCCATTCCCGAGCTGATGCTGGGCCGCGATCTGGTGGGCCAGGCCCAGACCGGCACCGGCAAAACGGCCGCCTTTGCCCTGCCCCTGTTGGAGCGCCTGGACTCCCAACAGCGCAATCCCCAGGTGCTGGTGCTCACCCCCACCCGGGAATTGGCCATGCAGGTTGCCGAGGCCTTCAACTCCTATGCTGCCAAGCTGAGTCAGGTGCGCGTACTGGCCGTTTACGGCGGCGCCGACTTCCGCGACCAGATCCAGCAGCTGCGCCGGGGCGTCCAGATCGTTGTCGGCACCCCTGGCCGGGTCATGGACCACATCCGCCAGGGCACTTTGGATGTCTCAGGTCTGCGGGCCCTCGTGCTTGATGAGGCAGATGAAATGCTGCGCATGGGCTTCATCGACGATGTTGAGTGGGTACTTGAACAACTCCCCAGCCCCCGTCAGTTAGTGCTCTTCTCGGCCACCATGCCGTCGGAGATCCGTCGCCTCTCCCAGAAATATCTCGACAATCCTGCTGAGGTCACGATTCGCACCAAGGGTGCCGATGGCCGCCGCATCCGTCAGCGTTACATCCTGGTCCAGGCACCCCAGAAGCTGGAGGCCCTCGAACGGGTGCTGGAGGCCGAAGGCAGTGAGGGCGTGATCATTTTTGCCCGCACTAAAGCGGTCAGCCTCACCGTTGCTGAAGCCCTCGAAGAACACGGTTACGACGTGGCGGTGCTCAACGGTGATGTGCCCCAGACCCTCAGGGAGCGCACCATCCAGCGGCTGCGCGATGGCCAGGTGAATGTGCTGGTGGCCACGGATGTGGCTGCCCGGGGCCTGGACGTGGAACGCATTTCCCTCGTCATTAATTACGACGTGCCCTTTGACGGTGAGGCCTATGTCCACCGCATCGGCCGCACCGGTCGGGCCGGCCGCAGCGGCGATGCCATCCTGTTTCTCACGCCGCGGGAACGGCGTTTCCTGGGCGGCATGGAGCGGGCCGTGGGTCAATCGATCGAGCCGATGGAGGTGCCCTCCAATGCGGCCATTCATCAGCACCGTCTCGACCGCCTGCACCAACGCCTGGCCGGCACCGTGCAGCAACCGACCACCACGACCGAGGAGCGGGCCCTGCTTTCCGAAGTACTGCAGCGCCTTGGCCAGGAACTTGACTGCAACCCATCCGTGCTTGCCTTGGCGGCCCTTGAACTGAGCCTGGCCGGCAAACCCCTGTTGCTCAAAGCCGAACAGCGTTGGGGTGCCCCCTCCGGCCGAGTGCTGGAGAGTCGCGGTGGCGACAGCCGTGGCGACGGTCGCCGCGAGGGCCGCAGTGGCGACTTCCGCCGCGAACGGGATGGGGGCCGGGATCGTCGTGATAACGATCGATCGGATCCCGACCGTCCCGAATCCCCCCCCGAATCCCACCTGGAGCGTTTCCGTCTGGAGGTGGGTTGGCGCGACCACGTCAGGCCCGGCAACATCGTCGGTGCCATCGCCAATGAAGCTGGCCTCACCGGGCGATCCATCGGCCGCATCCGCATCTACGAAAGCCACTCCACCGTCGATCTCCCCAAGGGGATGCCGGAGGCTGTCTTCGGTGACCTGCAACGGTTGAAGGTGATGAACAAGGAACTGCAGATCTCCCGGCTGTCGGTCTGAACTCTTTACTCATGCAATTTATTGCTGACTTCCTTTTTTGCCACCGTCAGGCCCGATCCCGCATCGGCCGGGCCCTGACGAAGGTTCTGGGGGCGGCTTTGCCTCTCGGGGC
>JBBASD010000072.1:0-5150 GCA_040399485.1 Cyanobium sp. | reverse complement strand
CCCGCATCGGCCGGGCCCTGACGAAGGTTCTGGGGGCGGCTTTGCCTCTCGGGGCGCTGCCTCTGGGGGCTTTGCCCGTCGGGTCTCAGTTCTTGGGGGCCCTGCCCCTGGGGGCCCGTGCCGAGGGCGTTGGGGCGATTGTCCAGGCGATGTGCTTGACAGCCTTCGAATCGGAGATGTCCCAGGCGGGCAAAGTCGCCCCAGCGGGCATGGCGGGTTTTGCCTGCCGCTGTGTTGCCGATCGCATCATGCAGGGAAGGGGCGTTGAGGAAGCCCGCAAGGAATGTCGGCTAGCCACCATTCAGCGTTTTCCGATCTGACCTCCTGCTTACCGGCCAGGGCCCTCCGACACCGTGACTGGACTTTTTGTGTGGCTACCAACTCACCGTGGTGCTCGTGATCGAAGTCAAACTGAGCTCCGAGGTGGAGATCCTCTCAATGGCAGCAATTAACGAGGTCTGAACTTCAACACTTTCTGAAACCACCAATGCCTGAAGCAGGTCAAACTTGTCTTGCAGACCGAGCTCCCCGTCGGGTTGCCAGGCCAGGCTCCAGGTTGAGGGGGCCATCATCATCGGATCGACTGATCAGCATTCGCTGACATTGGTGCACTTTTCGTCCTGGGCCGCAGTCCTTTCGATTCTTTTCCGTTTCTCTTCAAATTTCTTCATGTTGGCCCGACAATCTGGTTGAGCGTGTCCGGGGCGTTGCGGTTGTAAAGTTTGTGGGATTCCGAAGATTCCGGTTCCTGATGGAGCCCGCGTTCAGACGGATCCGTTCCGGTTTTTTCTCAGATGACCATTTACGTCGGCAATCTCTCGTTTCAGGCCGAACGGGAAGACCTGCTTGATCTCTTCAGCCAATACGGAGAGGTACGCCAGTGCAGCCTCCCCTTAGATCGCGAGACTGGTCGCAAGCGCGGCTTTGCCTTCGTGGAGTTGGATTCCGACGCTTCTGAGCAAAAGGCGATTGATGATCTCCAGAATGTGGAATGGATGGGCCGCATGATCCGGGTCAATAAGGCCACACCCCGAGAAGCAGGCGGCGGCGGTGGTGGCCGTGGTGGCTATGGCAATCGCGGTGGTGGTGGTGGTGGTCGTTCCGAAGCCGGCGGCGGCAACCGCTGGTGAGCAGGTCGCCTCGATGAGCGGGGAGACCAGGGGGCTGGGAAGGCTCCTCAGTCGCCTGCAGCCCCATATTCGCTTGGTGCGACTGGCATCCCTTTGTTCGATCCTGAATAAGCTATTTGACCTGGCGCCGCCGGTGTTGATTGGTTTGGCCGTGGATGTAGTGGTCAAGCAGCAGCAATCCTGGCTGGCCCAGTTCGGAGCCCGAACGGTCCCCGCCCAGCTAACGGTGCTGGCATTGCTTTCCTTTGTGATTTGGAGTGCAGAATCGCTGTTTGAGTATCTCTATGGCTTGCTCTGGCGCAATCTGGCCCAAACTGTCCAGCACGAACTCAGGATCGAAGCCTATGACCATCTCCAACATCTGGAGATGGGTTATTTCGAGGCTGGCAGCACCGGTCAACTGCTGGCTGTTTTGAATGACGACATCAATCAGTTGGAGCGCTTTCTCGATCAAGGTGCCAACGAAATCCTGCAGTTGCTCACCACCGTGCTGGCAGTGGGAGCAAGCATGGTGGCCCTTTCGCCCACGGTGGCGGGCCTTTCGTTTTTGCCTATACCGCTGATTTTATGGGGTTCGTTGCGGTTCCAGTCCCGCTTGGCGCCCCGTTATCGGGAAGTACGGGAAAAGGCGGGTGATATGGCGAGTCAGTTGGCTAATAATATTGGTGGTATTCTTACAATTAAAAGTTATGTGGCTGAAGACTGGGAACGGCAGCGTCTTGAGCAGCTCAGTGATGCATATCGCCTCAGCAACCGCCGGGCCATTCGCCTTTCGGCGGCGTTCGTGCCCCTGATTCGCTATGCGATTCTCTTTGCCTTTCTCACGATTCTGGTAGTGGGTGGCCTCCAGGCTTGGCGCGGCGTGATTGCCGTCGGCACCTACAGCTTTCTAGTGTTCATCACCCAGCGCCTGCTCTGGCCCCTGACCACATTGGGACGCACTTTGGATGATTACCAGCGGGCCATGGCCTCCACTAATAGAGTGTTGGATCTGCTGGATACACCCATCGCCATTCCCTCAGGCGACAGGCCCCTGCCCCTGGCTGCTGTGCGGGGGGAACTGCGCTTTGAGGGGGTGGGTTTTGCCTATCCTGAACGCCCCCCCTTGCTGGAGGATCTTGATCTTGTCGTTCCTGCGGGCTCCACCCTGGGTATCGTTGGAGCCACGGGCTCCGGCAAGAGCACCATTGTCAAATTGCTGCTGCGACTCTATGAAATCAACTCCGGACGTATCCTGTTGGATGGAATACCCATCAACACATTATGTTTGGATGATCTGCGCCGGGCCATCGGCTTGGTAAGCCAGGAGGTATTCCTTTTCCATGGCAGCGTCGCTGAAAACATTGCCTACGGAAGTTTCGGGGCGTCGCAAGCGGCGATCGAAAAGGCGGCAAAGCTGGCCGAGGCCGATGGCTTCATTGCAGAACTTCCTTATGGGTACGACACGATTGTGGGTGAACGGGGCCAAAGGCTCTCAGGGGGCCAGCGCCAGCGCCTTGCCCTGGCCCGGGCCATTCTCAAGGATCCTCCGGTGCTGATTCTGGATGAGGCCACGGCCGCTGTGGACAATGAAACGGAAGCGGCTATCCAACGCTCCCTGGATCTGATCACAGCGCAACGCACCACAGTTGTAATTGCCCACCGCCTCAGTACGGTGCGCCGCGCCGATCGCATCGTGGTCATGCAGGAAGGCCGCATTGTGGAGACTGGCCGCCATGACGACCTGCTGCTGCGGGGTCAGGCCTATGCAGATCTCTGGCGGGTTCAGGCCGGACTGATCTCCACTTCAGCGCAGCTGCTCTGAGCGTCACAGACCCGCCATGCCCCCACTCCAATCCCCTCCCCCGTTGCGCCCCCGACCCTCCCGGTTTAGCCGGTTGCGTGGTTCCAAGGTCCTGTTGATGCTGATCGCCATGCCAGCAGGCCTGCTGTTGGGATTGCTGGCGGCCCAGTCCCTAGTCCACCTGTTTCAGCAACGCCCAGCAGGGCAGACGGCAGCCTTGCCAGGTGCCTTCAGGGGCTGGCTAAACAGTGAGGGCCAAACGATCCTGTTGCTCGGCACCGATGTAAGCGGGGGAAATACGGATGTGATCGCCTTGATCAAGGTGGAACAAGGGGTGACCGATGTGGTTCAGATCCCTCGCGATTCCTATATCGAAGCCGAAACCTACGGCCCGATCAAAATCAATGCACTCTATGCCCTCGGAGGTATTGATGCCGTCAAGCAGGAAATTTCGACCCACATGGGACGCTCAATTCAACACTACATTGTGATTAATCTTGCGGCGGTTAGACAGCTTGGAGACATGCTTGGCGGCCTGGAGATCAATGTGCCAAAGCGTATGGCGTATGTCGATAATAGCCAGGGATTAAATATCGATCTACAGCCAGGACTCCAGACCCTTAAGGGAACGGACCTTGAAGGTTTCCTGCGCTTTCGCCATGATGAAGCCGGCGATATCGGTCGCATTGATAGGCAACAGCTTGCCCTCCGCGCCTTATTCTCCAAGCTCGGTCGTCCCGAAACCCTCGTGCGGTTGCCAGCGCTGCTAGTGAAGATGGGTAAGGAGGTCCAAACCGATATGGGACCCATAGATCTGGGCGGCATGGCGACGGCCCTGGGGGGCACGCAATTGCATACCAAGCAGTTAGGTGGCAGGCCCTTTGATCAAAATGGCATCAGTTACTGGGAGGCAGACTGGCCCCAGCCGATAGGGTCAAGCCCATCAACTGACAGCAAGCAAAGTGCCATCAAGGAGAGTTACACCATGGATGGCGGAGATAGAAATAGTGGCGAACAGGAAAGCCATCGGCAGCCCCAGGGCGGGTCTCCAGGCCAGTCGACAAGTGAGCGCTATTTGTTCTGATCCGGTTGATTTATTCAGCTCAAGTTTGGCTGGGCCTGGTTCGTCAAAGTGGCCGCCAAGGATTTGGCCAGTTGGGCGGCCCGCAGGGGGGCAGTTGAGAAGGGACTGCGAAAGCCCGTAAAGGTCCAGAGCCCCGGGGCCCCTGGCACCGGACCCACCAAGGCCCGACCCTGGAGGCCAAAGGCCACAGGGATCTGCCGGTAGGCGCCTACCAATGCGGCTAGCTGGGGATCCCACCCCTGCAGTCCCTGGCGCAATCGCTCCTCCATCGTGACGGGATCAGGGGCCTGCCTAGGGCCATCGAGGGGGCGCACCAGGCTGATCTGGCCCACCAGCACCCCCTTCGGGCCCCAGGGGGCGGCGCTGGCATCAACAATCCAGCGCTCTTCGGCCAGCCAGCCGGCCTGATCTTCCAACTCAAGGCGTTGCTCCTGCTGGTTCAACACCAAGCGACCCTTGGCCACTTGCCCCAGCCAGGGGTTGGTGCAAGGGTTGATCTCCAGGGCCAGGACCCCCGCCCAACTGATGCCGAGTTCACGGGCCAAGGGTGGCCAGAGATCCAGGCAGCCGGCCCCGGCCGCCAGCACCACCTGCGGCGCCTCAAGGACTGACGCCCCCAGGGGGGGCACCCTGTCCGCAGGCTCCCACAGGGAGGGCTCCCAGGCTGACGACTCCCCCTGGGGCCCATGGCGGTGCATGGTTGGCGGCAGGTCCAACAGCCGCAGCCGCCAGCCGCCAGCCGCCCCCGCCTCCAGCCCCTGGACAAGTGCCGGCAGTTGCTGAACACCGGCGGCCGCCAGGGCCCTGGGAAGAGCCGCCATCAGCGTCGGCCCATCGACCCGGCTGGCAGCCAGGGTCAGCCGCCGCCCCAGCCAGCCCCGGTCGTGCAGCTTGAGGCCGCAGTTGGTCCAGCCCAGGGGGCCATGGAGGCGTTCGAGATTCCGCCAGGCGCGGCCGGTGGTGCCCAGGCTCAAGCTGCCGTAGCTGAGGCCCGTGGCACTGGTGCCGGTAGCACTCGTTCCGGTGGCACTGCTGTCCGGCGCCTGGCTGGGTGGTGCCACCTGGATCACGGTTAGGCCGAGGCGGGCCAAGGCCAGAGCGATCAGGCCTCCGGTGAGCCCAGCGCCAACGACGACGACCGGATCCGAGGCCA
>JBBASD010000071.1:10086-12409 GCA_040399485.1 Cyanobium sp. | reverse complement strand
GATTTCCATCGCTTCAGCGACGATGCCGGCATCTGCCGGAGATTGCGCAATCTGGCCTCCGAATTGCCCCGGACCCCCCACACCCTCGTCATCACCGCCCCCGATTGGCAGGTCCCCGCGGAACTGGAGGACGGAGTCACCCGAGTTGATCTGCCCCTGCCTGATGCCGATGAGCTTGGCCGACTGCTCGTCAACATCGCCCGCGCTAGTGGCGAACCGTTGGATCCTGCCGTGCAGGAGCAGCTCACTGCCGCCTGCCATGGTCTCAGTGAACAGCGGGTGAGGCAACTGGCGGCTCGGGCCTTGGCGCGGCGGGGCCGCCTGGGCCCAGAAGATCTGGCGGAAGTGCTGGAAGAAAAAAGGCTCGCCATCGCCCGCAGCGAGCTCCTGGAGTACTGCCCGGCCGAAGCCAGCCCAGCCGATATCGGCGGTCTCGAAGGGCTCAAGCATTGGCTCGCCCAACGGCACCGTGCCTTCAGTGAGGAAGCTCGCCGTTATGGATTGCCATTGCCCCGGGGCGTCTTGCTGGTGGGTCCCCAAGGCACAGGCAAATCCCTGACTGCCAAGGCCATCGCCCACAGCTGGAACATGCCCCTGCTGCGCCTCGACGTCGGACGGCTGTTTGCCGGGTTGGTGGGGGCCAGTGAAGCGCGCACCAGGGACATGATTCAACGGGCCGAGGCCATGGCCCCCTGTGTGCTGTGGATTGATGAGATTGACAAGGGCTTTGGCGGCGATGGCCGCAGCGACGGCGGCACCAGCCAGAGGGTGCTGGCCAACCTGCTGACCTGGATGAGTGAAAAAACGAGCGCGGTGTTCGTGGTGGCCACCGCCAATGCGGTCGAGCGGCTGCCCCCCGAACTCCTGCGCAAGGGCCGCTTCGACGAGATTTTCCTGCTAGAGCTGCCAGATGCCAACGAAAGGCGGGCGATTCTCGACCTGCAGCTGCGTCGCCGGCGGCCCCTGCATGCCTTACCCCTGGAGGTGCTGATCGATCGGACCGAAGGCTTTTCAGGGGCCGAACTGGAGCAGACCGTGATCGAAGCCATGCACCTGGCCTTCGGGGACCATCGCGAGATCGTCGAAGCCGATCTGATCACAGCGGCCTCCCAGGTGGTGCCCCTGTCGCGCACCGCCCGCGAACAACTGGAAGCCCTGCGCCAGTGGGCCAGCAGCGGCCGGGCCCGCTCCGCGGCGGGCCCCTCCACACCAGCGGCGACCTAGGCCCGCCATGTAACGGGGCTTGAAGAAGTCCCACGCCAGGTAACAAGACCAGGGCCCGGGCCAGCTCTCACGTGCCAACCCCCGTAGGGTCTGGCCAGTGCACCGCCCTTGCCGTGACCCCCACTCCCGGACCCGAAAGCCGCTCCGCCCTGATGCCCCAACTGGCGGTGGCCTGTCTAGGTGCCGGGGTGGTCACCAGCCTGGCGGTCGCCCAGGGCCAAAGCCCCATGACGGCCCTTACCATCACCCTTTTTTCGGCCATCGCCGCCGTGGGCGTCGGCCAGGTGCTCTGAGGGGCACGGCCTTTGCCCTCCCCCGCCTCTTCCGGGCCTGAGCAACTGCGCAGCCAGATGCCGGCCCTGGCGAACAAGGTCTATTTCAACTACGGGGGACAGGGTCCTTTGCCCACCCCCTCCCTGGTAGCTATTCAGCACTCCTGGCAAACCATCCAGGAGCTGGGTCCCTTCAGTGAGGCGGTCTTCCCCTACGCCAGCCGCACCATCATGGAGCTGCGCCAGCGTCTAGCCCCATGGCTCGGGGTGCCACCATCACGACTGGCCTTCACCGAAAACGTCAGTTCCGGCTGCGTTCTGCCCCTCTGGGGATTGCCTTGGCGCCAGGGCGATCAGTTGCTGATCAGTGATGCCGAGCATCCCGGTGTCGTGGCCGCCTGCCGTGAACTGGCCCAGCGCCATGGCATGGAGCTGGCCAGCTTGCCCGTCCAGGATCTGCTGGCTGACTCCGACAGCGCCAAGGCAGCGGTGTTGCAACGCCTCGAAACGGCGCTCACTCCCCACACCCGGCTTGTTGTCCTCTCCCATTTGCTCTGGAACACCGGCCAGGTGATGCCGATTCGGGAGGTGGCGGCGTTGCTGCAGTCGCGCCAACCCCGGCCCTGGCTACTTGTGGATGCGGCCCAGTCCTTCGGCAGCTTGCCCATGGAGGGTGCGGCTGATGCGGCCGACATCTACGCCTGTACGGGCCACAAATGGTGTTGTGGACCGGAGGGACTGGGTGTGGTGGCGGTCTCCGAGCGACTGTTGGCCGAAGGGCGCCCCACCCTGATCGGCTGGCGCAGCTTGAGCCAGGAAACCCAGGC
>JBBASD010000071.1:0-9986 GCA_040399485.1 Cyanobium sp. | reverse complement strand
AGGGCCTGCACCCATCTGGTGACCAAGGCCAGCGAGGTCGACCAGTTACTCAGCCAGCTCAACCAACTCGCCGAGCAGGCCTGACCCCAGATCCGGCTGGCCTGTGCTTCTTGATCTCAGCTGAGGCCCCAAAAATCTCCTGCTGTGGTGGGTCCGCAAGCAAGGCTTGGCGTTCCGGTCTCAAGCCACAAAAAAGGGGGCACTAAGCCCCCCCATGCATTTACTGCCGTGGGAAACACCCTGGCAAAGGCATCACCCGGCGGCGTCAGAGTCAAGGAAGCTGGCATGGAACCAACCAGCCAGTAGGGCGCCGAGGATGGGGGCCAACCAGAACAACCAGAGCTGGCCAACGGCTTCGCCACCAACCCATAGGGCCACGCCGGTGCTACGGGCAGGGTTGACCGAGGTATTGGTGACCGGAATGCTGATCAGGTGGATGAGGGTCAGGGCCAAACCAATGGGCACTCCACCGAAGCCGCTGGGTGCCAGCCGGTCGGTGGCACCCAGAATGACAAGCAGGAAGAAAAACGTCAGGATTACTTCGATCAGGAAGGCTGCCCAGAAGCCATAACCACCGGGGGAATGGGCACCCCAGCCATTAGTTGCTAAAGGATTACTACCGCTGAGGTTGAAGCCTTCGCGACCACTGGCCACGGCGACGATTACACCGCCGGCAATGATGGCGCCAAGGACCTGGGCCACCACATAGGCAAGCAAGTTGGAGCCGGGAAATTTACCGCTTGCCCACAGGCCGAAGCTAACGGCGGGGTTGATGTGACAGCCTGAGATGTGACCAATGGCAAAGGCCATGGTCAGCAGGGTCAGACCAAAAGCCAGGGACACTCCGAGGAAACCCAGCCCCAGGGGATTGGCGGCGGCGCTGTCGTAGGGGAAATTGGCAGCCAAGACGGCACTGCCACAACCCCCGAGCACAAGCCAGAAGGTGCCGAATAATTCAGCAAGAAATTTTTTGGAGAGAGGAACAGCGGAAGCCATTCAGATGGAAGTCTGCAACTGACTTCGGGATCATCGCAGATGCCACGAAAGAATCAAGTCGTTGTGACATATGCAACACATTTGCCAAAGCACAGCGACTAAGGGCGGGGCGTACTTTGTTTCAAAGTTCATTCAAAGTTCATCGTCCGCCCTCGATTCCTTCGTGCTTTCTGAGCATTGCTTTGGGCGGGATCGGGCCATTCCCTTAGGGCTTCAGTCTGGATTCGAGCCGTATTTGTGTGCTTTTCAAAGCCTGCTCAGACCAGAGCGAAGCTCCTGGTTAGTAGAACCGTACCTGAACTGCGTTTTGTTGCAGTTGCCAAAAACGTTCTTCGGGATATGGTTAGCAAGTCGGCTCGACTTTCATTCGAGGCATCTCGGCTGGGAACGGGCTACACTTATCCGTAAGGATCATTCCCTTTTTCTTACCAACCCAAGCGGGTCCCTCAGCAATGCCAAAAGCGCCCCACTCCCTTTCCAGGCTGATGGTCGCCTCAGTCGCCACCCTCACCCTGTTTGGCGCCGCCAACCAAGCCTTCGCAGCCACCACAGAAGAGCGCATCAAGGCGGCTGAAGCCAGCTGCCTTGAAGCCGCTGGTCAACTTGGCTGGCGTACCGACCTGGCCAAGGTCATCTCCGCCAAGGAAATCAGCGCCGAAAAAGTTGAAGTCGTCTACGACCTCACCAAGGATGGCAAGAACACGGCCCGCCTGACCTGCCCAGTCACCAACGGCAAGGCCAGTTTTGCTGCACCGGTTGAGACTGCCGCTGCTCCCGAGCCCGTTGCCGAGCCAGCTCCTGCTCCCGTAGCCGAAGCCCCCGCAGCCAACCCCGTCAACCCCTGGTGGTTGCTGCTTCCTCTGGGTCTGGCCCTGGCCTCCTGGGCTGCCCTGCGTGGTCGCAACGAAGTTGCCGATGTCGAACCGATCCGCAGCGGCTCCTACGCAACTCCTACCACCACCCCGGTGTCCACCACCGGCCGCAACTGGTTCGTGGAAGCCAACGCCCCCGACGGCACCCTTGAAGTGCGTGAGCATGCCGATTACGCCTCCACCATTCTGCGTCGCGTTCGCAACGGCGATTCCGTTCAGGTGACTGGAGTCCGTCGTGGCGACTGGCTGGAAGTGGTCCAAGGCGGCTGGGTTCGTGAGGACCAACTGCGCTACGACCGCACCGCCATCCGCTTCAGCTGAGATTTTTAACTGAAGCTAAGCCCAGCGAAGCCTGAATTTCTCCATCCCTCTGGAAGGCGCGACCTAGCTTCGTTGATTCTGTTCAAACCCCTGTGGCAACACAGGGGTTTTTGCTTGTTGCGTATCCTCTCCGCAGCTGGTCTTCAGGCTTTGCGGGCCTGCAGCGCCCGCAAAGCCTCCTCCCGATCATCGAAGTGGATCTTGGTGGTGCCGAGGATCTGATAGTCCTCATGGCCCTTGCCTGCAATCAGCACCAGGTCGCTGGGAGCGGCCTCGGCAATGGCTGTGGCGATGGCCGAGGCGCGATCCGCCTGGACCTGCAGCAGGGTTCCTGCCGGGATGCCGGCCAGCACATCCTCGAGGATGCGCTGGGGATCTTCGGTGCGGGGGTTGTCGGAGGTGACAACCACCCGGTCGGCCAGTTGGGCGGCGATCGCCCCCATCTGGGGCCGCTTGCTGCGATCCCGATCGCCGCCGCAACCAAACACGCAGATCAGACGACCGTTGGTGAAAGGGCGACAGGCCCCGAGGGCGCTCGCCAGGCCATCAGGGGTGTGGGCGTAATCCACCAGCACCGCCGGCGCCGCGACGCCCTCGGGGGCGAGCACCTTTTCCATGCGCCCAGGCACCCCGCGGAAACTCGCCAGGGCCGCCAGCAAGCCAGGCAGGGGTAAATCCTGGAGCTGCAGCACCCCTACGGCCTGCAGCAGGTTCATCAGGTTGAAGCGGCCCACCAGGGGGGAATGGAAGGGACCATCACCGCGGGGGCTGATCAAGTGGCCCCGCACGCCGTCCTCACCCATCTGCAGATCGGCGATGCGCAACTCGGCGTTGGGTTGCTCCAACGAACTACCCCAGCAGGGATGGCCCGCTGCAGCCAACTGGTCGGCCAGGCGCCGCCCCCAGGGATCATCGCTGTTGACCACGGCGGCCCCAGTCAGCAGGGGCGGGGCAAACAGCAGCGCCTTGGCCGCGAAATAGGCCTCCATGGACAGGTGGTAGTCGAGATGGTCCTGGGTGAGGTTGGTGAACACGGCGCCGGCGAAGCGGCAACCCGCCACCCGCTGCTGATCGAGGGCATGGGAGCTGACCTCGATGGCGCCGATGCTGGCCCCGGCCGCGGCGGCCTGGGCCAGCTGGGCCTGCAGCACATCGGCAAAGGCGGTTGTGTGTTTGGCGGCGACACGATGGCCGGGCCAGCGATTTTCCAAGGTGCCGAACAGGGCCGTGGGCTGGCCGCAGCTGGCCGCCAGATGCTCGATCAAGTGGGTGGTGGTGGTTTTGCCATTGGTGCCGGTGACACCAATAAGGGCCAACTTCGAGCTGGGATGGTTCCAGAAGCTGGCGGCGAGCTCGCCCGCCCAGTACGCCACTGGCTCCGAGACCACCACCACGGGGTCGTCCGGCGCCGGCGGATCGGCGGCGGCGGCGGCGGGACCAATAACAGCCGCCGCCGCCCCGGCGGCCAGCACTTGGCGCCAGAAGCAACCGCCATCCACCTGGCTGCCGGGCAGGCCAACAAAAAGGGTTCCGGGTCCCGCCTGGCGGGAATCACTGCTGAGGCTGGCGATCGACGGGTTGCCAAGGCTGGGGGGCAGGGGCAGACCCACCTGATGCAACAGCGAATGGAGCGGCTGGGTCATGGCAGTGCCGGAGAACACAAGCTGGCGCCATTGTCGGCCGTGGCGGGACGGAGGCGGCAGGATTCAGGCCGCGCCCTGCTGGCGCAGCCACTCTTGAAGGCGGGTACCCGCCAAGCGGGGCGGCACCCAGGGCAGCTCCCGCATGGCTTGGCTGCCGGCCGCAGGCAGGGCCAGCAACGGCACCCGCTCGCCATAGCGGGCCTGAAGCGCGGGGTCGCCATCGATATCGACTAGCTGGAGGCTGGGGGCCGGATTCAGGGCCTGCAGGCGCTCGTGCAGCCCCTCACAGAGACAACAACCCTGACGGGTAAACAGCAATAAATTCAGCATCCGGGATTCAGCAACCGAGTTTCAGCTTCCGCAATCCAGCATCAGTCCGGCACCGGATCGCAGCCACAGGGAGTGAAAGGGTGGCAACGCAGTAGTCGCCGCAAGGTCAACCAGCCGCCGCGCCAGGCCCCATGGCGCCCGATGGCCTCCAGGCCATAGCTACTGCAGCTGGGGATGAAGCGGCAGCGGGGCCCCAGCAACGGCGAGAACCAGCGGCGATAGAGGCCAATCAGGGCCAGCAACAGCCAAGCGATGGGTCCAGGGCTCTGGGCCATCGGGGTAGGGGCCGTCGGGGTACGGGCCGGCGAGGGGGCTGGGTGGAACCCGAGAGCTTTCGGGCCAACCGATAAGATCGACCGTTGGTGCGTCAAGGCGGGTGGCTAGGGATCTCTCCAGCTTGCCCTGCCGAGGACCCGCGCCTCGCGACGCCCGTTCCATTCGCCTGTTTATTTCCCATGTCTCGATACCGCGGCCCTCGTTTGAGGATTACGCGGCGCTTGGGAGACCTTCCCGGTCTCACCCGTAAGTCCGCCAAGCGGGCTTATCCCCCCGGTCAGCACGGCCAAGCCCGTCGCAAGCGCTCCGAATACGCAATTCGCCTCGAAGAAAAGCAAAAGCTTCGCTTCAACTACGGCATCTCCGAACGACAACTGGTCCGCTACGTCAAGAAAGCCCGGGCCCAGGAAGGATCCACCGGAACCAACCTGCTCAAGTTGCTGGAGAACCGTCTCGACAACATTTGCTTCCGCCTCGGTTTTGGCCCCACCGTGCCCGGCGCCCGTCAGCTGGTGAACCACGGCCACGTCACCGTCAATGGCCGGGTGGTCGACATCCCCAGCTTCCAGTGCAAGGCCGGCGATGTGGTCGCCATTCGCGAGCGCAAGGCCTCCAAACAATTAGCCGAAGGCAACCTGGCCTTTCCCGGCCTGGCCAACGTGCCACCCCACCTGGAGTTCGATAAGGCCAAGATGACCGCCAAGGTCAATGGCCGCATCGAGCGCGAATGGGTGGCCCTCGAAATCAACGAACTGCTGGTGGTGGAGTTTTACAGCCGCAAGGTGTGATTCATGCAGGCGGCGCGGCCCCTGGCGCCCTGCCTTCACTATCCCTTGGCCCCCGCCGTGGCGGGGGTTTTTTCATGGCTGGAGTGGGGCCAGCATGGTGTTTGTATTTCTCTGGCGACCTCGAACCAAGGATCAGAGAAAACACGGATGACGGCCGATAAGAACAGGCGTACTATCGGTAGTTGCTGGGCCACCGCCTGGCCTCGTTAAGCTCATGCCATCGATTACCGATCCCCGCAGCGCTGATACGGCAGTCAGTTCACCCCCACTAGATCCCATGGGATGGGCGTCGCTGGCGGCAGGCCTGCTGGTTGCCTCGATCACCTTTTTCACCTCCTACAGCCATGTCGATCTCTTCGGATTCCTCCAGTTCAAGGTCAATCAGCAAATCGGAATTCCTCTCCTCCTTGCCGCCATGGCGGCGCTTTTTGGCGAAGTTAAACTGGCATCCAACCATCGATGCGCAGATCAAAGAGCTCGAGAGCGAGAGGCGAGAGAACTATTTCAAGATGCGAGAGCAAGAAAGCGAGAGGCGAACGAAGCTGATCGAGAACGACATCGAGCGGCTGGAGAAAGAAAACAAACGGCTCGCCGATATCGAATCCAGGCTCGATGCCTTGTTGCTCAGTGCCGATTCCTCCTCGCCGATTCCCCCCGCAACCGACTCCAATTAAATGAAGCCCTGGCGCTGTTGATGGAGGAGCTCCGGCTGGCGGAGGGTTGATAGGCGAAGAATGAGGGATTGATACACGAATGATGATATATCGAATTGTCAATGCCAAGCAGTCCGGGGCCGTCCAGGATGGGGGGCCAGCTTCCCTGAAATACCCGTGCGTTTCTCCGAGGCCTGCGAACGCAACAAGGAGCCGATCCTGCTGGTGTTGCGCCAGTGGCTGCCGCCGATGGCGCGGGTGCTGGAGGTGGGCTCCGGCAGCGGCCAACACGCCGTGCACTTCGCACGGCATCTGGACGGATTGCAGTGGCAGCCCAGCGAACTGGCCGAGTACTTGGGCGATCTCAGGGAACGGATCACCCTGGAGGGCCGCAAGGACCTGGCCCCCGGAGCCCGGCTGGCGGATCCGCTAGAGCTGGATGTGGATCGAGCTGAGCAGTGGCCGCAGGGGCCCTATGAGGCGGTGTTCAGCGCCAATACCACCCACATCATGGCTGCGGCCTCGGTGCCGCTGCTGCTGGCCGGCGCGGCGCGAGTGCTTGCGCCCGGGGGCCTGCTGCTGCTTTACGGCCCCTTCCATGGGGATGGCGTGCCCACGGCGCCCAGTAATGCCGCCTTCGATGCCCACCTGCGCAGCATCAATCCGGCCATGGGGCTGCGCGATGCCGGGGAGGTCACCGAGCAGGCCCGCCGGCTGGATCTGGAACCGCTGGCTGATGAGTCGATGCCCGCCAACAACCGCACCCTGGTCTTCCGCAAGCGGGGCGCTGCATCTATGTAACGGCCAGGCGCTCAGCCGCGAGCGGCGCGTGAATTGCCTTTCGACAAAATGCAAAGCGATGCGCGCCGCTCGACGATCTGTAGAGCCGTGTTAGGCCTCAAGGCCCGGTGCCTCGAATAGACCAAAATGAACAAACTTCTCGACAGCAAGCTGAAACTTTTCATCCGCCGCTCGCTCGAACTCATGCGGTCCCCGTAGCATCCGAGCGTCATCCTTCTCGGATTTCAGTTCAAGCGGAAATTCTATGTTTCCTAGATCCTCCCGTAGTCGAGGGTCGGCGTCTTCGATACCTTGCTCCGTACCTGGAATAATCCGGCTGCGAATAATTCGGAGTCTCAACCTAACCGTCCCGTCATCGTCGATCTCCGCCTTAATGATTTCGTTGACTACCTCTCGTGTGACGCTGTATTTCCCAATATAGACACGAAGTTTGCCGATTTGGACGCCGCTGCCACTTTTGCCGTTACTCTCAAATACAAGAAAAGTCTTGCCGTTGAAATACACTCGATCTCCACTACGCACGTCTTGATCACGCCAGCGTGTGAACTTGTTGTACACATTCCACGTACCAGAATACCCATGAACTTGGACAATCGGCGGTAGTTGTGGCGTAAGGACAGGTAATTGATCGAGCCATTGCCAGAGTGATTTTTTAGTGCTCTCCGAAAGAGGTGCGGCTTTATCTTTCTGATATTGGGACTGCTTGTCTTTGATAATCGTGACACCTTGAAGGTCTGATGGCAGATCGGCTTCGTGGAATTGGAGAATGGATACTCGCCTTCGACCAAGCCGAGCCGACAAGTAGCCGTACTCAAAGACAATGTTGGCAATCGGCGCGGAGAAGGAAGTCTGATTTCTGCAGCATTCCAAATCTGGGGTCCACAAGAGCACTGCTCCGACAAACTGGTCCGGCAGGCTCTCAATTTGCTCAAGTAGGATGACGCCAGGAGGGAATGAGTTGTTCCACAGGACGGCTTGCGTACCTTCATGGTTGTCAATCACTTTTCCTACGACTTGTGCCAGAGCCTCTGCCTCGCTAGAGCTTCCGATAAAGATCTTATTGAGAGCCATTCCACATTCTCCTACAGCAGGGACTACCTTAAATTAGCACATTAAGCAGAAGCCAACCCGCTTTCAGTACGTCTCATCTTCGTCACGGTCGAGGCCTAACGCTTATTGGATGGTTTCCGAGAACCACGGCGGCGCTCCTGCTTTTGTCAGATAACCACCTCCTTGTTGCCAAGGCAATCCTAGTCACCGCAGTCAGTTCATGGCAGAGGTGTTTGTCTTGAGCAGTGGTTATCGGACCCGAAATCCCCAAGTAGCGGTTGACACAAGCCGCCCCACGGGCTGAATGAGGGCCGACCCTGAATGGCTGGCACGCCAGAAGCTATCGGTATAACGCTGTGGCAAACAGTTCCCGATTGCCCGCGCATCGTTGCAAGGCGGCTGGCCTCGGAGCAAGAGCCCCTGGTTCGGTACCTGCCCCGCGTGGGCCTCAAGGCCTTGGCGCCATCAGCCGTTCCATGGTGGCCTGCTGGGCTGGATTGAGGGGCCTCTGGGGGTGGTCGTGGGGCACCAAACAGTTGTCCTTTTCGTTGATCGGGGCTGCTGCGGTGGCGGACCCGCCGGCGTTGAGGGAGGAATTGCGATAGATGCTGCGGCCCTCCTTGATCGTTTCGAGCACCTGGATGTCCTTGATGACCATGGGCTGCACCTTGAGGGGATTGGCGCTCAATACCACCAGGTCGGCCAACTTGCCGGGCTCCAGGGTGCCTTTGGTTTTTTCCTCGTGGTATTGATAGGCGCCGTTGATTGTCATGGCGCGCAATCCGTCGTAGGGGCTCACCTTTTCCTGGGGCGACAGCACCACGCCCGATTTGGTGGTGCGGTTGACGATGTTCCAGAGGGCATAGATCAGGCTGGGGCTGACGCCCGCCGGCATGTCGTGGTGGATGGTCCAGGGGATACCGGCCCGCTGCACCGAACCGGCAGCGCCGGCCCAGGCCACCCGCTCGGGGCCCATCAACTTGGCCAGATAATCGCCCATTGGGTAAATACCGGCGGCGGTGAAGCTGGTGATGGCGCCCACCTTTTTGGCCCGCTCGATCTGGTCTGGCCTTAGGAACTGGGCGTGCTGGATGATCGGCCGGTGGTCGGCCGGGCCCTGGGCGGCGTAGGCCTTCTCGATGGCGACCAGAAAGTTATCGACCGCCTGGTCGCCGATGCTGTGGCCGGCAACCTGGCGGTTGCTCTTCCAATAGGTGGCCACGGTGGCCTCCACGGCGGCCTGGGGATCGACGGCCAGGCCGCGGAAGTTTTTCTCCGTATTGCCGGGTGGATTGTTGGTGTAGGGCTGGGACATGTAGGCGTTGTCCATGCTGCCGTCCAGCCAGAACTTCAGCCCCGCCAGCCGCACCCGGTTGAGGTAGCGCCCATCGGCATCCACCCGCGGCGCCCGCGATGCCGGATCGGCGTACTGGGCGACCACGGCGCTGCGGCCCGCCTTGGCCTGCTCCAGGAAGGAATGCTTCACGAACAGCAGCAGGTCGATCGGCAGCAGCTTCTCGTCGAGCATCTGCCGGGCCACGTCGATGTCGTCATCGCTGAGGCCAAAACCCATCTCCGATGCGGTTGTTTGGCCATTGGCCGTCCAGAGGGCCACGGCCTTGCCCACCCCAAGGCGAATCTGGGCCGGGGAGAGGGGCGCCTTGGCCGCCAGCACCGCAAACACCGGCGCTTCGGCGATGTGGCCGCTGGGCTCGCTGCTGCCCGGTTTGCGGGAGATCACCCCCCCGGCTGGATCCTTGCTGCTGGCGCTCCAGCCCATCTGCTTGAGCAGCACGGAGTTGATCGACCCCTGGTGGCCGGAGCCGTCCTGCACAAACACCGGCCGGCTGGCGCTCACGCTGTCGAGCTCCTCCTTGGTGGGGTGGCGGTTTTCAGCGAGCTGTTCAGCCCGGTAGCCCAGGCCCTCCACCCACACGCCCTCCGGCAGGGTGGCGGCGTGGGCCTTCATCCGCCCCAGCAGCTCGGGGATGCTCTTCACACCGATCAGGTCGGCGTTGAGCAGGGTGTGGCTGGCCAGCACCAAGTGGCCATGGGCATCGATGAAGCCCGGCAGCAGGGTGCGGCCGGCGAGGTTCACCTGGCGGGCGGCGCCACCGGCGGCCTTGATCGCCCCGGCCAGGGGACCCACATAAAGGATGCGCCCGCCCTTCTCCACCAGCGCCTCGGCGTAGGCGGGCTTGGGCCCCGCCATGGTGAGGATGTCGCCACCGCGATACAGGGTGGCGGCGGGCTGCT
>JBBASD010000070.1:0-12545 GCA_040399485.1 Cyanobium sp. | reverse complement strand
TCATGCATGGTTTCTGGAATGCCCTGACTTTCATCAACCTGATTTCCCTGGCTGGCTGACGGCGGCTTGCCCCAGGGGCCCCTGGGTGGTTCACTTGCACATCAATCCTCCGGTGGACTTTCCGTGGTTGCCACCCTGTTCCAACCCCAGCCCCCCCGGCGCAGCGGCGGCCGCAGAGAGAGGAGGCAGGCCGGTGGCGGCGACCCAAGCGCAGCCAGACACCTGCGCAAGGCGTCGACGATTTTGCGTGAATCCCTTACCGCCAGACAGGTGGAGCGCCAGTCGCCCCTCCTGGCGGGTCTGCACCGGGTCACCTCCGGTGCCCTGCTTGGACTGGGCCTGTCGACGCTGGCCCTGGGAGGGTTGACCGTCTACTGGCAGAACCAATGGGCCAGCAGCTTTCAGCGACTCGAAGCCTCGAAATCCCTGGAGCACCGCCTGCAGCAATCAGCGGCAGTTCTTGAGCAGCACCACCTTGGCGTCGCTGGTCGTCCGGGGCTGCTGGTGCCCACCAGTAGTGAACAGTTGATTCATTTGCCAGCCCCAGGGGACTCCTCAATCCTGAGTCCGGGCTTGCTGGCTCGGCTGAGGATGGGCCCAGTGCCCGCCGGGTACTGATGGCACGTTCCACCACCCGGCGCCATCCCCCTGGGGGGGCGGGCCGTTCGGATCTGCGTACCGCCAGCCCGCGCGGATCCACTCCCAGGTCTCGCCATCCCCGCGTCCGGGCCCAGCCGCCCCAGACCGGTCGCAGGTTGATCCTGGTGTTTCTTGTCCTGGTTTCCGCTTTGGCAGGGCTCGGTTGCCGTCTGGCCTGGTTGCAATTGGTGGACGGCGATCGACTGCGGGCCAAAGCCAGGGAGATTCAAACCCACACCACAAAACCGATCGGGATCCGCCGCACGATTGTGGATCGCACCGGGCGCTTGGTGGCCCTTGATGAAGAGCGTTTCGTGCTCTGGGCCCATCCGCGCTATTTCAATTTTCCGGGCGATCCGCCCCAGGAGGTGCGACCCGTGGCCGATGTGGCCGCCCGCCTGGCCCAGGTCATGGCCCAGCCCGAGCGGGATCTGCTCGAACGCTTGGGGAACAGACGCAGCGGCGTCAAGCTGGCCATCGGCCTGGATCCGGAAACCGCCCAACGGGTTCGGGCCCTGGGTATCAGCGGCCTGGACCTCCAGGCCTATCCCCAGCGGGTTTATCCCCAGGGATCGCTTTTCGCCAATGTGGTCGGCTTCCTCAACCTGGAGAGGGTGCCCCAGGCCGGACTAGAACAAAGTCGTGATAACGATCTTCGGCGCCAGGAAAGCGCAGTGACCATGCGCCGCGGCGCCGACGGAACGCCCTTGCCCGATGGGTTGCAGCCCGGTGCCCTCTACGGCGACGATCTGCGTCTGCAACTCACCTTGGATTCCAGGTTGCAACAGGTGGCCCAGCAGGCTCTGGCCCGTCAAGTCAAGCAGTGGAACGCCAAGCGCGGCGCCGCCCTGGTGATGGATGCCCGCAACGGCGAAATACTGGCCCTTGCCTCCAGCCCCAGTTACGACCCCAACAGTTTTTGGAAATACAACCCGGGCCTGTTCCGCGAATGGTCGGTGCAAGATCTCTATGAACCGGGGTCAACCTTCAAGCCGATCAACCTGGCCCTGGCCCTACAGGAAAAGGCTATCGATCCCGACTCCACGGTCAATGACGTGGGCCAGCTCAGCATTGGTGGCTGGCCGATCTTCAATGCCGATCGGCGGGCCAATGGGGTCATTGATCTGCCGACGGTGCTCCAGGTTTCTAGCAATGTCGGCATGGTGCAGGTGATGGGCCGGCTCAAGCGGCAGGCCTTCTGGCAATGGCTCCATGGGCTCGGCATCGATGAGGTGCCCGACACGGACCTGCCCGGTGCCGTAGCCGGCCAGCTCAAGAGCCGCTCAGATTTCATCGCCGGCGCCATCGAACCGGCCACTGCCGCCTTTGGCCAGGGCTTCTCGCTGACGCCCCTGAAGCTGCTGCAACTGCACGGCATGTTGGCCAATGGTGGTCGCCTGGTTAGTCCCCACATCACACGCGGCTTGCGGTCAGGCGAGGGGTTGGCCGCTTCAGAGGCACGCACCGGCGTCCCCCTGCTCGATCCCGCTGTCACGCAACAGGTGTTGGAGTGGATGGAAACCGTGGTGCAGAAGGGCAGCGGCAAAGGGCTGCAGATCCCCGGCTATCGGCTCGGCGGCAAAACTGGGACGGCCCAGAAGGCCCACAACGGCACTTATATCCCGGGGGCTCGGATTTGTAGCTTCGTTGCGGTCTTACCCATTGAGGACCCGCGCTATGTGGTGCTGGTGGTGGTCGATGAGCCCCAGGGGGGCAATGCCTACGGGGCCACTGTTGCTGTTCCGGTTGCTCGCCAGATAGTCGAAGCCCTGTTGGTTCTTGAGAAGATCGCCCCTAGTAAACCGGTGCCGCCCACCCCTGCCGCCATCGCCCCCCGCAAGGGCTGAAGGCCTCCTGTACGGATTCGCTCAAGCGGCAGTTGAGGGGCTCGGGACCAGCCCTTGGCGTGGGTAGGTTTGGCCCAGGTCAGTGATTCTGTAAGGCTTCTTTCCCATGGCCCATCTGCTTGATCAACTGGCCGCCATGACGGTCGTCGTGGCCGACACCGGTGAAATTGACGCGATCCGCCAGTTCACTCCCCAGGATGCCACCACCAATCCATCCCTCATCCTGGCTGCGGCCCAGATCCCGGCTTACAACGAACTGATTGACCGTTCGCTCCGGGAATCGCGCCAGGTGATCGGTGACGAGGCTGCGGCGGAGGAGGTGGTCAAGGAAGCCCTTGATGAAATCAGCGTCACCTTTGGCAAGGAGATTCTCAAGATCGTGCCTGGCAGGGTCTCCACTGAGGTGGATGCCCGCCTCAGTTACGACACCGAAGCCACGATTGAAAAGGCCCACAAGCTGATTGCCCTTTATCAACAGGCGGGTATTGGCAAGGAGAGGGTGTTGATCAAGATTGCTTCGACCTGGGAGGGGATCAAGGCGGCGGAACGGCTGGAAAAGGATGGCATTCATTGCAATCTCACCTTGCTGTTTGGCTTCTCCCAGGCGGTAGCCTGTGCGGAGGCAGGAGTCACCCTGATCTCGCCGTTTGTGGGCCGGATCCTGGATTGGTATAAAAAATCAACAGGGCGCGATAGCTATCCAGGTCCCGAGGATCCTGGGGTTCTATCCGTAACAGCAATCTTCAATTATTTCAAAACCTATGGCTACGCCACCGAGGTTATGGGGGCCAGCTTTCGCAACATTGATGAAATTATCGAGCTTGCCGGTTGTGATTTATTGACCATCTCACCGGCTTTGATGGATCAGTTACGCAACAGCGAAGGGGTGCTGCAGCGCAAGCTGGATGCTACTAAGCCTGGCCCATGCCCTGATCGCATTCATGTCGATCAGGAGGTGTTTGAGACGATGATGGCTGCGGACCAGATGGCCAGCGAAAAACTGGATGAGGGTATTCGCGGTTTCTCCAAGGCGATCGAAACCCTGGAGGCCCAACTGGCCCATCGCTTGGCGGTGATTGAAGGGGGAGCGGCGTTCAACCATGCTGTTCACGAGATTTTTCTGTTAAATGATCTTGATGGCGATGGTTGCATCACCCGCGAGGAATGGGTGGGCAGTGACGCGGTTTTTGATGCCCTCGATACGGATAAAGATGGCCGGCTAGTGCCCGACGACGTCCGCGGCGGCCTGGGTGCCCCCCTGGCGATCCGGCGCTGAAACCGGTTCAATTGGCAATCGGAGCGGAAGTGGATTTGGGCGGTGAAACGTCATTAAAGTCATAGAGCCTTCCCCCCGATTGCCTGCCGTGAATGCCCTGGACACCATGAGAGCTCTCGCTAGCTCTGGCGAGGTGATGGATTTTGAACCTGGATCGGTGATCTTTCGATCTGGAGAACCTGGAGACTGCATGTTTGGCCTCCTGGAAGGCGAGGTGGAGCTCTCCTGGAATGACTCGGAAGGTAAAGAGCGCATCAATGCAGGTGATGTCTTTGGAGCCGGAGCCCTTGTGACTCAGGAGCACCGCCGCTTTGGTGATGCGCGTTCCGTCACGGCCTGTCGTCTGCTGGTGATGAATCGCGAGAAGTTTCTGTTTGCGGTCCAGGAAGCACCGATGTTCGCCATTGAGCTTCTGGCCTCCATTGACCAACGGCTGCGCCATCTCAAGGGGTGCATCAGCGCCTAGGGCCTAGCCCCGCTGGAATAGCAACCGCCGGATCACCCGCTGGGCGATGTCGCCGTAGCCCATTTCGCCCGAGAGAATTTGGGCAATGCGTTTGGGGGCGGTGGGCCGTTTAATGCCTAGCTGATAGCCCACCCTGGGGACTCGGTAAAAGACCTGGGCAATCCTTTTACCCCAGGCCATCGAGTCGCCCCACTCCTTGCGCATCGTCTGGCTGTAGCCGGCCAAGGCCAGATTGTCGCCGTCCAGCCAATCGTCCATTGCCTTGGCTGCGACGCAGCCACTGCGCAGGGATGGCCTGAGGCCTTCCGCCAGAAAAGGATCACAGAGCGATGCGGCGTCGCCAATGGCTACCACCCCATCCCCGTGCAGGGGGTGGTGACCATCCCAGATCCTCAGTTGCCCAGGGCGTCGTTCGCCCGCTTCCGGGTCCAGCCCCAGGCTTGGCAACATGCGGGCCAAAACCGCATGGGCATCCGCCTCCTGTTGGCCGATGAACGTGCCCACGCCGATGCTGTACCCGCCGCTGCGGGGAAACGCCCAACAGAAGCCGTGGTGCACCAGGCCGAACTCAAAGTGGGCCACATCCGCAGGGATCGGCGTTCCTTCCACTTCGACCGAGACGGTGGCGGCATAGCGGGGACGGGCTGGCCCCAGGCCCTGGTCGGCGGCGAAGCGAGAGCCGGAGCCATCGGCGATCACCAGACCCCGGGCCTCCAGCTGCTGGCCCTGGCCATCGGTCACTTGCCAGCGGTCGCCCATACGGCTGAGGACAGTGGCGGTGCGCCCATAGCGCAGATCAACGCCCCGATCGACAGCCTGGCGGGCCAGAAAGTCGTCGAGCACCCGGCGGCGCACAATCCAGAAGGGGGCATCTCCTGGTAACTCAGCCACCACCGGATCCTCCAGGCACCAGGTGAACCGCACCTGACGAATCACCTGGTCAACGGCGGGGCGCAGGTCAAACGGAAACCACTGCTGCACAGAGGCTGCCATGCCCCCGCCGCAGGGCTTGCCCCGGCCGGGGCCCTCCTTTTCCAGTTGAATCACCCGCCTTCCCTGGGAGGCTAGATGGAAGGCCGCAGCCGATCCGGCCGGTCCCGCCCCAAGCACAATGACGTCGGCGTCGAGCGTCATGCTCAGACCTTGAGGATGTCGGTCTCCTTGTCAGCCAAGTGCTTTTCGAGTTCGCTTATGAAGCGGTCGGTTAACTTCTGGATTTTGTCCTGTTCATCTCGACTCTGATCTTCCGAGAGTTCAGTATCCTTTTCCTGTTTCTTGATCTGGTCAATTCCATCGCGACGCAGATTGCGTAGGGCCACCTTCCCCTCCTCAGCATATTTGGAGGCCAGCTTGCAAAGATCCTTGCGGCGGTCTTCCGTGAGGGGGGGAATGTTGATGCGGATGACCTTGCCGTCGTTGTTGGGCGTCAATCCCAGATCGCTCATGCCGATGGCTTTTTCGATCAGTCCTATGGAGCCGGCATCGAAGGGCTGAATCTGAATGGTCTGGGAGTCGGGGGTGGCGAGGGTGGCGAGGGATTTCAGAGGGGTGTCGGCGCCGTAATAAGGCACCAAAATCTTATCGAGCAAGCTGGGGTTGGCCCGACCGGTGCGAATGGTGTTGAAGTTGCGCAGGGTGGCTTCCACCGATTTGCGCATGCTGGCTTCCAGATCCATGGGATTCCTGCTTAATGCGGTAGGAGATTAAAGGGGGGCCGGGGTAATCCGGGTGCCGATGTCTTCGCCGGCAACGGCCCGGCCAATGTTGCCGCTGCCGAAAACATCAAAGACAAGGATTGGAATGGCATTATCCTTGCAGAGGGCAATGGCAGTGGAGTCCATCACTTCGAGTTCGTCGCTGAGTACCTCAAGAAATGTGAGGCTTTCGTAGCGCTTGGCGTCGGTGTGTTTGGCGGGATCTTTGTCGTAAACGCCATCAACTTTGGTGGCTTTCATGACAACATCTGCGTTGATTTCGGCGGCCCGAAGGGCTGCCGTCGTGTCGGTGGTGAAGAAAGGGTTGCCGGTACCGGCAGCAAAAATCACCACCCGACCCTTTTCCATGTGGCGGATCGCCCGACGGCGGATATAAGGCTCCGCAACTTCCTGCATGGAAATGGCGCTCTGGACCCGGGTCGGTACTCCGGCCCGTTCGAGCCCGTCTTGCAGTGTGATGGCATTCATCACCGTCGCCAGCATGCCGACGTAATCAGCAGTGGCACGGTCCATGCCGGCGGCCGAGCCCTTGAGGCCGCGAAAGATGTTGCCGCCACCCACAACGATGGCCAGCTGGGTGCCATTCGCCACTACGGCGGCGACATCGCGGGCGATGGACTGGACGATGGCGGGATCGATCCCGTAACCCTGATCCCCCATCAACGCTTCGCCGCTGAGCTTGAGAAGCACACGCCGGTAAGCCATCTACCTCCACCTTCGCTTGAACAGTAGCAACCCCTCCTTGCAGGCCCCTTTGACTCGGTGCCGGGATCCCCTGCAATTGCCTCAATATTCAATGCCAGCCTGGGCTTTCACCCCCTGTTCCCGGAAGGGGTGGCGTACGGCCCGCATCTCGGTGACCAGGTCAGCCCTTGCCAGCAGTTCAGGGGGTGCTCCCCGCCCTGTCAAGGCCACATGGGTGAGGGGGGGGCGGCAATCGAGCCCTTCCAGCACCTGGGCGAGATCGAGGTAGCCGAGCTTGAGGGCCACGTTGGCCTCATCCAGCACCACCAGCTTGCGCTGCCCATCGGCCAGGTAGGTGAGGGACCGCTGCCAGGCCGCCTGGGCCAGCTCCCGGTCCCTGTCACGGTCCTGGGTCTCCCAGGTGAACCCTTCCCCGAGGGCATGCCAGGCAAGGGCATCGCCGAAGTTGGCCAGGGCCTTGGCTTCGCCTGGTTGCCAGCCTCCCTTGATGAATTGCACCACCGCCGCCCGCTCGCCATGGCCCAGGGTGCGCAACACCAGGCCCAGGGCGGCGGTGGTCTTGCCCTTGCCTTCCCCGGTGAACACCAGCACCAGCCCCTTTTCCAGATCCCGGGCTTCCACTCGTCGTTGTTGCACGTCGCGGCGGCGCTCCATGCGGCGCCGGTAGGCCTCCGGGTCGGTCTCCGGGGCGAGGGAGCCACCGGGTCCAATCATGGCGGCCTGCTGGTCCAGGGAAGGATTCAGCCCCAGGCTGGGGGCTTCTGGTGGCAGCGCCGAGGGATCAGGGGGGGCGGTCTCGCTCATGGGGCTTGGGATGTCGATCCCGCCACTGTGGCCGGGGGCAGTGCCATCAGCCGGCTCGCCGGGCCAAGGCCGCATCCACCGCCTGTTGTTGATCTCGCCGAGTGATCCAGTGGTGATAAGTGCGGGTATGGATAGCCACGGAGTGGCCCATCATGCGGGCCGCCACCGTGTCCGGCAGACCGATGTGGATGGTGCGTACGGCCCAGGCGTGGCGCAGGTCGTAGGGGGTGATGGGCAGCCCGTAGCGGCGAAATTGTTCGGCCACCCGGCGGCCCACCTGTTGCAGAGTGGTGTGGCGCAGGTCCCGGTTCACGATGGGCAGGGCATTTTGGTCCCGTCCGAGCCGCTCCAGGTCGAAATGGTCGATCCATTCGGGCTGGAAGGGCCAGACCTGGTGTTCGCCGGTTTTGCTGGTCGGCAGCACCCGCAGCACCCGATCGGCCCCGGGGGCCAGGGCGCTGCCATCGCAAAAAAAGACCTCGTGGTTGCGCAAGCCATAGGTGGCCATCAGGCCATAGGCCAGGCGCCAGCGGGGATTGGGGATCTGCAGCACCAGCTCCAGGATCTGGCTGTCCGTCGGCAGGGGACGAAAACGTGTCAAGTGCAACCCATAGCCCGCCGCCCGGTCTCGCCAGTCGTCGGGCAGATCCAGCTGCAGGTGGCGGGCCAGGGCCGCCAGGGCCACGCCGCACTGCTGGCGGCTGCGGCTGGAGATCTCATAGCTTTCGAGCACTTCGACCAGCAAATCCTCATTGAGGGGGCCCGGGCGCTGGTCGGCTGCGTGGGCGGCCAGGCGCCGCAGGTAGGGCCGGTAGGCGGCGGCCCAGGTGCTGCGGCTGCCCGCCGGCCGGCGCCGGCGTTTCGGATCGTTGCGAAATGCGACCTCAAACGCCTCGAGTTGTTCGGCCAGGGGCCGAAACGCCTGGCCCCCGGCAATGGAGCCACCGCCGGCAGGCCCCCCTTCGACGGCGCCGGTGCTATCGCGCTTCCATTCGTGCCACTGAAAGCGCCCTGAGGCCAGCTCCTGACGCAGCCTGGCCAGCCGCTCCAGGGCGATCGTCAGGCCGGTTGGGCTGGCGATTAACCCCAGGCTGAGCCGTTGGACCTGCGCCTGCCCCGCTCCAAGGCGGTCGGGCAAGGGGCCCCGCAGTCCCAGTCGGCCGCCGCGGATCTCCAGGCGCAGGGCACAACCTTCGGCCGCAAGCAGGCCGTTGTGGTGGCGCACCGCAGTCGCCAGGGAAGGTTCGATGGGAGGGGCCAGGAATGGCATCGGGGGCAGGGGCGGACCGTATCGGCTGCCTACCCTTCTGGCCAGGGGGGTGGGTGGAATTGGCAGGCCGAGGGAGCCTGGCGTTACGCTCGGCCTCTCGCATTGAAAATGAGGGCATGGCCAGGGTCGGCGTGCTGTTGCTGAACCTCGGCGGTCCTGAACGGATCGAAGACGTGGGTCCGTTCCTGTACAACCTCTTTGCGGATCCCGAAATCATCCGCCTGCCCACGCCTGCGCTGCAAAAGCCCCTCGCCTGGCTGATCAGCACCTTGCGCAGTGGCAAATCCAAGGCGGCCTATCGCTCAATTGGGGGCGGATCCCCCCTGCGCCGCATCACCGAACATCAGGCCCGGGCCCTGCAGAGCACCCTCCGGGAGCGGGGAGTGGAGGCCACCACCTATGTGGCGATGCGCTACTGGCATCCCTTCACCGAATCCGCCGTGGCCGATATCAAGGCCGATGGCATCGAGGAAGTGGTGGTGTTACCCCTATATCCCCAGTTCTCGATCAGCACCAGCGGCTCCAGTTTTCGTGAGTTGAAGCGGTTGCGCCAGGCCGACCCGGCTTTCAACCGGCTGCCGCTGCGCTGCATACGCAGTTGGTATGACCACCCCGGCTACATCGCGGCCATGGCTGGCCTGATCGGTGGCCAGGTCCGGGTCGCTTCCGATCCGGCTCGCGCCCACATCTTTTTCAGCGCCCATGGGGTGCCCAAGAGCTATGTGGAGGAAGCTGGCGATCCATACCAAAGCGAAATTGAGGCCTGCGTCTCCCTGATCCTGCAGCGCTTGCAGCGGGACCTGGGCCATGCCAACCCCCATACCCTGGCTTATCAGAGCCGGGTAGGCCCGGTGGAATGGCTCAAGCCTTACACCGATGATGCCCTGCGCCAACTAGGCAGCGACGGGGTTCAGGACCTGGTGGTCGTGCCGATCAGCTTCGTGAGTGAACACATCGAAACCCTGGAAGAGATTGACCTGGAATACAGGGAAATCGCCGAGGAGTCGGGCATTCACCATTTTTTGCGGGTCCCGGCCCTCGATACCGATCCCACCTTCATCACGGGCCTCGCCGACCTGGTGGTGGCGGCCCTTGAGGGTCCCGAGGTGAACCTGGATCAGGCTGCCCAGCTGCCCACCAAAGTCAAGTTGTATCCCCAGGACAAGTGGGCCTGGGGTTGGAACAACAGTTCGGAGGTCTGGAACGGTCGTTTGGCCATGGTGGGTTTCTCCGCTTTTCTGCTTGAACTGCTCAGTGGCCGTGGGCCCCTCCATGCTCTGGGATTGCTCTGAGCTGGCTATCTGGCGCCGCCCCCTGGCCATGGCGTTGATGATCGGCCTGATCGGGGCCCCTGGCCCGGCCGAGGCCTCTGGCCGTGAAGCCTGGCTGCGGGCCACCTTCCCGGTGCAGGTCTTCGCCGGTTATACGAGTGGGTTCGGTCTGCGCTTTCATCCGGTAGATGGCGGGATGCGTCCCCATTACGGACTGGACATCGCGGCCCCGCTCGGTTCCCCGGTTCGCAACTGGTGGAGCGGTGTGCTGGTGGAGATACTCCAGGGCGGGGGGTGCGGCAATGGGCTGGTGATTCGCTCCGGGGACTATGAGCACACCTACTGCCACCTCGCTGGCAGGGTTGGTGGCTCTACGTATCAGAGCGGGGCTGTAGCGCTCCAGGTGGGTCAGCGGCTGCGCACGGGCCAGACGATCGCCCATGTGGGCATGACCGGCAGCAGCACTGGCCCCCATCTGCACTGGGGGATTCGCTATCGAGGCGCCTGGCTCGATCCCGCCCGGGTGTTGCGGGCCATGGCCGCCAGTCGTCGGTTCCAGTCCCCAAGGATGGGTTCGCCCCCTAAGGTTGGAACGTTTCAATAAGCTGCCGCCTTCTTCGTTACTACCGCCCCTTCCCTGCTGTGACGCTCACACCAGTCCCCTCCACGGTTACTAGCTCCGATTCCCGTTTGCCCCAATCCTTGCGGCACGAACCGTTGCCGGTGAGGGGCGGAGTGGCCCAGAGGGTCAATGGTGGTTATGCCTTGATGCATGCCTTGCATCTGCATGGCGTCAAGGATGTGTTCGGCTATCCCGGCGGCGCCATCCTGCCGATCTACGACGAACTGCACAAAGCTGAAGCCCGGGGCTGGTTGAAGCATGTGTTGGTGCGCCATGAACAGGGTGGTGCCCATGCCGCCGACGCCTATGCCCGCGCTACGGGCAAGGTGGGGGTCTGCTTTGGCACCTCGGGCCCGGGAGCGACCAACTTGGTCAC
Source organism: Cyanobium sp. (assembly GCA_040399485.1). GTDB lineage: Bacteria > Cyanobacteriota > Cyanobacteriia > PCC-6307 > Cyanobiaceae > Cyanobium. Next base: position 1,554 of record JBBASD010000070.1, on the reverse strand, counting down.
CGGCATTGCCACGGCCCAGATGGATTCTGTGCCCATGGTTGTGATCACGGGCCAGGTGCCCCGGGCCGCGATCGGCACCGATGCATTCCAGGAAACGGACATCTTCGGTATCACCATGCCGATTGTGAAGCACTCTTGGGTGGTGCGCGATCCGGCTCAGATCGGCCGCATCGTGGCCCAGGCTTTCTTGATCGCTGCCAGTGGCCGGCCGGGACCCGTGCTGATCGATATCCCCAAGGATGTGGGGCTCGAAGAATTTGACTACGTGCCGGTGCCACCAGGCAGCGTCATCCCTAACGGCTTTGAATTACCCCAGCCCGTGGAGCCAGCGGCCATCAGCGCCGCCCTCGAACTGATCCGCCAGTCCCGTCGTCCCCTGCTTTACGTCGGTGGCGGGGCCATCAGCAGCGGCGCCCATGGGGCGGTGCATCAACTGGCCGAACGCTTCCAATTGCCGGTCACCACCACGTTGATGGGCAAGGGGGCCTTCGACGAACGTCACCCCCTTTCGGTGGGCATGCTTGGCATGCACGGCACGGCCTATGCCAACTTTGCCGTCACCGAATGCGACCTTTTGATCGCTTGCGGCGCCCGTTTCGATGACCGGGTCACCGGCCGCCTCGATAGTTTTGCGCCCCGCGCCCAGGTCATTCACATCGACATCGATGCGGCCGAGGTCGGCAAGAACCGCACCCCCCAGGTGCCCCTGGTGGCCGATGTCAAGGAAGCCCTCGAAGCCATGGTGGCCGCCTCCGCTGGCGAAACCTCCGGCGGCCGCACCCAGGCCTGGCTCGAGCGGATTGCTAGTTGGAAGCACCATTATCCCTTGACGGTTCCTGTGCCCGAAGGGGAGATTGCTCCCCAGGAGGTGCTCCTGGCCCTGCGGGAGTTGGCCCCGGATGCCTACATCACCACCGATGTCGGTCAGCATCAGATGTGGGCTGCCCAGTACCTCGCCACGGGCCCCCGCCACTGGATCAGCAGCGCCGGGTTGGGAACGATGGGTTTCGGCATGCCGGCCGCCATGGGGGTCCAGGTGGCCTATCCCCAGGCCCAGGTGGTCTGCGTGGCTGGTGATGCCAGCATCTTGATGAACATCCAAGAACTGGGCACCCTCAGCCAATACCAGCTGCCCGTCAAGGTGGTGGTGATCAACAACGGTTGGCAGGGCATGGTGCGGCAATGGCAGGAAAGCTTCTACGGCGAGCGCTACTCCGCCTCGGCCATGACCCAGGGCATGCCCAACTTTGAGGCCTTGGCGGAAGCCTTTGGTGTCCGTGGTGTGCTGATCAGCGAGCGCGCCACCCTCAAGCAGCAATTGGCCGAGGCCCTGGCCCATCCCGGCCCCGCCTTCATTGATGTCAAGGTGCGTCGCAACGAAAACTGCTATCCAATGGTTCCCCCGGGTGCCAGCAACGCCCAGATGGTGGGCTTACCTAGCCATCCCGAGCTGGCCATCGACACCCAACGCCACTGCGACCACTGCGGCAACACCACTGCCAGTGCCCACCTGTTCTGTCCCACCTGCGGAGCCAAGCTCTGAGACGTTTCAGC